>NZ_JBHSIR010000006.1:0-323113 GCF_042653605.1 Pseudonocardia sp. GCM10023141
CACTGCCACATCCTCGACCACGAGGACGCCGGGATGATGGCCACCGTGGTGGTCGCATGATCGACACCGAACACTGGAACACCGAGCACTGGGACACCGTGTATGCCGACCGCGGCGAACGCGGAGTCAGCTGGTTCACCGAGACACCCGCGCTGTCACTCGACATGCTCGACGCCGCGCATGTCGGCCCGGAGCGATCCTTGGTCGACGTCGGTGCGGGCGCGTCTCGGCTGGTGGACGCGGTACTGGCGCGTGGCCACACCGACGTGACGGCGCTGGACGTGTCCGAACAGGGGCTCGCGGTCGCGCAGAAGCGACTCGGAGCTGCTGCAGAGCGGGTCCACTGGGTGGTGTCCGACCTTCTCGCCTGGCGACCCGGCCGTACCTTCGGCCTATGGCACGACCGTGCCGTCTTCCACTTCCTCCGGGATCCCGACGCGCAGGCCCGGTATCTCGCGCTGCTCGACTCCGCCCTGCAGGACGACGGCATCGCGGTGATCGGCACCTTCGCCGAGGACGGGCCGACAGCCTGCTCGGGACTACCCACGGCCCGCTACTCGCCCAACGAGCTGCTCGACGCCCTCGGCGGCAACTCGCGGTGGGTGGAGCTGGCCCGTCGTCGCGAGCACCACACCACCCCGTCGGGAGCCGACCAGTCGTTCATCTGGCTCGCGCTGCGACGCCGGCCTATCTGACACTGGTCCTCATGATCGGGCCGCAGTCCAGCGCAAAGCGGACACGCCACCGGGAGCGCGTCTATCAGCGGGTTCGAAACCCGAGCCGCGGCGCTCCCTGGAGATGCACGACGCCCTCGACGTGCGCCCAGGCAAGCCGGTGATCGACATCGGCACGGGGTCGTCCTGCCTGATCGACGCGCTATTGAGCCGGGGATCCGGCGACCCGACCGCACTCGACATCTCGGCCGTGGGTCCGAGCCACACTCGCGAACGGTCGGGCCGCCGCCGAACGGGCCGACTGGATGATCGACGACCTACTTCGTTGGATGCCCCGCCGCCGCTACGCCGCCTGGCACGATCGTGGGCTGTTCTATTTCCTCACAGGGCCGGCCGAGCGACGGCGCTACCTCGAACTCCTCGACGCCGCAGTGGTCCCCGGCGGGCCGTGGTCATCGGAGTGTTCACCGAGGGCGGCCCGCGGCGCTTCGCCGGGCTGCGCACCGACCGCTACTCACCCGACGGCCTGGCGCGCGCCATCACGCGGGACCCGGCGACCGAGACCATCGCACTCGCTTTCGAGATGCACCGCACCCGCTGAGACGCTGCCGCTGTTCAGCTGGATCACTGCGCGCCCCCGCCTACCCTGAGGTTCACGCGCAGGTCGTACTCACGCGCAGGCGCAGCAGCAGAGTGAGCGCCAACAGGACGGCGGAGACAAGGGCCAGCCATCCACGGTCGGGCACGAGGAACGCCAGGAGCCCGGTACCCAGGAGCGGAATGGCCAGCGGACTGCACACCGGGCAGGCCATGACGATCGCCGCAACAGTTCCTGCGGACCCGCTACCGGCCTGGCAAGGCCACGACGACCGCCCGTGACGGCGAAGGTGGTGGCGATCAACCCGATCATCACCGCGGACGCGACGAGCGTTGCCCAGTTCCCCCACTCCACCGGGTAGACGCGCCCACGGACTCGGGCGGCAACGTCTCGCCGATTCGACCGATGATCAGGAAGGCGAACACGGAGACCGCAGCGGCCGGTCTCCACTGTCCGGCCGACCACCACCGGGGCTGCATCAGCGTGGTGGCCAACAGCAGCGCCGGTTGTCCCGTGGACGTTCCGAACCGGGTCCTGGTGGACATCAGATCAACATCCGATCGGTGCTCAGAACAGCCAGCGGTATCCGAAGCGCGGAGCCAGAGTGGCGTCGCATCCCCAATGCCGTCCGGCCGGCACAATCGCGAGCATCACCAGTGGGAACAGGTCCTCGGCCGGGTACTCCCACAGGTACCCACCGGTGTGCAGCAGCATCAGCCAGATCGGGGCGAGCAGCAGCAGGCCCCCGACCGCCGCGAGCCGGGTGGCCACACCGAAGATCAGCCCGAGGCCGATGGCGAGCTCGGCGATCGTCAGGAAGACACCGAAGAAGCCCCAGTTGGGCAGCACCAGATTCTGGTAGGCCCACCCCAGCGGCGCGATGTACGTCTTCGACGAAGCATCGGTGGCGATGGCCTGCGCCACGCCGCGGGTGACGAGATTGAAGGAGATGAAACCGAAATCGTAGTTGCCGACGTCGATGATCTTGGCGATGGCATTGGTGAGCCACACCAGGCCGGTGAAGACGCGCAGGACGGTGAACATCCGCGTCATCACCCGGTACGAACCCGGCGCGGCGACCCGCGGCTCGGTCATGCGAACGGTGTCGGTCATCGCGTCGTGCCCCTCTGTGGGTCGAGCATCATGTGCGGTCAGGATAGGGAGGCAGAGCATTCGCGCGGGTACCGTGCGGCGGTTCGTACACGAACCGTAAGTGTCCGCCCCCGGTTCATGCCTCGCTGGCCCATCAGCCCGATCGAGACATAACTAAGGGTCAATTGTCTGCTATGCCGCAGCCATATAGAAATTAAGGTTAAACACTTCTCTCCGCACGTTCTTCAGGACTCAACCCCGTCGAGAGGGTCACATCGTGGATGTGACCGCGCACCAGCCCCCGTGCGCGAGATCGCCGCCCAGCACGCTCACAACGTCGACGCGGAGGGCCGGTATCCAGCTGAGGCCGTACAAGCCCTGCGTGAGAGCGGTCTGCTCGCCCCGGCCGTGCCCATCGAGGCCGACGGGCTCGGCGGTGGCCCGCACGAGCTTGTCGCCACCGTCGGAGGCCCGGCCGAGGTCTGCGGCTCGACGGAGATGATCTACCTGATGCACCTCAGCGCGGTCATGCCGGTGGCGGTCGCACCGCCCCCCGGGCTGTCAAGCTGCTCCACCAGCTCGCCAACAGCAGAATGCTCGCCTCGATGGCCTCCTCCGAGGCCGGCTCGCGCTCGCACTTCTGGGCCCCGCCCGGGCTCGAAGGCCACCTGCAACGGCGACACCGTGGCACTGACGGCGCGCAAGAGCTGGGTGACCTCGGTCGGAAAGGCCGACGTCTACGTCGTCTCCACGGGCTTACCCGACGTCGACGGCGGGGTGGACCCCTTCGCGGTCCCCGCCGACACCCGGGCTCGAGGTCACCAGGCCCAGGAAGGGCATGGGCCTGCACGGCAACGCCGATGCCCTACATCCTCGGGGTCAACTTCGCCACTAGCGACGCCGCGATGCGCGTCTGCGGAGGGGCCCGGTCGTGGGAGCGTGCGGCGGCCGGGATCCGCGCGGCCCCGGCCGAGGGGTTCCGGGTCCGGTTGCCCGCGGCACTGGAACCGGAACGGTTCTCCGAGCTGGAACCGTTCACGGCGTTCCTCGACTAGCTCGGCATCGCCCGCGACGACCAGGTCATCCGCGCGCTCGCGCACCGCGGCGTCTCCGGTACCGGTCTGGAGCTCACCGTCGAGTCCCTGATCCCGGAGATCACCATCACCGCCGACGGCGTCTCTACTGGCTCGTCACCCGCGAGCTGTTCCCACTGGCCGACGTCATCGCCGAGGTCGAACGTCGTTTCGTCGCGCACCGGTCCAAGGCCGACGCGGCGGCACAGTGGTTCCCCTGCGCCTGAGGGCGATCACACCAGGGCGACGGCAACGGCGCGTGCGACGGCAAGCTCGTCGTGCACGCCGTTGTCGGCGCCCTTCTCGAAGTCGTCGCCGTCGGTGGCCATGGTGTTGGTGATGTGCGCCAGGCACACCACCTGCGCGCCGGACGCGGCCGCGTAGGCGTACAACGCCGCCGCCTCCATCTCCACGCAGACGACACCTGCGGCCGCCGCGGCGGCGATCGCGCCCGCGGTCTCCCGGTAGGGCGCATCCGTCGTCCACGACGCACCGGTGACCACCGGCTCCGGGAGCTGGTCGAACGCGCCCCCGAGGAGGCCGAGGGTCTTCTCGTCCAAGCGGCTCCACCGTGACGGTGGCCGGTAGTGGACGCTCGTCCCCTCGTCCCGCAACGCCCGGTCGATCAGCACGAAGCACGGTGTCGCGCCGACCGGTGAGATCTGCCCCGCCGAGGTCACGCTCACCAGCAGCCCGCACCCGGACTCGGCGAGCTGCTCGGCCACCAGCACCGCGAACGGCGCTCCGACCGCCTTCCCCACCACCCCGACGTCGATCCCGTCAAGCCCAATCGTCCACATCTCCGTGTGGTAGCAGGCCCACCCCGGATGCCGGGTGCCCCGCCCGGTGGCGGCCAGGTGACGCACGATGTCGCCGTCCGGATCCAGCAGGCACACCTCCGGCACCGCGACATCCGGCAGCCCCCGCTGCCGACGAGCCTCCCGCAGCAGGTTCGCCGGCCGGAACACCCGCTCGGCCTCGTAGTCCTTCGGAACCATCAGCGGCAGAACGTCATCGGGGGGCACCCCCGCATCTCAACACGAGGCACCCCGGCTGTCCGGCTCCCGTAGCCGGACCCGACGCGGCACGGGATCAGAGAGATGCCGGAGTGCGGTCAGGGCTGCCGGTCATGCGCAGGTAAGGCTTCACCACGCGACGGTGGGGGAACAGCTGTGCGGCTCGCTCGTCGTCGACGCCCAGCCCGATGATCACATCCTCACCTAGCTGCCAGTCCGCCGGCGTCGCGACCGGGTAGGCCTCCGTCAGCTGGAGGCTGTCGATGGCGCGCAGGATCTCGGCGAAGTTGCGGCCGGTCGACATCGGGTAGGTCAGCATGAGCCGGACCGTCTTGTCCGGGCCGATGACGAACACCGTGCGCACCGTGGACGTCGCGCTCGCGCCCGGGTGGATCATGTCGTAGAGCCCCGACACCGTCCGGTCGACGTCGGCGATCATCGGGAAGTCGACCGGGGTGCCCTGGGTCTCGCCGACGTCGCCCTCCCAGCGCAGGTGCGACTCGACCGAGTCGACCGACAGGCCGATGACCTTGACCCCGCGAGCCCTGAACGCCGGGCCGAGGCGGGCGACGGTGCCCAGTTCGGTGGTGCAGACCGGCGTGAAATCGGCCGGGTGGGAGAACAGCATTCCCCACGAGTCACCGAGCCACTCATGGAAGCGGATCGGGCCGCGGGTGGAGTCGGCGGTGAAGTCGGGGGCGGTGTCGCCCAGGTGCAGGCTCATCAGGATCGGATCCTCTCGGTCGTTCGTCGGAGACATCGGGGCCGGCCGCGATGCCCGTCCCACACAACCCCCGGGGGTATCGGTTCCGGCGCGCCGAAGGACCCCTCTGCTGGGGCCGTCCGGCCCCGATCGACATCGGGAGCCGTTTCGCGGACAGGTCCGCGGGAGAGTGGGCGTGTAGCCGACCGAACGCCCGATCCTTCCGGGCACAGGTCCGACGAGAAGGCACGGTGGACTCCGATGACCGCGAGCGACTGGGACCAGCGGTACGCAGGCCGCGACTTCGCCTGGTCCGTCGAACCCAACCGGCTACTGGCCGACGAGGTCGGTCGGCTCCAGCCCGGCCGCGCCCTCGACCTCGGTGCCGGCGAGGGCCGCAACGCGGTCTGGATGGCGACCCAGGGATGGACGGTCACCGCCGTCGACTACTCCCCGGTCGGCATCGACAAGGGCCGACGACTCGCCCAGGAACACACGGTCACGGTCGAGTGGATCGTCGCCGACGTCACCGACTACCAGCCCGACGGATCGTTCGACCTCGTCGTCCTGGCCTACCTGCAACTCCCCCACGCCGTCCTCTCACCGGTACTCGCCACGGCCGCTGCCGCCCTGGCGCCGGGAGGAACCCTGCTGCTCGTCGGCCACGACCGCGCCAACCTCCGCGACGGAGTGGGCGGCCCGCAGGACCCAGCCGTCCTGCACACCGTCGACGAGGTCTGCGCGGCGCTGACCGGGCTCGACGTACAACGCGCCGAACAGTACCGGCGTCCCGTCCAGGTCGACGGCGCCGAGCGGTTCGCCGTCGACACCGTCGTCCGGGCGATCCGCCCCGCCGGCTGACCATGTCACCGGACGGGAACAGCACGGACAGGATGGGCGTTCGATATACCGTAGGGGGTATCTGAACAGGAGAGGTGCAACCATGGCGACGATCGAACTGACCACCGAGAACTTCAACGACACCGTCGGGGACGGCGGGATCGTGCTCCTCGACTTCTGGGCATCGTGGTGCGGCCCGTGCCGCATGTTCGGCCCGGTCTTCGAGAAGGCAGCCGCCAAGCACGACGATGTCGTGTTCGGCAAGGTCGACACGGAAGCCCAGACCGAGCTCGCCCGGACGTTCGGCATCTCCTCGATCCCGACGCTGATGGCCATCCGCGACGGGGTCGTGCTGTACGCCCAGCCCGGCGCGCTGCCCGAGCCGGCTCTGGAACAGCTCATCGAGCAGATCCGGGGCGTCGACATGAACGACGTCCGGCGCACGCTCGCCGAACAGCCCGAGAACTGACCGACCCGCTCCACCGGGCCGGACGGACGGGTCCCACCGGGGAGAAAGCCTCATGCCACGGTCGCCTGCGCCCGGAATGCTGGCGGCCGCGGACGCTCCGACCGGAGCACACCACACCACTGGAGGTCGACATGGGAGACGCTGCCGCACTGCAACGGGAAGCGCGCACGCTCGGGCGCGAGCTGCGTCGGGCGATACCCGACACCTACAAGGCCTACGCACAACTGCACGGCGCCGTGCTCGGACCGGGCGCGTTGAGCTCGAGCACCAAGGAACTCATCGCACTCGCGATCGCCGTGACCAGGGAATGCGACGGCTGCATCGCCGCCCACGCCGACGGCGCCGCGCGCAGCGGCGCGACCACTGACGAGGTGGCCGAGGCGATCGGCGTCGCCATCCTGATGAACGGCGGCCCCGCCACCGTGTACGGGCCCCGCGCATACACCGCATTCCACGAGTTCGCGGACGCGGCACCCCCGCACCGGACCACGACCTGCACCGACCACGACGCACCATCTCCCGCCGATGCCTGAACCACGCGACGTCGCACCAGACGCGAAGACCACGGCCGCACGGACCGGCCCCGTCGTTGACACCCGGCTGGATCATCTGCTCCACGATCTCGATGTCGCCAACGACGCCCACCCGACTCGTCGCGAGTGGACGAGGCTCCCCGACACGACCGCGGATCACCAAGAGACGCTGCACCGGGACGGGCCGGCCACCGGATGCTGAGCGGCCCCAACCGGACCTGGTCATGCTGACGGTGGCGGCGCTCCGGCCCGAGTCGTGATTCCGGAGGCGTTGCGAGGCAACACAGGACGCGCCGCCACCAGCGAGGCGACGCCGAGCAACACCCCACCGGTGACGTCGCTCGGGTAGTGGACGCCCAGCAGCACCCGCGAGGCCGCCACTCCCGCAACGAACAGCACGACCAGTCCCACGATCGACGTCCTGAGTGCGCGCTGTGCGGTCGACAGCCCGGCCAGCACGATCACGACCACCGCACCGAACACCGCAGCGCTACCGGCGGCGTGCCGGACGGGAAGCTGAACCCGGAAGCGCCTGGCCGCTGCCGACCTCGCGCCCGGAACGGATCAGCGGTCGCAACGACGTGTCGAGCAGCCGGCCGGCCAAGGCGGTCGCCGGGCCGCGCAGTCCGAGCACCACCGACGCGGCCACAGCCGCCCCGAACAGCAGGCCCACCGCCACATCACTCGGATAGTGCACACCGACATAGACCCGCGAGAACGCCAGCAGCAATGCGAGCACCGCAGCCACCACACCCAGCCGGCGCTGCCGGATCCACAGTCCCACGACGAGCGCACCGGCGATGACGGCGTGGTCGCTGGGCATCGAGTAGTCCGCACTGCACGACAACAGCACCTGTACGTCCGGCATCGCGGCGCACGGCCGGGCCCGCCCGATCACGGTCGAGACCACGTTCTGGTTGACCAACACCGCCACGACGGCGGCCACCCCGGTGAGAACCACGACGGCCACCTGACCGGTGGCGTCGGGCCGGGCACGGGCCCGCAGCCAGCCGACCACGAGGAGCAGCGCAATCAGCACTGGCCCGAGCCACAGCGCGTAGATGCTCGACACCCCGTGCAACGCGGGGGTGGCGCGCGCCCAGTGGTTGACGGCGAGGAACCAGGCGGAATCGAGCGGCATTCGTGCGGATCTCATTTCGGGGTCGTATCGACGTGGTCCGACCATCGACGGTAGGTGCGGGCGGGTGAACAGACCGGGTGTCCGTGGCAAAGCATCAGCAAGAACACCCGGCCAACAAGGTCAGAACGGACCGTGGGCGGCAGCGAAGCCGAACTGCCATCACCGAGCCCTGGCGGAGCGCCGACCCTGCTGACGGGCGGCCTATCACTGAACCCGCGCGACACGGGTCAATCTGCGAGTAGCCCAGCGGCTGCGCCCGTACAGCAGCGGGCCGCGGATCAACCCGGCGAGCTCGTCGCGGGCGAGCTCGGAGGGAAAGCCGCGCTCCGACTCGGTACCCCCGTCGGAGACCTCGTCCCGGTCCGGGCGGACGTCGTCGTCGGCCCCGGGCCGGATGCCGCGCAGCCGCACGACGGTGGACGGGACGGAACGCCATGTTGCAGCCGGCGCCGCAGGCCCCGGCGCCGTAGAGGGCGAACCGGCGAACCTCGTTCCCGGCGTCATCCCGGCCGACGACCGTCCCGCGCCCCCACGCAGACGCGTCCGGACGGGTCAAGCCGTAGCTCAGCGGCTCGAACGCACGCTCCGCGGCGAACCCGCCGTAGTAGCGCTCGAACCACAGCTGCGCCGGCGTCTCCAGTTCCGACGGCAGCACCAGCCCCGTGACGGCCGACTCCTCGGGGTGCAGCGCGAACCGGGTCGCGATCGCGCGCAGCCACACCGGGTCGACCTGGGCGTCGTCGTCGGTGAACACCACCACCTCCCCGGCGGCCGCGAAGCGCTCACACACCATCCGGGCCCCCGGAAACGCCCCACCAGTCCGGGCAGCAGGTCGACCGTCGGCACGGTGCGCCGGTTGTCCACGACCAGCACCTCGACGCGTGGAACGTCGGACCGGTCGATCGAGGCGAGGCAGACGGCCAGCTCGTCGAGCCGTTCGGCCACGGTGGGGATGACCACCGACAGGCTGGGCAGCTGGTCCACGTCGACGGCCGGGATGCCGCCGATCCTGTCGTCGGCGGTGCGGATGGTCTCGAATGTGGCCGCAAAGTGCTCGCGGGAGGCGCCACCGTCGGGGCCGAGGTCCACCTCGACGAGCGAACGCGGGCGCTCCGTCCGGCGGATCACCACCCAGGCGTGGCCGTACCGCTGCCCCAGCTCCGACAGGTCCGGTGCAGGCTGCTCCACGTCGGCGACCAGCACACGTGTGGCTGCGAAGATGGAGGATCCGCCGGGATCGACCCGGCGACGCGTCATGCCGGCCCCGCGGGTCGGAGCATCCAGATGTCGCACCCGTCCGCAGCAGCCGATCGGACCTGTATGGTGTCGGCGGCCAGCCACCCGGCGATCTCACTGCCTGCGGGGACGAGTGACGGGTCGTAGTTGACGAAGTACTTCGCGCCTTGTGCCACGTGCTCCCGAAGAAGGGCCGAGCTGTACCTGTCGGCCGGAAGGCTCCAGCCCTTCCGGTCAGCCAGATAGAAGATCGTCGGCTCCTGGTAGTTGTTCGGTGTCCCGCGATCGATAGCGAGACTCGTGGTGCCGATCACGACGAGGTCACCGGGCTGCGACACCTGGTCGAGCTGGGCTCCACAGGCTCCGTAGACACCGCTGGTATCGCGGAACGACGCCGAAAAGATCATCAGGCTCTGGGCGCCGAGCAGGACGACGGTCATGACGGCCAGCACCTCTCGCAGTGCACGCGGCGCGAGGCGCCGGCGTAGCCATTTCGCTGCGCCATCGATGCCGATGCCGATCAGCAATGCGGCGAAGGGCAGCGAGAAGATGTGGTACTGCGGGCCCAGCTCGGAGCTGTAGCGACCAACCGCGAAGTAGAAGACGAACAGAGCTGGGAACGCTGCGGCCAGCAGGACCGGGCCGCGCGCCTTCCAGGCCATCCAGGCGCCCAGCAGCGCGATCGGGACACCGACGATGCCGTAGATCAGCGTGCCCTCGATGGTGGCGTTGCCGGTCCAGAACAGCGACGACGTACAGATCGCGAGTGTGCCGAACTTGCTGTCGCCACCGGAGATCACACCGAACGTGTTGCCGTACTGCAGATACAGGTCGTGGGAGTACCAGAGCCACGCGGCGGGAGCAATGAGCGCCGCCGCCCCGCCCACGTAGAGCGACGGCCTGCGCAACCGATCGCGAGCGGAGATCAGCAGCCAGAGCAGCATGATCAGAAAGACGTGCAGCGACGTGGGCTTGGCCAACGCCGCCACGGACGCCGCCGCTGCGGCGGAGACGAGCCAGACCAGCCGGTCCTGGGCCAGCCACCGCTGGAAGAACAGCAGCGTGAGCAGGTAGAACAGCAGCACCGTGACGTCGGGCATGAACGCGTTGCCGTATGTCATCACCACGGGCGAGACCAGGTAGGCGATGAGCGCCCAGCGAGCCGTGCGGGCGGGCACCAGCCGCTTGCCGAGCGACCAGAACACCGCCGCGCCGCCGAGCGTGACCGCCAGGGAGACCAGGCGTCCGACTCAGGCGTGCTCGCCGACGACGTGGTAGAGCGCCGCGGAGATCCACGGCAGGAGTTGCAGCTCGGCGTCGACGTAGCCGGGACCCGCCCCGCCCCAGTTGATCTGTGGGAGGAGGAGGTCCATCCCGCCGACGTAGAAGTTGTGGGCGATCGTGGCGGTGTCGGCGGGGCGCCAGATGTCTCCGAGCCAGGGCATTGGGAGCAGGGCCCGCACCACGGAGAGGGCCGTGACGACGGCGGCGACGACGAGCGCCCAGCGGCCCAGCACATCACTGCGCAACGGCCGGGTCGGCTCCGGAGAAGGCTCCGGCGGCACCAGCTCCATGACGTCGGTTGCGGGTTCGGCCGTGTCTGACATCGAGATCTCCTGCTACGAGGCGTGTGAGTACGCGGTCCGCATCGGACATTCGCGGGATCGCGTGTGCTGAGGGCATGGCCGGGTCGAGCCGGTGGATCCGGCCGGACACCAGTCGGCACACGACCTACGTGCGCATCACGCAGAGCAGGTGGAACTCGGACGATCGACGAGCTGCGGCGGCAGTCGTCACAGACACCGCGACGCCAGGTCCGAACGCCGCCGTCCGTCGGTTCTGAAGTGCGGAGTCGGCCGCGGCCGGGCTCGGCACGGACCCTGCGTCAGGCACTGTCGCCGCGGTAGCGAGGGTGGGCCCACAGTCGTCAGCCTCATGGCCGGCGACGTCGGCGGTCTGCGGCGACGGGTGCGTGACGCTCGCGGCATCGACAGACGGCGCGAACGATGGAAGCGACGTGGACAACGCCTCGCCGTGCCGGAGCGATGAGACCGGGGACGGGTCACCAGCGCAGCAACAGAGCCCAACCAGCGTCACCAAGAGCCCGATGACCAGCGCCAACGCCCACATCGTTGCACCGGGGACACGCCGATGGACGGAACAGATTCCGGCAGGAACGGAAACGATGGCGCGGCTTGTCGCCGGCTGCGCGATCGGTTCCGTGGGCATGCGCCGGGACGTTAGGCGCCGTCCGCTGAAGGCCCGCTGAGAACCCGGAGGGCGAGAGAGGTGGTCCCGGCACGGTCGCCCAGCCCACCTCTCTCGCTGCATGTTCAGCTACCGGCCAGCAGTTGCTTCATCGTGGTGATCTCCGCCTGCTGCGCATCGATGATCTTCTGGGCGAGCGCCTTGGCGTCGGCGCTCTCGCCGTCACGGAGCTCGGACTGGGCCATCGTGATGGCGCCGGTGTGGTGCTCGGTCATCATCTGCAGGAACATCCGGTCGAACCCGGTGCCGTTCGCGGCATTGAGCTGCTGCATCTGCTGGTCCGACATCATCCCGGGCATCGCGGTGCCGGTCCCCATGCCCGACATCCCGGCCATGCCACCGGAGGTCGCCGTCGGTGCGGCCGGGATTGCCCAGCTCTGCAGGAATCCCTGCATCTGGGTGATCTCCGGGCCCTGCGCCTGGGCGATCTGCGCGGCCAGGTCGACAATCTTCTGGTTCGACGTGTGCCCGGCGACGAGCCGTGTCATGTCCACGGCCTGGGCATGGTGCGGAATCATTCCCTGCACGAACGCCACGTCGGCGTCGTTGTGGGCGGTGGCCTGGGGCGAGGCCTGCGCCGAAGAAGCGGAGCCCTGAGCGGTCGATGCCGGGGCGGGGGTGCCGCAGCCGGCCAGAACGGTGGCGGCGAGCACGGCGGCGAGCATGCCTGAAGCGGTCGTGCGGTTCATCGGTGGTGCTCCTCTGAGAACGTGCGGAAGTGATCGGTCGGCGGAGACGCGCCGACCGATCAGGTCCGCAGCACGCAGAGTTGTGCGAGCCGGACCGACGTGGGGGGCGGTGGACGCGGCCACAGGGCCGCGATCCGCACACGGATCGGAACGGCGTCGGCGACGGAACGGGTCCGGATCACGAAGGTCATGACCCAGACGGTGAGCAGGAGCAGGGCCCCGAGGACGGCCAGGCACAGATGCATCATCGTGTGGGCGTCCGGCGACTGCGCTGGCCCCGGGTGCATCGCGTCCGGCATCCCCGCCGATACCGCATCGACCGGCGCCACGGGGCCGGCCATGACGTGGCCGTGGAGATCCTGCGTCATGGCCGCGGAGGCCATCGGCATGGCGTGTTCGTCGGCCATCGGCATCGCCAGCGAATGCATCGCGACGACCCCGAGGAGGAGCGCGAGCACGACGAGCACGCGCTCCCAACGCCACGAGCCAGCCCGTCCCATGACCGCCACCATAACCACTGGGGGGTATGCCCCGCCGCCGCGGGCCGCTTGCATACCCATACCCCCTAGGGGTAATTTCGTTTGCGGGAGGAAACAATGAACGGCTACACACCCGGGAAGGACGCCTACCTCAAGCGGCTGCGACGCATCGAGGGACAGATCCGCGGGATCGCGAAGATGGTCGAGGACGACACGTACTGCATCGATGTAATCACCCAGGTCTCCGCCGCCACCAAGGCGCTGCAGGCCGTGGCGCTGGGCCTGCTCGACGAGCACCTCGCCCACTGCGTCACGGCGGCCGCCGCAGAGGGTGGCGAGGTCGCCGAGCAGAAGGTCGCCGAGGCCAGCGCCGCGATCGCTCGTCTGGTCCGTTCCTGAATCCCGGCCGGCACCAACACCACCGGCGGCACACCGCGCCGTCGTTCGAAGGAGGTACGCGATGAGCGAGCACACCTACACCGTCAGTGGGATGACCTGCGCGCACTGCGTCGACTCGGTCACCGAGGAGATCAGCGAACTCGACGGGGTCACCGCCGTCACGATCGACCTGCCCACCGGCGCAGTCACCGTCATCAGTGCCGCGCCGCTCGACCGGTCCGCGGTCGAGGCCGCCGTCCGGGAGGCCGGCTACCGACTGGTTCCCGAGGAGTCCATCGCATGAGCGCCACGACCCCCGCGCCCCCGGTCCTGTCCACCGACATCGAACTGTCGATCGAGGGTATGACCTGCGCCTCGTGCGCCAACCGGATCGAACGCACGCTCAACAGGCTCGACGGCGTCACCGCCACGGTCAACTACGCCACCGAGAAGGCCCGTGTCAGCGCCACGGCCGGAATCGACCCGGCGGTGCTCATCGCCCGGGTCGAGGCCGCCGGATACCGGGCGACGCTGCCCTCGGCCCCGGCAGCACTCCGTGCACCCGCCGTCGCGGACGAGGAACCAGACGATCCGAGCGCCGCCCTGCGACAGAGACTGATCACCAGTGCACTGCTGTCGGTGCCGGTCATCGTCTTGGCGATGGTGCCGGCGTGGCAATTCACCTACTGGCAGTGGATCTCCCTCGCGCTGGCCGGGCCCGTGGTGGTGTGGGGGGCCTGGCCGTTCCACCGCGCCGCATGGGCCAATCTCCGCCACGGTGCCGCGACGATGGACACCCTCATCTCGATGGGCACCCTCGCCGCGTTCGGGTGGTCGCTCTTCGCACTGCTGTTCGGCAGCGCGGGCATGCCCGGCATGACCCATCCCTTCGAGCTCACCGTCGCGCGCTCCGATGGCACCGCCAACATCTACCTCGAAGTCGCCACCGGGGTCACCACGTTCATCCTGGCGGGGCGCTATTTCGAGGCCCGCTCCAAGCGACAGGCCGGCGCCGCATTGCGCGCGCTGCTTCAGCTCGGGGTGAAGGACGTCGCCGTGCTGCGACCGGGTACCGACGGCGCAGCGGTGGAGACGCGTATCCCCGTTGACCGTCTAGTGGTGGGCGACCGGTTCGTCGTCCGACCCGGCGAGAAGATCGCCACGGACGGCACCGTCGAGGAGGGCAGCTCCGCCGTCGACGCATCGATGCTCACCGGCGAGTCCGTCCCGGTCGAGGTCCGCCCGGGTGACGCCGTCGTCGGCGCCACCGTGAACGCGGGCGGTCGCCTGGTCGTGGCCGCCACGAGGGTCGGCGCCGACACCCAGCTCGCCCAGATGGCGCGCCTGGTCGAGGAAGCCCAGACCGGCAAGGCCCAGGTCCAACGCCTCGCCGACCGGGTCTCCGGGATCTTCGTCCCGATCGTCCTCGTCCTCGCCGCCGCCACATTGGCGTTCTGGCTGATCACGGGCGCGGGCGCAGCGGTGGCGTTCACCGCCGCCGTCGCCGTGCTGATCATCGCCTGCCCCTGCGCGCTCGGGCTCGCGACACCGACCGCCCTGCTCGTCGGCACCGGACGGGGTGCCCAGCTCGGCATCCTGATCAAGGGCCCGGAGGTCCTGGAGTCCACCCGCCGCGTCGACACCGTCGTCCTGGACAAGACCGGCACGATCACCACCGGTCGCATGTCCCTGGTCGACCTCCACACCGACACCGCCACCGACACCGACGAGCTCCTGAGACTGGCCGGGGCTCTGGAGGACGCCTCCGAGCACCCCATTGCCGCCGCGATCGCCCGCGCCGCCCGTGAACGGACTGGCGACCTGCCGGCCGTCTCCGACTTCACCAACCTCGAGGGTCTCGGCGTGCAGGGCGTCGTGGACGGGCACGCGGTCCTCGTCGGACGGGCCGCACTGCTGGAGCAGTGGAGCCAACCGCTCACCCCGGCGCTGGCCGAGGCGATGGCCACAGCCGAACAGCTCGGCCGGACCGCGGTCGCAGTCGCGGTCGACGGCATCGCCCGTGGCGTGCTCGTCGTCGCCGACACCGTCAAGCCCACCTCCGCACAGGCCATCACGAGGCTCCGCGCCCTGGGCCTCACCCCGATCCTGCTCACCGGTGACAACGCCGGCGCAGCAGCCGCGGCCGCGGCTCAGGTCGGCATCGACAGCGGACCCGACGCCGTCATCACCGACGTGCTGCCCGCGGACAAGGTCGACGTCGTCAAGCGCCTGCAGGCCGAAGGCAGGGTCGTGGCCATGGTCGGGGACGGCGTCAACGACGCCGCCGCGCTGGCCCAGGCCGACCTCGGCCTCGCCATGGGCACCGGCACCGACGTCGCCATCGAGGCCGGTGACATCACCCTCGTGCGCGGAGACCTACGCGCCGCCGCGGACGCGATCCGGCTCTCCCGCAGCACGCTCTCGACGATCAAGGTGAACCTGTTCTGGGCGTTCGGCTACAACATCGCCGCACTGCCGCTGGCCGCCGCCGGCCTGCTCAACCCGATGTTCGCCGGCGCCGCCATGGCGCTCAGCTCCGTGTTCGTCGTCGGCAACAGCCTCCGCCTCCGTCGATTCCAGGGTCTTGTCGACCGGGACACGAGGGCAGGACGGCACTAGCGGGCACGCGCAACGCCCGACGACCGTGGGCCGTGCCGGGCAGATCCCGGCAGACCAGCTCGCGCACGTCCACATGAGGAGACCGCAATGATGTTCTGGTACGGCAACGGGAACGGCGTCGACGGCTGGGGTTATGTGCTCATGACCGTCGGCATGGTGCTCTTCTGGGGTGTGGTGATCTTCGGGGTGATCGCGCTGGTGCGCTACACCGCTCGCCGGCAGGGCCCTGCTCAGACCCACGTGCCATCGCCCACGCCGCAGCAGCTGCTCGCCGAACGATTCGCGCGCGGGGAGATCGACGAGCACGAATACCGCATCCGGCTCGACGTCCTGCACCAGGCGCCCCGCTCGCCGGCCGCGCAGTAGTCGCGGACGGCACCTCACCTTCCCCCCTTCCATGACGACCGACGGGACGATGTCGCATGAACACGAGCACGGACGAGACCGCGGTCATCACGGTGTGGGGCGTCCAGTGGGCCTCGGAGAAGGCGACCGTCGAGGCCGTGCTCGGGCGACGCCCCGGCGTGCGGACCGTCTCCGCCAACCCCGTCGCCCAGACCGCGACGATCACCTACGACCCCGACGCCACCTCGATCGCCGACCTCACCGGCTGGATCCGGGACTGCGGCTACCACTGCTCCGGCCAGTCGGTGCCACGACACATCTGCGATCCCCAGGTCGAGCCGCACGCCGCCCACCCGCCGGTCGCCGAGATGTCACCGCACGAGATGACAGGCCACGGCGGGCACGGCGAAATCGGGCACGGTGAGATGTCGATGGCCACGATGGTCGCCGACATGCGCAACCGGTTCCTCGTCGCGGCGCTGCTGTCGATCCCGGTCCTGCTGTGGTCGCCGATCGGCCGCGAGGTGATCGGCTTCGGCGTCCCCGCCCCCTTCGGACTGCGCGACGACGTGTTCTCGCTGGTCCTGAGCCTTCCGGTGGTCTTCTACTCCGCCTGGATCTTCTTCGACGGCGCGGTCCGGGCACTGAAAGCCCGGACCCTGGACATGATGGTGCTGGTGGCCGTCGCGGTCGGCGCCGGCTGGGGCTACTCCCTCGTGGTCACCCTCACCGGCGGCGGTGAGGTCTTCTACGAAGCCGCGACGGTGCTGACCGCGTTCGTGCTGCTCGGGCACTGGTTCGAGATGCGCGCCCGCGGCGGTGCGAACGACGCCGTCCGGGCTCTGCTCGACCTCGCGCCACCCCACGCGGTGGTGCTCCGCGACGGCCTCGGGGTGGAGGTCCCCACCTCCGAGGTGGTCGCGGGCGACCTGCTTTTGGTACGGCCGGGCGCGAAGATCCCCGTGGACGGAACGGTCGAGGAGGGCGACAGCGACGTCGACGAGTCGATGGTCACCGGGGAGAGCATGCCCGTGCGCAAGACGGCCGGCAGCGCCGTTGTCGGCGCCACCATCAACACCGACGGCACCCTGCGGGTCCGGGCCACCAAGGTCGGCGCGGACAGCGCGCTCGCCCAGATCGTCTCCCTCGTGCAGCAGGCCCAGAACTCCCGGGCCCCCGGACAGCGGCTCGCCGACCGCGCCGCCTTCTGGCTGGTGCTCGTGGCACTGCTCGGCGGAGCGGCCACCTTCGCGGCCTGGGCGCTGTTCTCCGACAAGCCGCTGACCATGGCCCTGTTGTTCGCGATCACCGTCGTCGTCGTGACCTGCCCCGACGCCCTCGGCCTCGCCACCCCGACGGCGATCATGGTCGGCACCGGGCTGGGCGCGAAGCGAGGCGTGCTGTTCAAGAACGCCACCGCCCTCGAGTCCTCGGCACGGATCCAGACCGTGGTGATGGACAAGACCGGCACCCTGACCAGGGGCGAGCCCGAGGTCACCGACGTCATCAGCCCGCACATAGCCGAGTCGGAGCTCCTCGCTCTCGCGGCCGCCGTGGAGCGGGAGTCCGAGCATCCCCTCGCCCGTGCCGTCGTCGCCCACGCCGACGCGCAGTCGGTCCCCCGTCGCAGCGCCATCGGGTTCGAGAACGTTCCTGGTCACGGCGCGATCGCCACCGTCGACGGGCACCGGGTGGCGGTAGGCAGCCGCCGGCTGCTCGAACGCGAAGGCATCGCGCTCGGGGACCTCACCGACGCCCGTGACGAGCTCGCCGCGAGCGGCCGCACGACTGTGCTGGTCGCCATCGACGGCGCCGCGACCGGCCTGCTGGCGCTGGCCGACGCACCACGGGAGTCCGCAGCCGCCGCCGTCGACGCGCTGCACGCCCTGGGCGTCGACGTCGTCATGCTCACCGGCGACAACCAGGCCACCGCCGACCGCATCGCCGGCCAGCTCGGCATCGACACCGTCATCGCCGACGTCCTGCCCGGGGACAAGGCCTCCCGGATCGCCGAACTGCAAAACGACGGTCGGCGCGTCGCCATGGTCGGCGACGGCGTCAACGACGCCCCCGCGCTCGCCCAGGCCGACCTCGGCATCGCCATCGGCGCCGGCACCGACGTCGCCATCGAGACCGCCGACGTCGTCCTCATGCGCTCCGACCCCCTCGATGTGGCCACCGCCCTGCAGATCGGCCGCGGCACCCTGCGCAAGATGCACCAGAACCTCGCCTGGGCCGTCGGCTACAACGCGATCGCCCTGCCCATCGCCGCCGGCGTCTTCGAACCCGCCTTCGGCCTGGTGCTCCGTCCCGAGATCGCCGCGCTGTCGATGTCAGGGTCGAGCCTCCTCGTCGCCGTCAACGCATTGATGCTCAAACGGCTACGCCTACCGCAACCCCACTCCGACCATTCTCCAAGAGCCGATTTTGCCGCTCACACCGAGCGTTCTGCGAGTGTCGGCGGGCCGCCCGGGTGATTCTGCGCAGGACACAATGAGCTGCCGTCAGGCTGGGCCCTGCCAGACAGCGTGGTCGTACGGCGTGCGGGGCATCGAGCGGCTGGACGCCAGATCGAGGGCATCGAACGAGATACCCGGCTCGGTTTCGGCAGGCCCGGACCAGCGCCGATCCGATACCCGCCGACACCCGGAACGCCGTTCGGCCCGACCCAGGAGCCGGGTCAGCCCGAACAGAGCCGCCTCAGGCGGGGGCCGGGGGCCGGAACAGGTGTCCGCGGGCGCTGCCCCGGGCGGTGCGCACCGCCACCGTCGCCCAGGCACCGACCAGCCCGACGTAGAACGCGACCGCCATCCAGGCGACCACGTCCGAGCCGGTGTGCAGGGCCAGGGCGCTCGTACCGGTGACGACCGTGCCCACCGGGAACGTGAACGACCACCACGTCAGCGAGAACGGCAGGCGCTCCCGGGCGGTGCGGATCGTCACCGCAGCCGCCAGCCCCGCCCACAGCAGGGCGAAACCGAACACCGGCACCCCGTACACCAGCCCGAACGCCACGAACGCCGTCGAGTACGGCGCGGGCAGCGCCAGGTGCGCGACCCCACCCAGCAGGTTGACCGCCGTGATCGACTGACCGAGCCAGCCCAGCACGATCCACAGCGTCGGCACCGTGGCGGCCGGGCCGAGCTTGTGCATCGTCAGGCGGTACCAGATCAGCGTGGTCACGATCATCGAGGCGATCAGGCTCAGCCCGAACATCGCGTAGCAGGCCAGCAGCAGCGCCAGCCGGGCCTGACCCTCGGCGGCATAGGGCACCAGCAGCGCCCCGGTCGCGGCCGACACCATCGGTGGCACGACCGGCATCAGCCAGCCGCCGAACGTCGAGTCCGGCTCCGGCTCGTGGCGGGTGAACATCAGGAACGGGATCACCAGGAGCTGCTGCTCACCGTCGCCCGCACCGGGAGTCTCGGCGCGGCGGGCCGCGAGCTCGGGCTCACCCAGCAGGCCGTCTCGTCACGGGTACGGACGATCGAGAAGCTCGTCGGCACCCGGGTGCTGCAGCGCGACACCCACGGCAGCACCCTCACCGGCGCCGGCGCGCTGCTCGCCGACTGGGCCGGCCGCGTCCTCGCCGCGGCCGACGAGCTCGACGCGGCCATCACCGCCCTGCGCGGCGCCCGCGACGGGCACCTGGACGTGGCCGCCAGCTACACCGTGGCCGAGTACCTGCTCCCCGGGTGGCTGGCCACGCTGCGCACCGAGGTCGGTCCCGCCACGGGAGTCAACCTGGTGGTCCGCAACAGCACCGAGGTCGCGGCACTCGTCCTCTCCGGCGCCGCGGGCCTCGGCTTCGTCGAGGGACCGGACCTGCCCCCCGGCCTCGATGCGGTCACCGTCGCCACCGACCAGCTGGTGCTCGTGGTCGCGCCGGGGCACCGCTGGGCCCGGCGACGCGGCGTGGACCCCGCCGAACTGGCCGCCGTCACGCTCGTCGCGCGCGAGCCCGCCTCCGGTACGCGCATCGTCCTGGACCGGGCCCTCACCGCGGCCGTACCCGACGTGCCGCGGCCGGCACCCGCGCTCGAGCTCTCGGCCACCACACCCATCCGCAATGCGGTCCTCGCCGGCGCCGGCCCGGCGGTGCTCTCCGGTATCGCGGTGCAGGACGACATCCGCACCGGACGGCTGGTCCGGGTGCGGATCAGCGGCCACCTCGACCTGCGCCGGGAACTGCGCGGCATCTGGCCCGAAGTCCCCCACCCGCCGGCCCCGCGCGGCTGCTGCTGGGCATCGCGCGCGGCGGCCGTACCCGACCCTGACCGCGGCTACTCCATGCCGGCCAGCGTCCGGGCCCGCAGCAGCACCGCGTCGAGCATGGACCCGGTCACCACCCCGGTGTTCGTGTTCTGCGGGCTCGGGTGATAGCAGCCGAGCAGGACCGTCCCGGTCGGCAACGGCAGCTCCCGCCCGTGGGCGAACGCCGGCAACGGACGGACTCCCGCACAGCGCAGCGCGGCACCCCACGCCAGCCCACCCAACGCGACGACGACCCGCAGCCCGGGCAGCGCGGCCCACTCCGCCTCCAGATGGCCGGCACACGCCGACCGCTCGGCCGCGGTGGGGCGGTTGCCCGGTGGCGGGCACCGCACGGCCGACGCCATCCACGCCCGCTGCAGGACCAACCCGTCGTCGACGTGCTCGGACGTGGCCTGGTTGGCCAGCCCGGCCCGGTGCAGAGCCGCGACGAGGAAGCTCGCCGAGCGGTTGCCGGTGAACGCCCGGCCCACCCGGTCCCCACCACCGGCGGCTGTCGCCAGACCGAGCAGGAAGATCCAGGCCGCCGGATCACCGAACCCGGGGACCGGCGCACCCCAACCGTCCGGGTCGGCCGTCTCCTCACGCCAGGACACCAGGCGCGGGCACCGGTGACAGCCGACGATCTCACGACGAACCCGGGCGAGCGCGTCCGGCAACGGGCCGGTTCCGAGCGTCTCCACCAGGCCCATCATCGTCGCCGTAGTTCAAGCGGCAACGGAGCCGCCCGGCTGATCGGCCGGACGCGGCGAGCGGCCATCACGCGGTCATGGCGAACAAGGTGTTCGTGCTGGCCGCGCACAGCGGGGCGGTGATGACGTAGGGGATGACATCGCAGCGGCGCATAGCCGCCCCGGTCACGGCGCTACGACCTCCGGTCCGTTACGTGATGGCGGCTACCGCGTTCTCCCTGCGGGAGTGGTCGACCGCGACCTCCCGGGCGTAACGGGGTCGCGGCGGTCCTCGTCGAGGCCGACGTTCTTCAGCTGTGCAGCGGATCAGTCGCTGGGCGTCCCGTGCTGCCGTCGCCTGATGTCGCTTGCCCTGCTCGGCCCGCCACTGGGCAATCTGCTGGACGAGCGCGGCCAGGGCTACGAGCAGGGCCACAGTGGACAGGGCATCCAGGTCGTCGCGGTGCCGTCGTCGAGGGCGTAGCAGGTACCCGGCCAGCGTCCGGAGCTCCGAGCCGACCGACCCGACATCCGGAACGGGTTCGTACGGGGCGCGAGCCGCTCCGTCGTAGCAGGAGGCAGCCTCACCGAGCGCTCCTCCGTACCTCGCGCCCAATGCAGCAACGACGTCGCCGACCGCGTGCGCGATGCCGTCGGGATTCTCTGCAGCGATTCCCTGCCGAGCCCCGCGCAGGATGCGCTCTGCCCGTTCCAGGGTCTGCCGCGTCTCGGCCAGCACCCCGGCGTCAAGCCGTTCAGTTGCGTCCCCACGCTGGCCCCAGCGAGTGATCAGCTTCGGCATCGACAGGTCCGGGGCCAGCTTGCCGCCGCCGAACCAGATCGGCGTCGTAGCCCTGCGAGCGATCTTGTATCCAATCGGGTCGCCCGACGGCAGTCGGCGCAGCTCGACCAGGTAACCCCTCCCCCGCAACAGGTCGACGAAGCCGCCCGGGTCAGTCGCGGCAACGGCGGCCTCGCGGACCACCCGGGCCAACTCGGTCCGCGCAGGCTCGACTCCCTGCCGGGCCGCGAGCTCCAGCTCCGCACGCTGCGGGCGGCGCGCCGCCGTCCGATCAGCCAGTGCGGTCGGGGTGAGCCCCAGCTCGGATTCCAGCTCCCGGGCCGTGCAACGCAGTCCGCGGTAGTCGTGGTGCGGCCAGAACCGGCGGCCGGTGTCCTCCCGAACGAGCACCGCCGCGACGTGGATGTGGTCATCGGCGTGCCGGACGGCGATCCAGCGCGGGCCGCCGAGGTCTTCGGTCGTGGCGATGCCGGCTCCATCGAGCAGCCGTCGGGCCACCCCGGCCCACTCCTCATCGGACAACGTCCGGTCTGTGGCACTCAACCGGGCGGAGCAGTGCCACACGTAGCCACGCCCCGGCGGCGCCTGCCCGCTCACCGGCAACCCGGCCCGGGTCGCCGGTACCTGCAGAGCACCGATCAGCCGGCCCAGCTGGAAGTCGAGTGCCCCACCCGGTCCGGTGTCGGGCTGCCAGCCCTCGTCGAGGCCGTCCCAGCTCGCGATCACCCGAGGCCGCACGTGCTCCTCCACGGTACCGGGGCCCATCAGATAGGCGACCAGCCCGCCGGGACGCCAGCCGTGCGTCACCTTCGTGATCATCGGGCCGAGCGGGCCGCAGCGGCGGCGGCATCGGTGATCCCGTCGACCCGCGCCAGAATCCGTCTAGCCCTCACCGCGTCATCCCCACCGGTCGCGCTGAGCAATCGGACCACCTGAGCGATGTCCTGGCGGCACCGGACCAGGTCCTCGACCAGATCGAGCCAGCGGGGTGGGATCGGGTCCGCGGTCCCGCCGGCGACCCGCACCCCCAGCTCGCCCAGCCACGCCCCCGGCACCACGCCCGCGCGATCGGTGACGACGCGGATGGCGGCGAACTCGGCGGCAGACAACCGGACCACGATCTGGTGCGTCCGCGGGCCCTCGGCATGTGGACGGCGCCGGAGCCCACGGCCACCACCGCCCGCCGGAACACGAGCGGCCCGCTCGCCTGCGCTGTCCGACACCATCGCCCCACCGTCCACGGACACGTGTCCGGCGGCGTGGTCGACCGTTCCCCGCAGTGGCCCGGAGCGGCGTTGACCGGCTCGCCCCGAGCCGATCTCAGCGGGACCGACGCCCAGCGGCGACGAAGTCGCATGCGTCGCACATATCTTGCTCCGCCGGGGCATACCGTGACCGCTGACTGGCAAGCTCCGCGCGTCTGAACTTGGTCCGGGTCGCAACGCAGATGAGCGGGCCCGGCTCGTCGAGGCGGCCCTCGATCGCCCGCCAGCGGAACATGAACACCTCCAGCTGGTCGAACGTCCCCCGCGCTTCCTGGCCGCCCGGCGCCACCGTCCTCGCCCCGCTGTCACGGACGGCACCGATCTCGGCCCGATGCGTCTTGGATGCGCGAGTCCCGGGTGACGATCACCCAGCCCAGCCCAGTCCAGCCCAGCTACCTGCGGGATCGAGACGTGGTCCTTCGTGGCCGGGCTCGTGATCGGGCACGGCGCGCGCAGCCGCTTCATCACACAAGGCCGGGATCGCCGGGATAGGTGACGTCCGGGCGCAGGCCGGCGCGGCATGTGGGCGAGGCCGAGCACGTCGGAGTCGAGTTAGACCCGACGGTCGTGGGCTTGCGCCCGTCTTCCGTGCACCACCAGCCGCACGGGCACGGGCAGGCGGCCCGGATCGACGTCTCGTAGGCCCAGCGCCCAACGCAGCTGGTCGACCGTCAGCCCGAAGTCCTCGGCGATGTCCTCCGGATCCTCGCCGGCCTCCTCGTGCTCCCGGATCGCGGCCGCGCTGACAGCCTCCCGACCGCTGCCCGGCCACGGCGCAGGTCCGCGGCAGCCTGTCCACCCGGCAGCTCCTGCGATGCCGCGTCAACAACCACGCCCGTAGCCGACCCTGTGGTCCGACTCGTGGTCGGCCGTTCCCTGCCGTTGTCGACCCCGTGGTCAGCGCGTGGTCGATACGTGGTCACCGATACGTATTCGTGGTCGACCTGCGGTCAGCACCTGGTCGCCTGTCCCACCCGAGGAGGGAACAGGCGACCACAGGTCGGACCACTGCCGACCACTGCGTCGACCACAGCGATCCGGACGATCGGTCCCGGTCGTCGCCCGGCGGCCAGCGACAGGGATGAAAGGTAATCACCATGACCGAGCGGACCGAGCGGCTCCGGACCGCGCAGGACGTCGCCGACGACCTCACCATCTCAGGCGGGACGCTCTACCAATGGCGACGGCACGGCCTCGACCCTCGGGCACGCCGGGTCGGGCGCGACCTGCATTACGAGGAACGGGAGGTCCGCGACTGGTTCACCGCGCTCGACGACGGCTCTGCGCGGACGGTGTCGCGCATCGTCCCTGCTCGAGATGGTGCACGGTTCCGGCCGGGGCCAAGCGGACGATCCGGGTGAAGGATCATGGCCTCGACGGACGAGCTCGACCGGCTCCTGAGCATCGACGACGTCTCCGAGATGCTCCAGATCCCCGTGCAGAGCATCTACAAGCAGCGGGCCGTGGGCAGGTTCTGCCCGGCCTACAGGATCGGGCGGCACCTGCGCTGGCGGCGCGGGGAACTACTGAACTGGCTCGAGACGAGGAAGGACCCGGTCTGACCGGCACGCGTGAACCGCCAGGGCCGCACGCTGACGCCACACCTGAAGTTGATCTCGCCGTGACCACGACAGAAGTGGATCACAGGAATAAACCAGGAATCGATCATCTGACACAAGATCGTCAGCGGCATCGCCGCTGGTAGAGCTCCTCCGACTGGACTCGAACCAGTAACCCTGCGATTAACAGTCGCATGCTCTGCCAATTGAGCTACGGAGGACCGTACTTGCGAGGCGCTGCCTCGCTGGCGAAGAGAACTTTAGCGCACCGTCGCGCCAGATTGTGGCGGGGGGCCCCAACCGAACAAGAGTGTGGCCTGACGGCAAGTACGCCAGGCTGGGGCCGTGTCGTCACCGCAGGGCGGCTGCATCGCGGAGGCTCTCGACGCGGCGGGCGCGGCGCTGGGCGGGGTCGTGCCGAGGGCCACCGGCCCACCGTTGCGGGGCGGGGAGGACGCGGTGGTCGTCCGCGCCGTCGGCCTCGCGGGGACGGTGGTCGTCAAGGCGGCCGGGCCGGGTGAGCGGTGGGTGCGGGAGGCGGGTGCGCTCACGCTGCTGCGCGGTCGCGGCGTCGCCGCTCCGGAGCTGCTGGCGGTCGCGGCGGCGCCGCTGATCGTCATGGCCGATGCCGGGCGCGGGCCCGACCTCGCCGACGCGCTGCTCGGCTCCGACCGGACGCCGCCGCGGGCGCCCTCGCCGCGTGGGTCGACGCGTTCGCGGGCGTCCAGCGCGCCACGGTGCGCGGGGAGGCGGCGTTCGGCGCCGCCACCGCCCCGTTCGCCGGTGCGTTGCCGGTCGACGCCGATCCCACGACCGGGGAGCTGGCCGACGGCGCCGGGGCGCTCGCGCACCTGCTCCCGAGGATCGGGGTGACACCGTCCGCCTCCGCGCTCGACGAGCTGCGCGGGGTCGCCGACCTGCTCGGCCCGACGCCACCGCGCTGTCCCCCGGCGACTCCCGGTCGTCGCGACCGCGGGCTTCGACCGGTCGCTGGACGTCGCCCGGGTCGCGTGGGCCTTCCGCTCGGCCGCGTGGTTCCTGCCACGGGCCCTCGCCGACGATCCACCGCAGCCGGATCGCCGGCTGCGCGACGTCACGCCCACGCGGCGGGCGATGATCCAGCACCGGCTCGTCGACGCGGTGCAGCGACCGGCAGCCGACCTGCCACGACTCACCGCGCCGGCCGCCGAGGTGGTGGCCGCGACCCGCGCGGTGTGGGGTGAGGTGCCGATGGCACTTGCGCCCGCGTTCCGATGAACCCGGCGGGCTGGGGCAGGATGGCAGGGCGGCGTTTCACACCGGGGCGCGTTCCACGAGGCCGGGAGGCATCATGCTGAAGTTCCTGCTGGGCGCGGCCATCGGCTACGTGCTGGGCACCAAGGCCGGCCACGAGCGCTACGAGCAGCTCAAGCGCACCTACCAGCGGGTGGCCGACCATCCCGCGGTGCAGGGTGCGGCCGGGGTCGTGCGGGCCCGCGTCGAGGAGACGATGAACGGCGGTCGCCACGCCGATGCCGGCACCAACGGGCACGGCCGCTGAGCCGCACCCCACCGCCGCCGGGGCCCGGCCGGTTCGTCCGCTACGTCGCGCTCGACGAGCAGGCGGCCGGCACCGGTTATCCGTTCGACCTGCCCGTCGTCGCCGGGCTGCGCCAGGCCTGGCTGACGCTCGGGCCGGGCGTCACGTTCCTCGTCGGAGAGAACGGGTCGGGCAAGTCGACGCTCGTCGAGGGCGTGGCCGTCGCGGCCGGTTTCAACGCCGAGGGCGGGTCACGCTCGTTCAACTTCGCCACCCGCTCGAGCGAGTCGGCGCTGGGCGGCGCGCTGCGGCTGGGCCGGGCACCGGGGGGCGAACGGACCTCGTTCTTCCTGCGCGCGGAGTCGTACTACAACGTGGCCACCGAGATCGGGCGGCGGCCCACCGATCATGGCCAGCATCGGCGTGGTCACGCAGCACGCCCGCTCCCACGGTGAGTCGTTCCTCGACCTGCTCACCCGACCGGTTCAAACCCCGCGGTCTCCACCTGCTCGACGAGCCGGAAGCCGCGCTGTCGGCGCGGGGCTGCCTGTACGCGGTCCGCCGCATCCACGAGCTGTGCCGGGCAGGCGCACAGTTCCTCATCGCCACCAACTCGCCGATCCTGCCGGCCGTTCCCGACGCCCGGATCCTGGAGATCCGCGCCGACGGCACGCTCACGCCCGCCTCCTACGACGACGCGCTGCCGGTGCGCACCATGCGCCGCTTCCTGGCCGATCCGGCCGCGACGGTGCGCCAACTCCTCGGGTAGCGAGCCTCCCCTCCCCCGCCGCACGTCAGGAGGGACGCCCTGCTGACGTCCGGACAGGGCCGCCCGTGTTGGTAGTTGGTGACATTTGGGCATCTTCCTTGTTGGAAGATGTTGGGAAGTATTGACTCCGTCGGGTTGCTGCGCCATCGTGCGTTCACCTCATGGCCGTCACCTGGACGTGACACGGCCGGCGGGAAGACCTGATCACCAATGGAGGCGACATGTCCCGACCCTCGTCCGAGGCGGCATACCTGGCCGGACTGGTTCCGGCGTCGGTATCGGCCACCGGCATCGGCAGGCGCTCGCTGCTCAAGGGCGCTTTCGCCGGGGCCGGCCTGCTCGGTGCCACCGGCCTGCTGGCGGCCTGCGGGGGCGGCAGCAGCACGCCGAGCACGGGCGCCGCGCCTGCCGCCGCCAGCGGCACGCTGACCTTCGGCTCCAACCAGTCCGACGCCGTGCCGAAGAAGGCCTACGAGGCGCTCGTCGCCGGGTTCAACGACCCCGCCATCCAGGTGAAGACCAACACGATCGACCACAACACGTTCCAGGAGAACATCAACAACTACCTGCAGGGCCAGCCCGACGACGTGTTCACGTGGTTCGCCGGCTACCGCATGCAGTTCTTCGCCCAGCAGGGCCTCGCGGGCGACATCAGCGACGTGTGGAGCGGCATCTCCGGTGCCACGGACGCGCTGAAGAAGCAGTCCACCGGCGCCGACGGCAAGCAGTACTTCGTGCCGTTCGACTACTACCCGTGGGCCGTCTACTACCGCCCCAGCCTCTTCGCCGCCAAGGGCTACACCGCCCCGAAGACGCTCGACGAGCTCGTCGCGCTGTCGACGAAGATGCAGGCCGACGGGCTGGCCCCGATCGCGTTCGGCGACAAGGACGGCTGGCCCGCGATGGGCACGTTCGACCAGCTGAACCTGCGGATCAACGGCTACCAGTTCCACGTCGACCTGATGGCGGGCAAGCAGGCCTGGGACTCCGCCAAGGTCAAGACGGTGTTCGACACCTGGAAGCGACTGCTGCCCTACCACCAGCCCGACGCCCTCGGCCGCACCTGGCAGGAGGCCGCGCAGACGTTGCAGCAGAAGAAGGCGGGCATGTACGTGCTCGGCATGTTCCTCGGCCAGCAGTTCACCGAGGGCGCCGACCGTGACGACCTCGACTTCTTCCCGTTCCCCGAGATCGACTCGACGATCGGGACCGATGCCATCGAGGCGCCGATCGACGGCTTCATGATGGCGGCCCGGCCCAAGAACGAGGCTGCTGCCAAGAAGTTCCTCGGCTACCTCGCCACCGGGCCGGCGCAGGCCACGTACCTCAAGTCCGACTCGACGGTGGTCGCGGCCAGCTCCAGCGCCGACA
The DNA here is from genome assembly GCF_042653605.1 of Pseudonocardia sp. GCM10023141. NCBI lineage: Bacteria > Bacillati > Actinomycetota > Actinomycetes > Pseudonocardiales > Pseudonocardiaceae > Pseudonocardia > Pseudonocardia sp. GCM10023141. The sequence goes on from NZ_JBHSIR010000006.1 coordinate 28,382, forward strand.
CCTCCGGCTACACGAAGCTGCAGAAGAAGGCGGTCGACTACATCAAGGGCGCCAAGTCCATCGCGCAGTTCATGGACCGCGACACCCGGCCCGACTTCGCCTCCACGGTGATGATCCCGGCGATCCAGCAGTTCCTCGGCAACCCCAACGACATCGACGGGTTGACGAAGAGCATCGAGGCCCAGAAGAAGACCATCTTCACCTCCTGATCGGGCCGAGATGACTGCGCACCCTGAAACGACCTCCCCGCCCCGGAACACCGAGGCGGGGAGGGATCGCCCCTCCCGTGCGGCCAAGCCGCGCAACCAGCGTGTCCGCAGGCTCAGCGCGGCCGACCGCGTCGTCGTCGGGCTCATGGTCGGCATCCCGACGCTCGTGGTGCTGGTACTGGTCTGGTTCCCCGCGGTGGCCACCGTGCTGCTGTCGTTCACCGACTGGAACGGCATCGGCGCGGTCTCCGACATCCACGTCATCGGCGCCACGAACTACGTCAACGTCGCCACGAACTACCCGCCGTTCTGGCCTGCGCTGCAACACAACCTGATCTGGCTCGGCGTGCTGTTCGTCGTCGCGACGCCTGCCGGCATGTTCCTGGCCGTGCTGCTGGACAAGCAGATCAAGGGCAGCCGGTTCTACCAGACGGCGCTGTACCTGCCGGTCGTGCTGTCGCTGGCGCTCGTCGGGTTCATCTGGCAGCTGATCTACTCCCGGGACCAGGGCCTGCTCAACGCGGTGCTGGGCACGCAGGTGGACTGGTACGGCGACCCGCGCTACAACCTGTGGGCGGCGCTGGTGGCCACCTGCTGGAAGCACATCGGCTACGTCATGCTGCTGTACTTGGCGGGTCTCAAGGCCGTCGACGCCTCGCTGCGGGAGGCCGCCGCGATCGACGGCGCCAACGAGCGCCAGGCGTTCTTCCGGATCGTGTTCCCGGTGATGCGGCCGATCAACGTGATCGTGCTGGTGATCACGGTGATCGAGGCGCTGCGGGCGTTCGACCTGGTCTGGATCATCAACAAGGGCCGCAACGGCCTGGAGGTGATCGCCGCGCTCGTCACCGCCAACGTGGTGGGCGAGGCCAGCCGGATCGGCTTCGGCTCGGCGATGGCCACGATCATGCTCATCATCAGCTCGATCTTCGTGGCCGTCTACGTGACGATCGTGATCCGGGAGAGGCAGCCATGACGGTCACCGTTGCCCCGCATGCCGTTGCACCGCTGGTGAAGACCGGCGGCGTACCGCCGAAGCGGTTCGCGCTGCACGCGTTCCTGATCGTGGTGTCGATCGCCTGGCTCTTCCCGATCGCCTGGGCGATCTTCAACTCGTTCCGCGACTACGCCTACACCGCCGAGCACGGCTACGTGTCCTTCGGCGGGTTCACCTTCCAGAACTACGTCAACGCCTGGAGCGCGGGCGACTTCGGGCTGCACTTCTGGAACTCGCTGGTGATCACGGTTCCGGCGGTGCTGATCACACTGTTCCTGGCCGCCTGCGTGGCGTTCGTGCTGTCGCGCTTCAGCTTCAAGCTCAACCTGCCGCTGCTGGCGTTCTTCCTGGCCGCCAACCTGCTCCCGCCCCAGGCGCTGCTGATCCCGGTCTACCGGATGTTCCGCGCCATCCAGCTGCCGTTCTGGATCAGCGACTCCGGCACGCTGCTCAACACCCCGCTCGGCGTGATCGCCGTGAACGTCGCGTTCCAGCTGGGGTTCTGCACGTTCGTGCTCAGCAACTACATGAAGACGATCCCGGCGGAGATCTACGAGTCCGCCCGGGTCGACGGCGCGAGCGTGCTGCGCCAGTTCGTGCAGCTGACGCTGCCGCTGTGCCGCCCGCCGCTGGCCGCGCTGGCGACGCTGCAGGTCACCTGGGTCTACAACGAGTTCTTCTGGGCCACCGTGCTGCTGCAGCGCGGTGACAAGTTCCCGATCACGAGCTCGCTCAACAACCTGCAGGGCCAGTTCTTCACCGACTACAACCTGCTCTCGGCGGGCTCGGTTCTCGTCATGCTGCCGGTATTGGTGATCTTCTTCGCGCTGCAGCGGCAGTTCGTCTCCGGTCTCACGCTCGGGGCGACGAAGGGATGACGGTGTTCCCGTTCGACGGCATCGCCATGGGGTGCGACTACAACCCCGAGCAGTGGCCGCGCGAGGTCTGGCGCGAGGACGTCGCGCTGATGCGGGAGGCCGGGCTCGGGTTCGTGACGCTCGGCGTGTTCTCGTGGGCGCTGCTCGAACCGGCGCCGGGACGCTTCGACTTCGGCTGGCTCGACGAGATCCTCGCGCTGCTGCACGAGAACGGCATCGCGGTGGACATGGCCACGGCCACGGCGTCACCGCCGCCGTGGCTGACCACCGCGCACCCGGAGATCCTGCCCGTCGACGCCGACGGCCGGACGCTGTGGCCGGGCAGCCGCCAGTCCTGGTGCCCCAGCTCGCCGGTGTTCCGCCAGCGCGCGCTGCGGCTCGTGGCGGAGCTGGCGCGCCGCTACGGCGCGCATCCGGCCGTGCGGCTGTGGCACGTCAGCAACGAGCTGGGCTGCCACAACGGCAAGTGCTGGTGCGACGTGTCCGCGGCGGCCTTCCGGGCGTGGCTGGCCGATCGCTACGGCTCGGTGGAGAAGCTCAACGACGCGTGGGGCACGGCGTTCTGGTCGCAGCACTACACGAGCTTCGACGAGGTGCTGCCGCCGCGGATCACCACGGCGGTGCCCAACCCGACCCAGCAGCTCGACTTCGCCCGCTTCTCCTCCGACGAGCTGCTCGACTACCACCGTGCCGAGCACGACGTGCTGCGCGACATCTGCCCGGACGTGCCCGTCACCACGAACTTCATGGTCAGCTCGCACCAGTCCGAGCAGGACTACTTCCGGTGGGCCGGTGACATGGACGTGGTCTCGCAGGACCACTACCTCGACCACCGGATGCCGCACCCGCAGGCGGAGCAGGCCTTCACCGACGACCTCACCCGCGGTGTCGCGGGCGGCGCGCCGTGGCTGCTCATGGAGTCGGCGACCTCCGCCGTGAACTGGCAGCCCGTGAACGTCGCCAAGCGGCCCGGCGAGCTGCTGCTGGACTCCCTGCGCCACGTCGCCCGCGGCGCGGACGCCGTCGGCTTCTTCCAGTGGCGCGCCTCCCGTGCGGGCGGCGAGAAGTTCCACTCCGCACTGGTGCCCCACGCCGGGCCGGACTCGGCGCGCTTCCGGGAGGTCGCCGCACTCGGCGCCGCGCTCGGGAAGCTCGGCGAGGTGGCGGGCAGCCGGGTGCAGGCCGATGTCGCGCTGCTGTGGGACTGGGAGGCCTGGTGGGCGGCCGATCAGCAGTCGCACCCCACCGGCGAGCTGCACTACATCGACGCGCCGCAGCGCTGGCACCGCGCGCTCACCGCGCTGGGGGCCACGGCCGACGTCGTGCACCCCGAGAGCGACCTGACGGGCTACCGCCTGGTGGTCGTCCCGACGCTGTACCTGTGCACCGACGCCGCTGCGGCGTCGGTCGCCGCGTTCGCCGAGGCCGGCGGCCAGGTGCTCGTCACGTACTTCTCCGGCATCGTCGACGAGTCCGACCACATCCGCCTCGGCGGGTACCCGGGGGCGTTCCGGGAGCTGCTGGGCGTGCGCAGCGAGGAGTTCGCGCCGCTGCAGCCCGGCACCACCGTCACGCTCGACGACGGGAGCGGGGCCGACCTGTGGACCGAGGTGCTCACCGCACCCGACGCCGAGGTGCTCGCGTCCTACGTCGACGGGCCGCTCCCCGGCACCCCCGCACTGACGCGGCGGCCGGTCGGCAGCGGCGCCGCCTGGTACCTCGCCACCCGGCTCGACGACGCCGCGACCACCGCGCTCGCGGCGCGGCTGGCGGCTGCAGCCGGCGTGCGCGTCGCGACAGCGGCGCAGGCAGGTGTCGAGCTGGTGCGCCGTGGGAAGTACCTGTTCGTGCTCAACCGGAGTGAGCAGACCGCTGCCGTGGAGGCGCACGGGGTGGAGCTCCTCACCGGCTGCGACGTCGCCGGTACCGTTTCCGTCGCACCCGGATCCGTGGCCGTGGTGCGGGAGGAAGGGGCCTGATGCTCGCCCGGCAGCGCCAGGAGTTGATCCTCGACGAGGTACGCACCACCGGAGGCGCTCGCGTCTCCGAGCTCGTCGAGCGGCTCGGCGTGTCGGACATGACCGTGCGGCGCGACATCGACGTGCTCGCGACCCGCGGGCTCGTCACGCGCGTACACGGTGGCGCGACGGCGGCGGGCAGCAGCGTCGACGAGCCCGGCTTCGCGGCGAAGTCGGGCCTGCACACCACGGCCAAGCACGCGATCGCCGCGGCGGCGGCCCGGCTCATCGAGCCCGGCGCGTCCGTCGCGCTCTCGGCGGGCACCACCACCCACGCGGTGGCATCGGCGCTGCTCGGCATCGCCCGGCTGACCGTGGTGACCAACTCGCTGCGGGTGGCCGAGGTACTGCACGAGGCGGGCCGCGACGATCTCGCGGTGGTACTCACCGGAGGGCAACGGACGCCGTCGGACGCGCTGGTGGGGCCGGTAGCGGTGGCGGCGTTGCGCGGGTTGCACGTGGACTGGCTGTTGATGGGGGTGCACGGGATGGACGCAGAGGCCGGGTTCACGACACCCAACCTCGAAGAGGCCGAGACGAACCGCGCGCTGGTGGCCAGCGCGCGTCAGGTGGCCGTGGTCGCCGACAACTCGAAGTGGGGGGTGGTGGGGTTGAGCACGATCGCAACCCTCGACGAAGTGGACGTGGTGGTGAGCGACCAGGGGCTCGATCCGGGCGCCCGGCAGGTGCTGGAGAGCAGCTGCGGACGGCTGGTGCTGGTCGCGTGAGCACGGTGAACCCGCTGTTGCGGCGCACCAGGGCCCGGATGGCCGACGGTCGTGACCTGTTCTACTTCGACGACACCGAGCCGTACCTGTCCGGCGGTGCGAGCCGCGCCGTGCCCGACACCCGCGACCTGCCGCCCGTGCGGACCGGCTCGACCATGCGGTTCGACGTGCTCACCGGGGAGTGGGTGACGATCGCGGCGCACCGCATGGACCGCACCTACCTGCCGCCCGCCGATCACTGCCCGCTCTGCCCGACCCGGCCGGGTCGGGAACCGTCGGAGATCCCGGCGCCGGACTACGACGTCGTCGTGTTCGAGAACCGGTTCCCCTCGTTCGCGCAGGCGATCGAGGAGGTGCCGGCCAACGTCGACGGCGACACGCTGTGGCCCCAGCGCCCGGCGGCGGGGCGCTGCGAGGTCGTCTGCTTCACCAGCGACCACAACACGTCGTTCGGGGCGCTGCCGGTGTCGCGCGTGCGCACCGTCATCGAGGCGTGGGCCGATCGCACCGCGGAGCTCTCGGCGATGCCCGGCATCGAGCAGGTGTTCTGCTTCGAGAACCGGGGCAAGGAGATCGGGGTGACGCTGGAGCACCCGCACGGGCAGATCTACGCGTACCCGTTCGTCACGCCGCGTACCGCGCAGCTGATCACGCGGGCGGGGTCGCACCGCCAGCGCACCGGGCGGGACCTGCTCGGTGACGTCCTCGACGCGGAGCGCAAGGCCGGCACCCGCGTGGTGCGGGCCGGCGAGAACTGGACCGCGTTCGTCCCGGCCGCGGCGCGGTGGCCGATCGAGGTCCACCTGGTGCCCCACCGCGCCGTGCCCGACTTCCCCGCGCTCGATGACGACGAGCGCGACGAGCTGGCCGACATCTACCGCGACCTGCTGCACCGCTTCAACGCGTTCTTCGGCGAGGAGCCGCCCTACATCGCGGGCTGGCACCAGGCCCCCGTCCACACCGGACGGGACCTGACACGCCTGCACCTGCAGTTGTTCTCGCTGCGCCGGGCGCCGGGCAAGCTCAAGTACCTGGCGGGGTCGGAGTCCGGGGTCGGGGCGTGGATCAACGATGTGGCGCCCGAGCACATCGCGGCGCGGCTGCGCGAGGTCGGACCGTGACAGCGGGGGCGAGCTTCCAGGGCCTGTTCGACCGCGAGCCCGACGGTCGCTGGGCCGCCCCCGGGCGCGTCAACCTGATCGGCGAGCACGTCGACTACGCCCAGGGACTGTGCCTGCCGTTCGCCATCGCGGAGCACACCGTGGTGGAGGCGGCGGCCCGCGACGACGACCGGGTGCGGATCCGGAGCCTCGCCGAGGACGGCGGGTTCGACGGCTCGCTCGACGGCGTGGGCCCGGGGGCACCGGGCGCGTGGGCCGGTTACGCGGTGGGCGTGCTGTGGGCGCTGCGCGCCGCCGGACACCCGGTGCGGGGCATGGACCTGCTCGTCACCGACAGCGTCCCGCTCGGCGCCGGGCTGTCGTCATCGGCGGCGCTGGAGTGCTCCACCGCGCTGGCCGTCACCGACCTGTTCGGGTTGCGGCTGGGCCGCGACGCGCTCATCCCGGCCTGCATCCGCGCCGAGAACGAGGTGGTCGGCGCCGCGACGGGCGGGATGGACCAGGCCGCGTCGCTGCTGGCCACGACCGGGCACGCGCTGCTGCTCGACACCCGCGACGGTGCGACGCGGCAGGTGCCGTTCGCCCCGGCCGGTGAGGGACTGGCGCTGATCGTGATCGACACCCGCGTCCGCCACCACCTCGCCGACGGGCAGTACGGCGCGCGTCGGGCGGCGGTCGAGAAGGCGGCCGCGGCGTTGGGCATGCCCAGCCTGCGTGACGCCACCCTCGCCGACCTCGAGCGCCTCGACCCTGATCTGCTCCCCCGGGCCCGCCACGTCGTCACCGAGATCGCGCGGGTGGCCGAGACCGTCGCGCTGCTCGACGCCGGGCGACCGGGCGACATCGGCCCGCTGCTCGACGCCTCGCACGCGTCGCTCGCCGTCGACTACGAGGTGTCGTGCGCGGAGCTGGACCTGGCCTGCGCCGCGGCCCGCGAGGCCGGGGCGCTCGGGGCCCGGATGACCGGGGGTGGGTTCGGCGGCTCGGCCATCGCGCTGGTGGCCGCGGAGCGGGCGGAGGCGATGGTGGCGCACGTGACGTCGGCGTTCGCGAAGGCGGGCCATACGGCGCCGGAGATCCGGGAGGCCGTGCCCTCGGCGGGGGCGCACCGGCTCTGAGGGGCGTCCGGCCCCGCGGAACACGCCGACACGTCAGGAGGGACGCCCTGCTGACGTCCCGGGAGCGACGCTCAGCCCGCCGCCACCGGTCGCGCGCTCGGCCCGGGGGCCGCGGACGTCTGCTGCGGCGCGACACCGACGTGGCCGTGTTCGCAGACCACGTCGGCGCGCAGCTTGCCTCCGCATCCCTTGTGCCGCAGGTCGAGCGACGGACCCTCGGCATCGGCGACATGCTCGTCACCCCACTGCATGAGCGCGATCAGGGCGGGGCGCAGCTGCCACCCCTTGGCCGTGAGCCGGTACTCGGTGCGGGCCCGCTGCCCGGCAACGCGGTAGGACTGCCGTTCGAGGATGCCTGCGGCGACGAGCTTGCGCAGGCGGTCGGCGAGCACCGGTTCGGACAGGCCGACGTGGTGGTGGAAGTCGTCGAAGCGGCGGACGCCGTTCATGGCGTCGCGGATGACCAGGAGCGTCCACTTCTCGCCGACGATCTCCAGCGTCCGCCGGATCGAGCAGTTCTGCGCGCTGATGGTCAGCCAGTCCATGGCAGGAGGGTATCTAACTTCACAGTTGACAGCCAGCGGAGGAGCTGACTTGATGTCGGGAGGTCAGCCCCGACGAGGAGGTACGACGTGAAGCTCGGACTAGCGCTCGGCTACTGGGGTGCGGGGCCGCCCGCCGACACCGCGGAGCTGGTGGCCGCGGCCGAGCAGTCGGGTCTCGACTCGATCTGGACGGCCGAGGCGTACGGCTCCGACGCGCTGACCCCGCTCGCGTTCCACGCCGCCACCACGTCGCGCGTGCGGCTGGGCACCAACATCGCGCAGCTGTCCGGGCGCACCCCGGCCGCCACCGCGATGGCGGCGATCACGCTCGACCACCTCTCCGGCGGCCGCATGGTGCTCGGGCTCGGCGCATCCGGCCCGCAGGTGGTGGAGGGCTGGTACGGGCAGCCGTACCCGAAGCCACTGGCCCGCACCCGCGAGTACATCGAGATCCTGCGCCGCATCTTCGCCAGGCAGGGCCCCGTCGAGTTCGCGGGTGAGCACTACACGCTGCCCTACCCGGGCGGTGCGGGGCTGGGCAAGCCGCTCAAGTCCACGGTGCACCCGCTGCGCGCCGACCTGCCGATCCACCTCGCCGCCGAGGGCCCGAAGAACGTCGCGCTCGCCGCGGAGATCGCCGACGGCTGGCTGCCGTTCTTCTTCTCACCCAGCGCCGACGCGTTCTACCGGGCCGCGCTCGATGAGGGCTTCGCCCGCCCCGGCGCCCGCCGCACACGTGCGGAGTTCGAGGTCGCGGCGTTCGTCCCGACGGTCGTCGGTGACGACGTCGAGACCGCGGCCGACGCGATCCGGCCGATGATCGCGCTGTACGTCGGTGGCATGGGCGCGAAAGCGGTGAACTTCCACCTCGACGTCTTCGCGCGGCTGGGCTACGACAAGGCCTGCGCGGAGATCCAGGAGCGCTACCTGGCGGGCGACAAGGCCGGTGCCGCCGCCGCGGTGCCCACCGCGATGGTCGAGGACGTGGCGCTCGTCGGACCGGCCGCCAAGATCGGCGAGGACCTGCACCGCTGGCGCACCACCACGATCGACACGCTGATCGTCAACGGGCCGGCGGCGCAACTGGCAGCGCTGACGCCCTACTTCGACCTCTAGCCGAGGAGCGACCAGCGCGGGCCGGCCGGTGGCGGTGGTCGGCACCGCGCGCCAGTCGGTGCTGCGCAGCGCGAAGACGCCGGTCACGGCGCCAACCAGTTGGCCACGGCGCCGATGTCGGGACGTTGGCGCGGCGGCCAACGGGTCGGCGCGGTGGGCGCACCCGGTCGGACCGAAGGGCTACCGCGGGCCCGAGGGCGTTGCAGGAAAGCCACTTTCCCGCAACCACGTTGCGGGAAAGTGGCTTTCCTGCCATCCCGAGGTGCCCGGCTACGCCACCCCCAGCAGCCGGTGGGCGGTGTCGGGGTCGCGGCGGAACTGCGACGTCGGCACCCGGTGCACGACGGTCCCCTTCTCCATCACCGCGATCTCGTCGGCCACCGCGAAGGCCAGGTGCAGGTCCTGCTCCACCAGCAGCACCGCCACGCCCTCGGCCTGCATCGTCGTGATCACCGCACCGATCTGGTCGACGATCGCCGGTGCGAGCCCGTCGGACGGCTCGTCGAGCAGCACCAGGCGCGGGTTCGTCAGCAGCGCCCTGGCCACCGCGAGCATCTGCTGCTCACCACCGGAGAGCTGGCCGGCGTACTGCCGGCGCCGCTCGGCCAGGCGCGGCAGCAGGTCGAGCACGGTCGCGATCGTCCAGGTGCCGCTGCGGGAGCGCGCCGCGAGTGCCAGGTGTTCGGCGACGGTCAGCGTCGCCCACACCCGCCTGCCCTGCGGCACCAGCGCCACCCCGGCCTTCGCGATCACGTCCGGGCGCCTGCCCGCCAGCTCGACGCCGTCGAGCCGCACCGAGCCCGCCGTCGGCGCCACGAGTCCCATCAACGTCATGATCAACGTGGACTTGCCGGCCCCGTTGCGGCCGAGCAGGCCCAGCGTCGCGCCGCGGTCCAGATCGAGGTCGATCCCGGTGAGCACGGTGCTGCGGTCGTAGCCGGACACCAGGCCGCGGACGGTCAGGAACGTCATGGCAGGAACAGCTCCTCGCGACGTCCGGTGCCGAGGTAGGCCTCGCGGACGGCGTCGCTCGCGCGCACCTCGTCCGGGCTCCCCGAGAGCAGCACGCGGCCCAGGTGCAGCACCGTGACGGCGTCGGCGAGTGCGAACACGAGGTCCAGGTCGTGCTCCACGAACAACACGGTGATCTCCGCGGGCAGCCCGGCCAGCAGCTCCACCAGCCGGGCCCGCTCGGCGGGCGACATCCCCGCTGCCGGCTCGTCGAGCAGCAGCAGCGTGGGCCGGCAGGCCAGCGCGAGCGCCACCTCGAGCTGCTTGCGCTCCCCGTGCGACAGCGACGGGACCACGACGTGCTCGCGACCGGCCAGCCCCGTGTCACCGAGCAGCTGCTCGGCCCGCTCGCGCACCTGCGGGCGGCGCCGCGGCAGCACCGAGATCCGCCCCGCATGCCGCTGCACCGCCAGCTCGACGGTCTGCACCGCCGTCATCGACGCGAAGAGGCTGGCGTGCTGCAACGTCTGGCTCATCCCGAGCCGGCAGCGGCGCACCTCCGAGAGCCCGGTGACATCGCTCCCGGCCAGCGCGACGGTGCCCGCATTCGCCTTCATCGTGCCGGTGATCAGCTTGAACAGGGTGGACTTGCCGGCGCCGTTGGGCCCGATCAGCGCGTGGCGGGCTCCGGGGGCCACCTCGATGTCGACGGCGTCGACGGCCTGCAGCGCCCCGAACGACCGGGACAGCCCGGCGCAGCGCAGCACGCTCATCTCCCTCGCCTCCGGTAGATCCGCAGGCCCGCGGCCCCGCGCGGCAGCAGGTACACCACCAGCACGAACACGATGCCGAGCACCAGCGTGCCGTGACCGTCGAGGCTCGGGCCGAGCGCGTCGCGGATGATGATCACCAGCGCGGCGCCGAGGCAGGCACCCCACAGCGACCCGGCGCCCCCGATGATCACCGCGAGCAGCGCGAAGGACGCCGTGGTGAACCCGAGGTCCGCCGGCGTCACGAGCCGTTGCTGTGCCGCGAGCAGCGACCCGGCCATCCCGGCCACCCCGCCGGCGACGACGAACACGGCGTACTTGTAGAACGCCGTCGGGTAACCCAGCGCGCGCATCCGCGGCTCGTTGTCGCGGATGCCACGCAGCGCCGCTCCGAACGGGGACCTGGCCAATACCGCCACCAGCACGAACCCGAGCACCGCGGCCGCGAGCACGTACCAGTACAGGAACCCGGCATTGGTGAGCGGCGTGCCACCGAGCCGGACGGCCGGGATGCCCGACAGCCCGTTGGCGCCGCCGGTGACCGACTCCCACGAGTCGGCGAGCTGCTGGATCGTCTCGCCGATCGCCAGGGTCAGCATCAGGAAGAACACGCCCGCGCTGCGCACCGTGACCCAGCCGGTGAGCGCGGCCGCGACCGCCCCGCCGGCCGCGCCGACGAGCAGCGGCACCGGCGCCTCGGCCGTCACGTTGATCGACACCCAGCCGGCGGCGTAGGCGCCGGCGCCCAGGTAGCCGGCGTGCCCGAGCGACGGCAACCCGGTGACCCCGACGAGCAGGTCGAGGCTGACCGCGAACAGCGCGAACACGATCACGCGCGTCAGGGTCGTGGTCGCGAACGGCGCCAGCATCAGCGGCGCCGCTGCGAGCACGACGAGTACGAGCGCGGCGACGATGCCCGTACGGGCCCGGGTGACGCGCGGTGTCGCGGCCGGCGCCCCACCCGGCACCGTCGGCACCTGCACGGCCGTCATCGCGCCGCGCCGACGGGTCCGCCGAACAGCCCCTGCGGGCGCAGTACCAGCACGAGTGCCAGCGCACCGAAGAGGATGAAGGACGCGAGATCGGGCAGCAGGACGCGGCCCAGCGTGTCGATCTGACCGATGATCAGGGCTCCGACCAGCGCGCCGCGCACCGAGCCCAGCCCGCCGATCACGACGACCACCAGCGCGAGGATCAGCACGGTCGCATCCAGGCCGGGACGGGCGCCGTAGATCGGCCCGCCGAGCACCCCCGCCGTGGTCGCCAGCACCGACCCGACGGCGAAGACGGCGGCCTTGACCAGCCGGTTGTCGACGCCCAGCGCCGAGACCATCTCGCGGTCGGCGACGGTGGCGCGTACCAGCGCACCCACCCGCGTCCGGTCCACCACCAGGTAGACGGCCAGCGCGAGCACCGCACCGATGCCGATGATCACCAGCCGGTAGGCCGGGTAGGTGGCCCCGAACACCGTGACCGATCCGTCGAGGCCCGGCGGCGCGGGCACCGCGAGCGGGTCGTCACCGAAGATGATCGTGAGCACCTCGGCCGCGACCAGCGCGACGCCCAGTGTGAGCAGGGCCTGGTCGAGGTGCGACCGCCTGCGCAGCGGCTCGGTCATCAGCGACAGCACCGCGCCGCCGACGAGCCCGCCCGCCGCGGCCAGCCCGAGCGCGCCGAGGAACCCGCCCCACCCCGCTCCGGCGAACGTGGCGCCGAGGTAGGCCCCGCCGAGGAACAGCGCGCCGTGCGCCAGGTTGAGGACGTCCATCATCCCGAACACCAGCGAGAGCCCCACCGCGAGCACGAACAGCAGGAAGCCGATCGCGAACCCGTTCAGGATGCTGACGAGCATGTCAGGTGGGCTGGCTCAGCTGGCCGAGGTCCTGCACGACCGAGTTGACGAGTGTGCCGCCCTTGTTCTCCACCTTCCGCAGGTACAGGTGCTGCCTCGGGGTCTGGCCGTCGAACGTCCATGACCCGCGCGGGCTGTCGTCGACGGCGCCGATGCCGCCCAGCGCCTTCGCCAGCGTGTCACCGTCGAGCGCGCCCGCGGTCTTCAGCGCGCGGTTGAGCACGTTGGCCGCGTCGTAGGTCTGCACGGAGAAGCAGCTGGGCGACTCGCCGTACTTCGCCGTGTAGGCAGCGACGAAGGCCTTGTTGGCGGGGTTGTCGAGCTGGTCGGAGTAGTGCAGCGTGGTCTGGACGCCGAGCGCGGCGTCGGCCTGCTGCTTGAGCACGCTGCCCTCGGTGAGGAAGCCGGAGGCGTAGAGCGGGGTCGTGGCGGCGAGCCCGAACTGCGCGTACTGGCGCACGAACGTGATGGCCTCGGAGCCGGAGAAGAAGCAGAACGTGGCCTTCGCGCCGGACTGCTGGATCTGCGTGAGGTAGGGCTGGTAGTCCGACGTCTTGCCGAACGCCGGCTTGGCCTCGCCGACGACCTTGCCGCCGCCCGCCTCGAAGGTCTTCTTGAATCCGGCGATCACCTCGGTGCCCGCGGCGTAGTCGGGGGCGAGCGCGAACACGCCGTCCTTGAACCCGGCGGTGGCGAGGTGGCTGCCCATCGCCCCGGAGACCTGGGCATTGGTGAACGAGGTGCGCCAGACGTACGGCGTGCGCTTGGCCCCGGTGACGTCGCCCGCTCCCGCGTTGGTGACGATCAGCAGCTTCTTGGCCTCGGCGAGCAGCGGCACGACGCCCAGCGCGGTGGAGGAGTTGACCAGCCCGACCACCACGTCGACGCCGTCGCTCTGCAGCACCTTCTGCACCGCGGGCTGGCCGGTGGTGGGCGTCTCGCCCTCGTCGGCGGCCACGGTCTGCACCGAGTAGTTGCCGAACTTGCCGCCGTTCTGCTCCAGCCACAGGTCCCAGCCGCGCTTCATGTCTGTGCCCAGTGCGGCGTAGACGCCCGACTGGGGCACCACCAGTCCGACCTTGATGCTGCCGCTGCCGCCTGCTGTCGCGGGCGCGCCCGTGGAGCCGCCGCCGACGCTGCTGCCGCAGGCCGAGAGCACCGGGAGGGTCGCGGCGGCGCCGAAGAGCGCGAGCAGCCGCCGTCGGGTGAAGGCTGGATGTTCCATGCTGACCGCTCCTGCTACGCCGGGGTTGGAGTGTCGACGGATCGTGGTCGAGGGATCATCAACCTGTCAACGATCTGGGTGAATCGGGCACGCCGCCGCAATCCGATCGTGACGCAGCGTTGTGAGACACCGTGTTTCTTACGGGGTGCGAACGCCGGAACATCGGCACCTCCACCGCTGTTCTTCTCAATGCGTCCGGCCGGGGCGGGTCCCCCTCAGCGCGACCCCGCGGCCCGCCGTTCGACCCGTGTCGCAGCCAGCGGCACGAATGCAGGAAGGGATGCACGTGTCAGACCGTACGTATCGCAAGGACCCCGAGGCCGTCGCCCAGTTGACGCGCGACCAGTACCGGGTCACCCAGGAGGCGGCCACCGAGCCTGCCTTCGGCAACGAGTTCTGGAACAATCACGAGGCCGGGCTCTACGTCGACGTCGTGTCCGGTGAGCCGTTGTTCGCATCGATCGACAAGTACGACAGCCGCTCGGGCTGGCCGAGCTTCACCGTGCCGATCGAGCCTGCCAACGTCGTCGTGAAGGAGGATCGTACCTACGGCATGGTCCGTCGCGAGGTGCGCTCGGCGCACGGCGACAGCCATCTCGGCCACGTCTTCGACGACGGCCCGGCCGAGGCGGGCGGCCTGCGTTACTGCATCAACTCGGCGGCGCTGCGCTTCATCCCGGTCGATCAGCTCGACGCGGAGGGCTACGCCGACTTCACGAAGCTGTTCGACGCCAGCACGCAGTCAGAGACTGAGGAGACCACACGATGAGCACCGAGACCGCGATCCTCGCAGGCGGTTGTTTCTGGGGAGCGCAGGAGCTGCTCCGCAAGCGGCCGGGCGTGCTCTCCACCCGGGTCGGCTACTCGGGCGGCGACACCCCGAACGCCACCTACCGCAACCACGGCGACCACGCCGAGGCCGTCGAAGTGGTGTTCGACCCCGATGCCATCAGCTACCGGGACATCCTGGAGTTCTTCTTCCAGATCCACGACCCGTCCACCAGCAACCGCCAGGGCAACGACATCGGTCGCAGCTACCGCTCCGCGATCTACTACCTGAGCCCGGAGCAGGAGAAGGTGGCCCGCGACACGATCGCCGATGTCGACGCGTCCGGCCTCTGGCCGGGCAAGGTCGTCACCGAGGTCGAGCCGGCGGGGTCGTTCTGGGAGGCCGAGCCAGAGCACCAGGACTACCTGCAGAACTACCCGGCGGGCTACACCTGCCACTACGTGCGGCCCGGCTGGAAGCTGCCGCACCGCGAGACGCAGCAGGCCTGACCACTCACCGGCCGCCGGGGCTCACTGGCCGTACGAGTACCGCAGGTCGGCGTTGATCAGCTGATTGATCCGCTTGCGCAGGTGCCCGACCTTCGAGGGGTCGGGCACCGGCTCGTCCACCAGCAGCGTCCAGGTCAGGGCGGTGCCCCCGGTCGGGTCCGGGGCGAGGTCGAAGCGCACCCGCGCGTCGGGGCGCGACGGCCACAGCGAGGACCAGATCACCAGCTCGGACGAACGGCGCTCCACCACGGTGGGGCGCCGTTCGTCGTCCAGCAGGTGCAGCCACGGCCGGGCCGGATCGCTGTCGGGCGCGACGAGGGACGTTGCCACGACGTGCGGTGGCGCGGGCAGTGCGCGCGTACGCACGCCGGCCTCGATCATGATCTCGACGATAGCCGCTGGATCCCGGTGCCGCGACGACGCACACTGGCCGACGTGTACGTACCCGCCCATTTCGCCGCTGACGACGCCGCCGTCCGGGAGCTGCTCTCACGCCCCCAGGCCGCCGACCTGATCACCCAGACCGCCGACGGCCTCGTCGCCACGTTCCTGCCGTTCCTGTTCGACGCGGACGCGGGCGAGCACGGTGCCCTGCTGGGGCACGTCGCCCGCAACAACGACCAGTGGAGCCGCCCGGCCACCGGTGAGTCGCTGGTGATCGTGCACGGCTCCGACGCGTACATCACGCCGAACTGGTACGCGTCGAAGGCCGAGCACGGCCGCGCCGTGCCCACCTGGAACTACCTCACCGCGCACGTCTACGGGCGGCTCGTCATCCACGACGACACCGCATGGCTCGACACGCTGGTGCGCAGGCTCACGGACCGGCACGAGGCTGGCGAGGAGCAGCCGTGGTCGGTCGACGACGCCCCGCCGAAGTTCGTGGCCGGGCAGCTGCGCGCGATCGTCGGGGTCGAGCTGCAGATCACGCGCATCGAGGCGAAGATCAAGATGAGCCAGAACCGGCCGGCCACGGACGTCGACGGGGTGATCGAGGGGCTGGACGAGCGGGGCGACCACGCCTCGGCCGAGGCGGTGCGGGCGGCGCGGGGGTAGGCGCCCCGCTCACTCCCTTTGCAGGAAAGCCACTTTGCTGCAACGTCGTTGCGGGAAAGTGGCTGTCAGGAGAACCCCCATCCGAACGCGGCCTTCCAGCGGGACCTACCGGGAACCGCACCCGACGCCCCCGCGCTGGCCCCGTTGCAGGAAGATCAACGCCCACTGGGTCATGGTCAACACCGAACCAGTAGGCGTTGATCACCCAACCGCACCCCACAGCCCCGCGCCGGGCCCTCCTGTGCGCCTCGGCGAGCATGATCGGTGCGAGCCACACCGCAGCGCCATTTCGAGGGCCGTGGTGTGCAGCTCGCACACCCCGGGTGGTTGTTGTGCCCTCCCGCCGACCTGGCCCAGCCCGATCATGCGCCCGCGTGATAGCCCCTTGAAGGTCGCTTTCCTGCAACCGGGACACGCCGACCCGCCTACGCCGCCCCGAGCCCGTCCAGCTCCGCGAGAACGTCGGCCGGGAGCTCCAGCTCCCCCGCCGCGACGTTCTCCCGCAGGTGCCTCCGCGACGACGTGCCGGGGATGAGCAGGATCGTCGGCGACCGGTGCAGCAGCCAGGCCAGCGCCACCTGCAGCGGCGTGGCCCCGACCCGCCTCGCGCAGTCGTCGAGCGTGCCGGACTGCAGCAGGCTGAACCCGCCGAGCGGGAAGAACGGGACGAAGGCGATGCCGGCCTCGGCGCAGATGTCGAGCAGGGCCTCGTCCTCGCGGTGTGCCACGTTGTAGTAGTTCTGCACGCAGACCACCGGCGCGATCGCGCGCGCCTCGGCGAGCTGCTCGACGCCGACGTTGCTCAGGCCGAGGTGGCGGATCAGGCCCTGGCTGCGGAGATCGGCGAGTACCCCGAACCGTTCGGCGAGCGAGCCGGTGGTGTCGTGCAGGCGCAGGTTGACGACGTCGAGCGCGTCGACGCCGAGGTTGCGCAGGTTGTCGTGCACCGCCGAGGTGAGCTCCTCGGGGCTCAGCGCCGGGAGCCAGGCGCCCTCCGCGTCGCGCCGGGCGCCCACCTTCGTGACGATCCGCAGCTGCTCCGGATAGGGGTGCAGCGCCTCCCGGATCAGCTCGTTGGTGATGTGCGGGCCGTAGAAGTCGCTGGTGTCGATGTGCGTGATACCGGTCTCGACAACCTCGCGCAGTACCGCGATCGCCTCGTCCCGGTCGCGCGGCGGGCCGAACACCCCCGGGCCGGCCAGCTGCATGGCGCCGTAGCCCATGCGCGTGAGGACCAGGTCATCGGCGAGCTTCAGGGCGTCAGTCACTGTCATCAGCCCAGCCTAGAACGGCCACCTTGCTGACATGTCGCACCCGGCCCGACTTGACCAGCGTTGATCATGTCCGCAGGATGGCCGCACATCAGCCGAGGACCGGGGGCCGCACGGGATGAATCCGTTGAAGCACGTGGGGGCGCTCCTCGCGAGGCCGGTCACCGCCGTCAGCGATGCGCTGAACCGGCCGTCGGCCGAGTCCACGCCGCACGCCATCGTGCGCTCGCTGCGCGGTCACCCGTCACTGCGCGACGCCCTGCGCGACAAGATCGTGCTGATCACCGGCGCGTCGTCGGGGATCGGTGAGGCGGCGGCGGTCGCCATCGGCGCGGCGGGTGGCACCGCGCTGCTCGTGGCCCGCGGCGCGGAGAAGCTGTACGCGACCGCCCACGACGTCGAGGCTGCCGGTGGCACGGCCCACGTGCACCCGTGCGATCTCACCGACATGGAGGCCATCGACAAGCTGGTGGCCGACGTCATCGCCCAGCACGGCCGGGTCGACATCCTCGTCAACAACGCGGGCCGCTCCATCCGCCGGTCGCTGGCGCTGTCGTACGACCGCTTCCACGACTACGAGCGCACGATGCAGCTCAACTACTTCGCACCCGTGCGGCTGATGCTCGGGCTGCTGCCCGGCATGCGGGAACGCGGGAACGGCCACGTCATCAACATCTCATCGGTGGGTGTGCTGACGCGGGCGCCCCGGTTCGGGGCCTACATCGCGTCGAAATCGGCGCTCGACACGCTCACCGACGCCTGGCAGGCCGAGACCGGGCCCGACGACGTCCGGTTCACCACCGTCTACATGTCACTGGTGCGCACCCCGATGATCGCGCCAACCAAGCTCTACGACAAGTTCCCCGCCCTCGCCCCCGAGCAGGCCGCCGGTGTCATCTGCGACGCCATCACCGACCGGCCGCGCCGCGTCAGCCCGGCCTTCGGCCGGTTCGCGTTCCTGGCCGACTCGATCACCCCGGAGATCATGGACTCCGTCCGCAGCCGGGGCTTCAAGCTGTTCGGTGACTCCCGCTCCGCCCGCGGCGAGCAGCAGCTCACCCCAGAGGGAAAGGCCTTCATCGAAGCGACCCGAGGAGTGCACTGGTGAGCCTGCCCCAGCCCGCAGCGGCGGCCGACGTCGTCGTCACCGGCGCGTCGTCCGGCATCGGCACCGAGCTCGCCAGTGGCCTGGCCCGCCGCGGCCACAACCTGGTGCTGGTGGCGCGGCGCAAGGAACGGATGGAGGCGCTGGCCGAGCGGCTGCGCACCGAGCACGGCGTGCAGGTGACCGTCCATGCCCGTGACCTCGGCTCCACCGCCGAACGCGACGCGCTGGTAGCCGACCTGCGCGCCGGTGGTCGCACCGTCAGCGGGGTCTGCAACTGCGCGGGCTTCGGCACGTCCGGCGCGTTCAAGGACCTGCCGCTGCAGCGCGAGCGCGACCAGGTGGAGCTCAACGTCACGGCGCTGCTCGACCTCACCCACGCCTTCCTCGCCGACATGGTCACGGCCGGGCGCGGGGCGGTGCTCAACGTGGCGTCGATCGCCGGCTACCAGCCGCTGCCGACGATGGCCACCTACTCGGCCACGAAGGCGTTCGTGCAGACGTTCTCCGCGGCCGTGCACGAGGAACTGCGCGGCACCGGCGTGTCGTGCACGGTGCTGTGCCCGGGCCCTGTCGAGACGGAGTGGTCCGAGATCGCGTCGGCCGACGCCGTCATGATCGGCCCGGCGCAGGTCTCTCCGCGCGACGTGGCCGAGGCCGGGATCGCCGGCATGATCGCGGGCAAGCGCACCGTGGTGCCCGGGCTGGTGCCGAAGGCGATGAGCCTCGCCGGGCACTTCACCCCGCGCTCGCTGCTGCTGCCCGGACTGGCGCTGGGCCGGGCCCTGCGGGGTAAGGGCTAGTCCCGCCTCCGGCGCGCGAGGGACCCGCTGGTCGCCGCGCTAGTAGGCCGTCGCGGCTGAAGCGTGGGTTCGGGCGGCGTCCAGGTGCGTGCATCGCAAGGCGGCGATGCGAAGGCATACCGGGTGTCTGTTGAGCGTCGCCAACGCAGCGGGGTGCGTGCCTGGGCGTCGCCGGGGCCCGCGACTCAGCCGCGACGGTCTGCTAGGTGAGCACGTCCCCGTCGTGCTCGATGGCCGTGCGGATGGAGAACGCCGGTCGCAGCATCATGGTGACCTCGGTGCGCTCCAGCGCGTCGGCGAGCCGGTGCACCTCGGCCGCCGGGATCCGCACCGGCAGCAGCACCCGCCGGTGGAGCAGGGTGGGCGGGCCCGCGTCCAGGGTGACGACCACCTCGACGTCACCGCGTTCCTCGTCGCGCTCCAGGTGGGTGCGCACCGTCATCGCGCTGCAGGACGCCAGTGCGGCCGTCATCAGCTCCAGCGGGGTGGCACCGGCCCCGGGGCCCGTGTCGGTGTGGTCGGCCACGACCGTGTGCACGCCCAGATGCACCTGGACGGCCCGGCCGGCATCCTGCGCGAGGTGCGCGTCGGCCATGGCCAGCGGGATCTGCATCGTCACGCGAGGGCCTCCGTGAGCGGGAGCCGCACCTGGAACCGGGTGTCGCCGGGCCGCGACTCCACCCGGATGTCGCCGTGGTGGCGGCTGACCACCACGCGGTAGCTGACGTCGAGGCCCAAGCCCGTGCCGCGCCCGACCGGCTTGGTGGTGAAGAACGGCTCGAAGATCCGCTGCCGGACCTCGGGCGCGATACCGGGGCCGCTGTCGCCGATCTCGACGAGCAACCACTCCTCGTCGCGGCAGGTGCGGACGGTGAGCGTGCCGGAGCCGTCCATCGCGTCGATCGCGTTGTCGAACATGTTGGTCCACACCTGGTTGAGCTCGGCGGGATAGGCCGGGATCATCGGCAGCGACCGGTCGTACTCCTTGCGGATCGTGATGCCCGACTCCTCACCGAGCTTGCGGCCGAACATCACCAGCGTGGCGTCGAGGCCCTCGTGCACGTCGATCGTGCGGTACGGGGCGCGGTCCATCTGCGAGTACTGCTTGGCCGCCATGACGAGGTCGGAGATGCGGGTGGTGGCGTCGAGGATCTCGCGCAGCAGGCTCTCGGTCTCCACGGTGTAGGCGAGCCAGCGGATGGCGCCCTCCAGCACGCCGTCCTCGGACGCCGTCTGCACGGCCTCCATGTCCTCGATGCCCAGCCCGCCCGCCACGAACACCGGCGCCAGCTCCCAGCCGCCGGGGATCTCGTGGTCCTCGAGCCAGTCGCCGAGCTCGTCCTCGCGGTCGGACGCCTCCAGCGGCGACAGCGTGGGCGCGTTGCGCACCTTCTTGACGAACTCCTCCTGCGCCATCACCAGCTTCTGCAGCTGCGGTCCGGCGAGCTTGCCCGAGGCGATCATCGCCAGCTTGTGCCGCATCCCCGCGACCCGGTCGCGCAGCGCGTCGGCCGCGCGGCCCGCGGCGGCGGCGGGGTTGTTGAGCTCGTGGGTGAGGCCCGCGGAGAGCTTGCCCAGCGCCAGCAGCCGTTCGCGCTCCGCGATCTGGCTGTTGCCCTTGCGCATCCCGAGCAGCATCCCCTCGAGCAGGTGCACCGCCATCGGGAACCAGCGCGCGAACTCCTTGGAGAAGTCCCTGGCCGGCAAGGCGATCACCGCGCAGTCGGTGACCGCGCGCACCGAGGCCGGGTAGTCCTTCGTGGAGTCGTCCTCGACGTAGAACTGGACGGCACCGAAGTAGACGCCGCGGTGATCGGTGCGGGTGGTCTCCACGCGGTCGCCCGCGATCAACCTGCTCATCGCGATCGTGCCGCTGACCAGCACGTGGAAGCACGCCGCCGGCTCGCCCTCGACGACGATGTCCTCCCCGGCCGGCACCTCGACGACGTCGCCGTGCTCGGAGATCCAGGCCAGCTGCTGCTCGTCGAGATCGGCGAACAGGAACAGCGTGCGCAGCTCGTCGGGACTGAGGTGGGTCTCCATCACTGCTCCGCGAGGTATCGGTGCACCAGTGTGACGGCCATCGCGCCTTCACCGACCGCGGAGGCCACCCGCTTGACGGACTCGGACCGGACGTCGCCTGCCACGAACACGCCGGGCACGCTGGACTCCAGGTGGTAGGGCGAACGGTCCAGCGGCCACCCCGGGGGCAGCACGCCGTCGACGGTCAGGTCGGGGCCGGTGCGGACGAAGCCCTTGTCGTCGCGGACGACCACGCCGTCGAGCCACTCCGTGCGCGGCGCGGCGCCGATGAACACGAACATCGACGCGGCGTCGACCGACTCCTTCTCACCGGTGGTGCGATCCGACAGCACCAGCCGCTGCAGGTGCCCGTCGCCGCAGGCCTCGGCCACCTCGGTGCCGGTGCGCACCACGATGTTGTCGATGGCCTCCAGCTGCTTGATCAGGTAGCTGGACATGGACGCCTCGAGGTTCGGCCCGCGCACCGCCACCGTGACCTTGGCGGCGTGGCGTGAGAAGAACACGGCGGCCTGACCTGCGGAGTTGGCACCGCCCACGATCACGACGTGCTGCCCACCGCAGGCCGGCGCCTCGGTGGCGGCCGAGCCGTAGAACACGCCGCGGCCGGTCAGCTCCGCCACGCCCGGCGCGTCGAGGCTGCGGTAGGAGACGCCGGTGGCGAGCACCACCGAGTGCGCCGCGATCTCGCTGCCGTCGCCGAACTTGACCACCCGCGCCGAACCCCGCGCCTCCAGCGCGATGACGTCGCGGGCCGTCAGCACCTCGGCGCCGAACTTGGCGGCCTGGCGCCGGGCCCGGTCGGTGAGCTGGGCGCCGGACACGCCGTCGGGGAAGCCGAGGTAGTTCTCGATGCGCGAGCTCTGCCCGGCCTGGCCGCCGGTGGCCTGGCGCTCCACGAGCACGGTGCGCAGGCCCTCCGACGCGCCGTAGACGGCGCTGCCCAGCCCGGCGGGGCCGCCGCCGATCACGATCAGGTCGTAGAAGTCGCCCGCGGGATCGGTGGTGAGCCCGACAGCGGCCGCGATCTCCGCCTCCGTCGGCGAGCGCAGCGCGGTGCCGTCGGTGGTGATGAGCAGCGGCACGTCGGCCTCGGACGCGCCGGCGGCCTCCAGGAGCCGGGCTCCCTCGGCCTCGTCGATGGAGTAGTAGCGGTAGGGCACCGAGTTGCGGGCCAGGAAGTCGCGGGCCGCGAAGCACTCCGCCGACCAGCGGTGCCCGACCACGCGGATCTCGTCGACGGGCTTGACGCCGACCGCGCGCCACGTCTCCACCAGCGCGTCGACGACCGGGTAGAGCTTCTCCTCCGGCGGGTCCCACGGCTTGAGCAGGTAGTGGTCGACGTCGACCACGTTGATGGCCTGGATGGCCGCGTCGGTGTCGGCGTAGGCGGTGAGCAGGGCACGGCGGGCGTGCGGGGCGATGTCCATCGCCTGCTCGAGGAACTCGATGCCGGTCATCTCCGGCATCCGGTAGTCGGCGAGGATCGCGGCCACCGGCTCGCCGCGCAGCGTGAGCTCGCGCAGCGCGTCGAGCGCGTCGCGGCCGGACTCGGCGCGGACGATGCGGAAGTCCTGGCCGTAGCGGCGACGCAGGTCGCGCGCGACGGATCGCGACACGCCCGGGTCGTCGTCGACGGTCATGAGTACGGGCTTGGTCATGCGTGCTCCTGCCGAATGCTGTTCATCCATCATGCACGCGCAACGTCGCGCCGCGAGCGCCCTCGAAAGTACCGCTTTCGAGGCGGCCTGGACCGTCCCGGTGGGGATCTCCGTCGGACGCCCCCGACGCATCCGACCCCAACTCGCGGGCCCATCCGTCCCAACTCGCGGTGCACATGAGCCCAACTCGCGGGTCCATCCGTCCCAACTCGCGGGCCCATCCGTCCCAACTCGCGGTGCACATGAGCCCAACTCGCGGGTCCATCCGTCCCAACTCGCGGGCCCATCCGTCGCAACTCGCGCGTGCCGGTGCGGTCGCCTGCCGGCGAGTTGGGACAGAACGCACCGCGAGTTGGGACGGATCGCACCGCGAGTTGGGGTAGAAGGCACCGCGAGTTGGGGCCGACGGCCCGGCGGGTCGGGTCAGGTGGGGTGCTCGCCCAGTCGCACGGCCAGGCCGTCGAGGAGGCGTTCGAGGCCGAACGCGAAGAGCCGGTCCATGTCCAGCACGTAGTTGCCGCGCTCGGCCACCGAACGGAAGACGGGGCTGCGCGCGATCAGCTCGTTCCATTCGCCCGCGGTCTCGACCCACTCGTCACCGGTCATGCCGGTGTCGCGCTCCGCGTCCGCCTCGGGCGCGAGGCCGATGGCGACACCGCGGACGAACGTGCACAGCGACAGGTGGATGTCGAACAGCGTGGTCTGGTCCAGGTCGAGCGTGATCAGCGTGCTGAAGTTCCACTCCGCGAGGCGCAGGAGGTTGGCCAGCGGTTGCGGCCGCGTCAGCGAGACGACCTGGGCGAGCCACAGGTGCTCGCGGTAGCAGGCCCACTGCTGCCGCGCGGATGCCGCCAACCCGTCGCGCCAGCCGGCGGGCGGCTCGGCGGGGAAGTCGTGTTCGCCGAAGGCGTGATCGATCATGAGCAGGACGAGGTCGTCCTTGCTGCGCACGTGCCCGTACAGCGACATCGTCGGGATGCCCAGCCGGGCCGCGACGGACCGCATCGACAGCGCCACGAGACCGTCCTCGTCGGCGATCGCGACGGCGGCGCTCACCACGTCGTCGACGGTGACGGTGCGCCCCGGGGCCGGGCCCGGCCGGCGGGGAGCCCGCGGCGTCGCCGCCGGCGCCGCGACCGGTGGTTCCGCCACCACCGATCCCACCCGCGGCACCGCGCGGACCAGTCCCTCCTGCTGCAACACGGTCAGCGCCTTGGCCGCCGTGGCCAGCGCGACGCCCCAGTCCCTGGTCAGCTGCCGGGTCGAGGGCATGCGATCACCCGGCCGGAGGCGGCCGGTCGTGATCCGTCGGCGCAGCTCCGCGGCGATCCGGACGTAGGGCGGGGCGCTGTCCGGCATGTCGTACACCGTACTCAACCTAGTACAGATCCACCTGCCTCCACCCGCGGGTGGAGAGCCGAGACCCACCCTCGGACCGACGCGGCCGGCCATCGCGGATCCCTAGCGTTGGCGCCTGTCAGAGACACCCGCAACAGGGATCGGGGACCCATGAACTCGCTGGCTCGCAAGGCTTTCCAACCGACGGTGCTGCTGAACGTGATCGCTCCACTGCTCGGCTACTACCTCCTGCACGCGCTCGGGAGCTCGGACCTGGTCGCCCTGTCGATCTCGGCCGCCTTCCCGGCCGCGGCCGTCGCGCTCGCCGCCTACCGCAAGCGCCGCCTGGAGGCGATCGGAATGGTGTCGCTGGCCTTCATCGTGATCAGCGTCGCCACCGCGGCGGTCTTCCAGGACCCCCGGCTACTGCTCGTCATGAGCGCGGTGCCGACCGGCCTGATCGGGCTCGGCTTCCTCGCCACCCTCCTCATGCGCCGCCCGATGCTCTACGTGCTGGGCCGCCAGCTGGAGCCGGTCGGGCTGGCGGGCACGCCACGCTCCTTCGACGGGCGCTGGGCGACGTCAGCGGAGTTCCGGCAGCGCCTGCGCACCCTGACCGCGGCCTGGGGCGCCGCCCTGGCGGCCAACTGCGTGATCCACATCGCGCTCGCCCTCCTGCTCGAGCCGTCACTCGTCGTCATGCTCAACCCGCTGGTCATGGTCGCGACGATCGGACCCCTGGCGATCCACACGATGCGGGGCCGAGCCCAGCGCGTGGCGGCCGCAGCCACCGCCTGAGCTAGTACAGAGAGCGGTCTGTACTAGCTCAGAAATTTGCCGAGACAGCCCTATTCAACTGGCATTTAAGCGAGATCTCGCAGTACCCTCACCGCATGACTCGTACAACGTACAAGCCCGCGAACACCGTCCTCATCTCCGGCGCCAGCATCGCCGGACCGACCCTGGCGCACTGGCTGCGCCGCTTCGGGTTCACCCCGACCGTGATCGAGCGCAGCCCGGTCCCCCGCCCCGGCGGACAGGCCGTCGACGTCCGCGGTGTCGCGCTGGAGGTGGCCGACCGGATGGGCGTGTTGCCACAGTTACGGGCCGCGAAGACCGGCATGCGGGGCATGGCCTTCGTCGACGCCGACGGCGTCGAGGTCATGAGCACCACCGAGATGAGCCTGACCGGCGGCCCCACCGCCAGCCCGGACGTCGAGATCCTCCGCGACGACCTCAGCGAGATCCTGCTGGCCGCGACCGAGGGCGTCGAGTACGTCTACGGCGACACGATCACCGGGCTCACCCAGCACGACGGCGGTGTCGACGTCACGTTCGCGAGCGGCGAGCCCCGCACGTTCGACCTCGTCATCGGCGCCGACGGCCTGCACTCGGGCGTGCGGCGCATCGCCTTCGGCCCCGAGTCGGACTGCATCAGCCACCTCGGCAGCTACCTGGCCGTCTTCAGCACGCCGAACTTCCTGGACCTGGATCACTGGCAGGTGTTCCAGCAGAGCCCCGGCAAGATGTCGGGCATCTACTCCGCGCGCCACAACACCGAGGCCCGCGTCGTGATGGGCTACGAGTCGGAGCAGATCGAGTACGACCACCGTGACGTCGACCAGCAGAAGAAGCTCATCGCGACGGCCTTCGCCGGCGACCGGTGGGAGGTCCCGCGCCTGATCGAGCTCATGGCGGACGCCCCGGACTTCTACTTCGACTCGATGAGCCAGATCCACCTCGCGAGCTGGTCCCGGGGCCGGGTGGGCCTCGTCGGCGACGCCGGTTACTGCGCGTCGCCGCTGTCGGGGCAGGGCACCAGCCTGGCCATGGTCGGCGCCTACGTGCTGGCCGGGGAGCTGCGGGCGGCCGGCGGCGACCACGTCGCCGGGTTCGCGCGCTACCAGGCCGAGATGACCGACTACGTCCGGGCCAACCAGCAGTTGGCGCTGACGAACGCCGAGGCCACCCGGCAGGCGGCGGAACAGCTCGCGGCCGGGACGGACGGGGCCGACGACGCGGCCGAGGAGCAGATCGAGGAGCACTGGGTGGCCACGGCCGCGACGGCGCTGACCCTCAAGGACTACGCCTCCTGACCGTCGAGGGCTCAGGTGTGCGCCACCGCGAAGATCCGCCGGAACGGGAACCACGTGGTGCCGTCGGGGCGCTCCGGGTAGGCGGCCCGCAACCGGGGCGCCAGCTGGGCGCGGAACTCGGCGTAGTCGGCATCGTCGAGTGCATCGCGCACCGGGCGCAGCGCGGTGGCGCTGATCCAGGTGAGCACCGGGTCGGAGCCGCTGAGCCGGTGCAGGTAGGTGGTCTCCCAGGCGTCGACCTCGGCGCCCGCACCCGAGAGCACGTCGGCATAGCCGTCCGGCTCCGGCACGGCCTCGGTGCCGCGCAGTGCGATCCGACCGGCCCACTGCTCCTCCGTGGCCAGCTCGCGGGTCAGCACGTGTGACGGTGCCCCGAAGTTGCCGGGCACCTGCAACGCGAACCACGCCCCCTTCGGCAGCGCCGAGATCCAGCGCGGCAGCAGCTGCATGTGCGACGGCACCCACTGCAGCACCGCGTTGGTGATCACGACGTCGGTGTCGTGCGTGGGCACCCAGTCGACGACGTCGGCCTGCTCGGCGTCGATGCCGCGCTCGCGGGCCGCGGCCACCATCTCCGCCGATGAGTCCGACGCGCTGATCGCCGCGTCGGGCCAGCGGGCCGCCAGCAGCGGCGTCAGATGGCCGGGCCCGCAGCCCAGGTCCAGCACGCGTCGCGGTGCACCGTCGCCGACCCGGGGCGCGCCGATGCGGCCCAGCAGGTCATGGAACGGGCGCGAGCGCTGGTCATCGAAACCGAGGTACAGGGTGGGATCCCAGGCGGTGCTCATACGGCAACAGTACGCGCGTACTGTTTAGAGCGCACCCCTGATGGTGCGGGCGACCTGGCTCGTGACCTGACGCACCGCCGCGTCGTCGGTGCCAGGGTCGGGACGCACCTGCAGCCGGACGCCGCCCTGGCCGGCCACCTTGCGCTGCACGAACCAGGCACCCCCGCCCGGTAGATCGCGATGGTGGCGCGACGTGATCGACCCCGTGACACGCGCGTGCACGATCTCGGGCACCTTCCCCGGCTCGGACAGGCGCAGGCGCTGCGGCGGCAGATCCCGGATCAGCGCCGCGCCGTCGACCTCGGCCACCTCGGTGGCCTCGATGAGCGTGATGGACCCGCTCTGCCAGCTCGCCTTGCTGATCAGGTGCCAGCCCAGCCTGCGGACGCCGTCGGGCGCGGGCAGCCACAGGCCCAGTGACGTGGCCACGACGTGGCCGCCGGAGGCGAGAGTGGCGGACGCGAGCACGATCTCGTCGGCGTCGAGCTCGCCGGCGAACCCGGACGGCAGGTCGTCGCGGCCGAGCAACCTGCGAACGGCCTTCAACGGGTTCACTGGATGCCGCCCATCGCCTTGTCCCGCAGCGCGATCCGGTACTGCTCCAGCGGCACGAGATCACCGAACAGCTGGTGGTAGGCGTCGGCCTCCTCCAGCGGGTTGGTGCGCTGCAGCCGCGACTTCAGCTCGGCAACCTGAGCCTCCACGAGCGCGAGCCGGACGCCGGCGACGATGCTGGCGACGTAGCGGGCCTCCTCGTTCTCGGAGCGGCCGTTGTTCTTGCGCGCCATCTGCAACGGCTCGACGGCGAGCTCGGTGACGACCGGCCGGATGTCGGGCGGGCACTCCTCGAGCACGGCCTCCAACCAGGCGTGCCCGTCGAGACCGCCGCAGACCCCGCCCGCGGCCTGCACGGCCCGGTGCACGCCGGCCAGCGCAGGGTGCGTGAAGGCGGCCTCGGGCAGCTCGTCGTAGGTGGGCCCGGCGATGGCCGGCATCTGCAGCGCCGCCTTGAGCGCCTCGCGCTGGGCCTGCAGCTTCGGATCACCCTTGGGCAGCGACGGCGCGGCCCGCCGCGATCCCCCGCCCGCCGCCTCGCGAACGCGGCGGACCACGGCGAACTCGTCGGACCAGCCGGTCCAGCCCGCGAGACGGCGCGCGTACTCGTCGCGCAGATCCTCGCGCTTGATCCGCGCGACCAGCGGCACGGTGCGCTGCAGGGCCGCTACCTGACCCTCGGCGGTATCGAGCTTGTGCTCGGTGAGGATGGACCGGATGGCGAACTCGTAGATCGGCTCGCGGCGGGCGACGAGGTCGCGGACGGCGGTGTCGCCGTGGGACTGGCGCAGCTCGCAGGGATCCTGCCCGTCGGGCGCGATCGTGACGAACGTCTGGGTGGCGAACGTCTGCTCGCCGTCGAACGCCTTGAACGCCGCGGCCTGCCCGGCCGCGTCGCCGTCGAAGGTGTAGATGACCTCGCCCATGTCGAACGAGTCGTCGCCGATCAACCGGCGGATGACCGCGATGTGCTCGGCGCCGAACGCCGTGCCGCAGGACGCAACGGCGGTGGTGACGCCCGCGAGGTGCATCGCCATGACGTCGGTGTAGCCCTCGACGACCACGACCTGGCGGCGCTTGGAGATCTCGCGCTTGGCGAGATCGAGCCCGAACAGCACGTTGGTCTTGCGGTAGACGGGCGAATCGGCCGTGTTGAGGTACTTGGCCTCGATCTTGTCGTCATCGAAGATCCGGCGCGCCCCGAATCCGACGACCTCACCCCCGAGATCGCGGATGGGCCACACCAGCCTGCGATGGAACCGGTCGATCGGGCCGCGGTTGCCCTCCTTGGACAGGCCCGCCTTCATCAGCTCGTCGAGGGAGAACCCCGACGTGAGCAGGTGCTTGGTGAGTGTGTCCCAGCCGGCGGGCGCGTAGCCGCAGCCGAACGTGGCGGCCGCGGCGGAGTCGAACCCGCGGCCGGTGAGGAACTGGATGGCCGGGGCGGCCTCCGGCGTGCGCAGCTGCGCGGCGTAGAACTCCGCGGCGCGCTTGTTGGCCTCCAGCAGGCGCGTCTTGGTGCCGCGATCGCGCTGGATCGATGCCCCGCCACCCTCGTAGGTGAGCTGCAGACCCACGCGGTCGGCCAGCCGCTCGACGGCCTCGACGAACCCGACGACCTCGATCTTCTGGATGAACGCGATGGCGTCGCCGCCCTCGCCGCACCCGAAGCAGTGGAACGTGCCGTGACTGGGCCGGACGTTGAACGACGGCGACTTCTCGTCGTGGAACGGGCACAGGCCCTTGAGCGACCCGGCGCCTGCCCGGCGCAGTGCCACGTACTCGCCCACGACCTCGTCGATCCGGACGCGGTCACGGACCTCGTCGATATCGCTCGTACGGATCCGCCCTGCCACCAGGCGAGTCTAGAACCCCTGCCCGACAGGCTCCGCCACTCAGGCTCGTTCCGCCGCCGGACGGGGTGGCCGCTGCGCCGGGTGTTCGGGCCGCAGGCGGTCCGGCGGCGTCCAGCGGGGTGACATCACTGACGTCTGACGTCAGCGGTGTCACCCCGCTGGACGGCGGGATGGCTCAGGCAGCGCCCGCGTGGCTGTGGCGCGCGCCACGCTCGCCCGCCACCCGCTGGGCGGGGATCAGGATCGTGGGCCGGACCGCCACCGGCGCATCGGCGCCCGAGCGGCGCGGCAGCGGCAGGGCGAGCAGCAGCGGGGTCGCCGCCATCAGGGCCAGTAGCAGGATCCCAGCGCCGGCCCCGAGAACCGTGAACACATCCGAGATCGTCATGTGGTCCACTCTGGCCGGTCCGCAAGCCGCTGACCTCCACCGTTGGTACGGATACGGCGCAAACGCTCATCCTTTCGGCCGATACCGGCATCGGCCGGACGGCGCGACCACGGAAGAAGGCCGAACCCGGCCCCGCGCGTCGCACCGGTTCCGGGCGGCCGGCCCGGCATGCTTCCGCGGTGCGAACGGGACGGCGGAAGCTCTGGATTGCGGCCGCGGTACTCGGCCTGCTCGTCGTGCTGGTGGCCGGTTGCGCCTTCCTCCCCAACATCGCGATCACCCTGCCGACGTTGCCGACCGCTTCGACCGCGCCGACCGCTTCGACCGCGCCCGTCGCGCCGACCGGTGACGCGGCCACCGCGCTGGCCACCCTCCCGGTCAAGGGCCGGGCGCCGAAGACCGGCTACGCCCGCACCCAGTTCGGACCGGCGTGGGCCGACACCGATCGCAACGGCTGCGACCAGCGCAACGACGTGCTGGCCCGCGACCTCACCAAGACCACGCTCAAGGGCGGCCGGTGCGTGGTGCTGACCGGCACGCTGAAGGATCCCTACACCGGCCACACGATCTCTTTCGTGCGCGGTCAGGGCACGAGCGAGGCGGTGCAGATCGACCACGTCGTCGCGCTCTCGGACGCCTGGCAGACCGGCGCCCAGCAGCTCGACGCCGCAGTGCGCCAGCGGCTCGCGACCGACCCGCTCAACCTGCTGGCCGTCGACGGACCCACCAACCAGTCCAAGAGCGACGGCGACGCCGCCACCTGGCTGCCGCCGAACAAGTCCTTCCGCTGCTCCTACGTCGCACGGCAGGTGGCGGTGAAGGCGAAGTACCACCTCTGGGTCATCCCGGCCGAGCGCGACGCCGTGGCCCGCGTACTGGCGGGATGCCCCGGCCAGGCCCTGCCGGCCGATTCGGGGATACCGGGAGCGGGCTGAGCCGCAGCCGGCCATGCCGGACAATGGCCGGGTGGGGAGCGACCGGCCGGACTTCGAGCAGCACCGCCCGCACCTGCTGCGCGTCGGCTATCGCATCACCGGCAGCATCGCCGACGCCGAGGACGCCGTGCAGGACGCCTGGCTGCGCTTCGCCACCCGCACCGACGCCGAGGTGACCGAGCTGCGCGAGCCCCGGGCCTGGCTCACCACCGTCGTCGCCCGGATCTGCCTGGACCGTTTGCGCTCGGCCGCGTCGCGCCGCGAGCGCTACGTCGGGCCGTGGCTGCCCGAGCCGCTGCTGACCACCGGCGACCCCGACGACCCGCTGGCCGCCGTGGTGCGCGACGACGGCGTGCGGATGGCGGCGATGGTCGTGCTGGAGCAGCTCAGCCCGCCCCAGCGGGTGGCGCTCGTGCTGCACGAGGCCCTCGACGTGCCGTTCGGGCAGATCGCCGAGGTGCTGGGCTGCACGGTCACCGCGGCCCGCCAGCACGCGTCGCGGGCGCGGCGGATCGTCGCCGCCGCCGATCCGCCGCCGCGGGCGCGCGACGAGCAGCAGCGCGAGCTGCTCGACCGCTTCGCGGCGGCGGTCTCGCGGGGCGACGGTCCGGCGCTGCTCGCCGTGCTGCACCCGGACGTCGCGTGGGTCGCCGACACCGACGGGCGCACCAGGGCGGCCCGCCAGGTCGTCCGCGGCGTCGACAAGGTCTCCCGGCTCGCGTTGGGCCTGCTGAAGCGCTACGGCGACGCGCTGACGAGCGGCTGGGATCCCGTCGGCGTGAACGGCGAGCTGGGCTTCCGCACGCCGCCGATCAGCGATACCGACGCCGGTGTCACGGTCTGCGCCGTGCGCGACGGCCGGATCGTCGCGATCTACCAGATGTTCAATCCCGAGAAGCTCGAACCTGGCACGCCGCATCGAAGCCCTGGTCGATGATGCCCAGCGCGGAGTTGGACCGGGCCCGCATGTTCTCCAGCGCGATCTGCGTGGTCAGCTCGACGAGACCGGCGCGCCCGAGCACCGCCGCCAGCTCGGCGACCTGCGCGTCGGTCACCGTGATCGGCAGCGCCGTCATGGCGTCGGCGTAGGCGAGCACCAGCCGCTCGTCGGGGGTGAACAGCGGGTTCGTCGCGTACGAGTCGATCTGCGTGAGCCGCTCGACGTCGAGCCCGTCGAGGCGCTGCAGCATCGTGCCGAAGTCGACGCACCACGAGCAGTCCACCAGCGTCGCCACGCGGTAGACCGCCAGCTCGCGCAGGTGCGCCGGCAGCCGCCGCGACGCCCGCTCGTAGCCCAGCTCGGACACGAGGCTCGCCCAGAACACCCCGCGGTGGTGGCGCGCGACCGCGAGCGGTTCCGGCACCGTTCCGTAGCGCCGCGCGGCCACCCGGTAGATCAGCCTTCCCACCACACCTGCGTCCGCCGTCGTGACGGCCGGGATCCTCGGCATGTCTCCTCCTTCGGTTGGGTGCTCCAGCCATGGGACGAGGAGCGGCGCAAGAACGTGACACGGATCCCGCAACCGCTTGTGTTCGAGTGCACTCGAAGGCCTAGCGTCATGGGCATGACGACAACGGTGGAGTGCGCAGCGGACCGGCTCCGGATGCAGGAGGAGCGGGAGCCCGCCCCCGACGCCACGCTGACGATCGCCGAGGTCGCCGAGCGCACCGGAGTCACCGCGCACACGCTGCGCTACTACGAGCGCATCGGGCTGCTCGCGGTGGGCCGCGACCACTCGGGGCACCGGGTCTACTCCGCTGATGATTACGGCCGCGTCGTGTTCGTCAACCGGCTGCGCACGGCCGGGATGCCGATCCGCGAGCTGCAGCGCTACATCGCGCTCGCCGAGGCCGGTGACCACACGGTTCCGGAGCGGCTGCAGATCATGCTCGACCACCGCGACGCCGTGCGCACCCAGATCCAGGAGCTGCAGTTCTGCCTGGAGACCATCGAGTTCAAGATCGCCGCCTACGGCGGCGCGATGGCTCCCTGATCGCCCAGACCACACTGAGCCACCCCGACATGAACCGGTGGGTCGCACCACCCTGGAAGGAACCGATCGATGACCGACGGTGCATTCGAGATCCCCGAGGGCTACGCCGACCTGCTGGAACGGCCGCTGATCGCCCACCTCGCCACCGTCCGCGCCGACGGGGCACCGCAGGCGAACCCGATGTGGTTCGGGTGGGACGGCGAGTTCGTGCGGTTCACCAACACCCGCAAGCGCCGCAAGTTCCAGAACGTGTCGACCGAGCCGCGCGTCGCAGTGTCGATCAACGACCCGGAGCGGCCCTACCGGTACCTGGAGGTCCGCGGCACGGTCGTGCGGATCGAGGACGACCCGGAGGCCACGTTCTTCATGGAGCTGGCCGAGCGCTACGGGCTGGAGCTGGACGGGCCGCCCGCCGACGCCCCCGACCGGGTGATCTTCGTGGTGCGGCCGGAGGCGACGAGCAAGCAGTAGCGCCCGGACGTCAGGAGGGCGTCCCTGCTGCCATCCCGCCCACCAGCACCCGGTGCCGGGCCACTGCCTGCTGGTCGGTCAGCATCGCGACCTGGTCGATCACCACGCGCATGCGGGCCGCGTCGTCGGGGGCGTCGAGCCACTCGTCCGCGAACACGGGGTCCAGCGCGTCAGGGGCCTTGGCCAGCAGCGCCGTGCCCAGCTCGACGAGCAGCATCCGCTGCCGGGTCTGCATGGCGAGCCGGTCGGGGTCGCGCATCACGTAGCGCAGCGCCACGGCCTTGAGCAGCGCCACCTCCGCGCCCGCCCATGGCGGGATGACGACATCGGCGCCGTAGCGGCGCAGGTCGCCCTCGCCGTGCGCGGCGCGCGTGGCGTCGGTGGCGGCCACGACGAACCGGCCGACGAGCTCGCTCGTGAGCCGCTTGAGCGCCACGTAGGACTGCGCGGATGCCGCGGCCGCGGAGAACCCCCGCACATCACGCACCGACGGAAGGGCGAGCAGCCGTTCTGCCGCCTCCGCCAGCGCGGCCGCCCCGCCGTCCACGCCTGCCCCGAACCGCAGCGCGGCGATCTCCGCCAGCGCCTCGCGCTCCGATGTGGAACCGAGCGCGGCGAGGTCGATGCGCCCGGCGAGGATCCCGTCCTCGACGTCGTGCACGGAGTACGCGACGTCGTCGGACCAGTCCATCACCTGCGCCTCGATGCAGCGCCGCTGCTCCGGTGCGCCGTCGCGGATCCAGGCGAACGCCGCGGCGTCGGCCGGGTAGGCGCCGTACTTGCGGTCGCCGTCGCGGCGCACCCACGGGTACTTGCAGGCCGCGTCGAGCGTGGCCCGGGTGAGGTTGAGCCCGCTGCCGCCGATCTTGGGCTCGAGCCGGGTGAGGATGCGCAACGTCTGCGCGTTGCCCTCGAACCCGCCGCAGGCGGCGCCGAACTCGTCGAGTGCGCGCTCGCCGTTGTGGCCGAAGGGCGGATGCCCGATGTCGTGGGCGAGGCCCGCGGTGTCGACGATGTCGGGGTCACAGCCGAGGTCCTCGGCCATGCCGCGACCGATCTGCGCGACCTCCAGCGAGTGCGTCAGCCGGGTCCGGGGAGCGCCGCTGACCTCGGCGCCCTCCCCCGGACCCACCACCTGCGTCTTGCCGGCGAGGCGGCGCAAGGCCGCCGAGTGCAGCACGCGAGCCCGGTCACGGGAGAACGGGGAGCGCCGCTCGCGGCTGCCGGACCCCTTGGGCGGCTCGGGCTGCGGTCGTTCCCGGTCGTGATCGGAGTAGCCGGCGGCACCCGGGTCGAGCACGGTCACCCGAGTTCGGGGGTCTCGGAGTCGACCGACGCGTGCGTGAGCCGGTAGAACAGCAGCGCGCCCGTCTCCCGGACGATGTAGCGCGCCTGCGTCTCTCGCGTCTGCACGACCGGGCCCGTGCGGGTGGGCGACGCCCAGGCCTGCAGCCCGACATCACGCGCCATCGTGCGCGCCCGCAGAGAGTGCCACGGGTCGCTCACCAGCAGCACGCTGTGCCAGCCGTCGGCGCGGGCCCGCGCGGCGACGGCCTGCAGGCTGCCGAGCGTGTCGGAGCCCTCCCCCACCGCCACGATCGCGGCGGCCGGGACACCCCGGGCCACCAGGAAGTTCTTGCCGGCGGCCGCCTCGGTGTACTCGTCGCCGGGCTGCCCGCCACCGGTGGTGACGATCCGCGGCGCGAGCCCTTCCTGGTAGAGCTCCTGGGCCTGGCGCAGCCGCGCCGCGAAGATCGAGCTCGGGTCGCCGTCGTACTGCGCGGCGCCGAGTACGACCACGGCGTCGACGGGGCGGCGGTCGTCCTGGCGGGCGACGTCCCAGACCCCGAACGCGGTGAAACCGACGATCAGGATCCCGAGGAGCACCGAACCCAGGATCGCCCGGGTGATCCAGCTGCGCCTGCGCGGCGGCCGTTCCGGCGCCGGGCCGCGCAGCTCCACAGTGGGCGCCTCGGAGTGCCGGGCGGGGCTCATCCCGAGATCCGGCCCGCCGCCGTGGCCAGCGCGCTGCCCGCCCGTCCGGACCGGGCGGCGATCACCTGGGCGACGATCGAGACGGCCGTCTCCGCAGGGGTGCGGGCACCGAGGTCGAGACCGACCGGCCCGTAGAGCCGATCCATCTCCTCGTCGCCCAGACCCGCGGCGAGCAGGCGTTCCCGCCGCGCGGACTGGGTGCGACGGGAGCCGAGCGCGCCGATGAAACCGCGGCCGCGACGCAGCCCCTCGATCAGGGCGGCGTCGAAGGACGGGGCGTGGTCGAGCAGCACGAGCACGTCGGCGTCGGAGAAGGCGGCGACGGCGGCGACCGTGGCGTCCAGGCCCGACTCCTCACGGGCGTCCCAGCCCAGCAACGCGGCCTGTGCCAGCAGTGCTGCACCGATGGCACCGCTGCCGACGACCAGCAGGGATGCGGTGGGGACCCAGAGGTCCAGCAGCAGCGTGGCGCCCTCGGCGGTGACCTGCTCGGTGACGGTGGCGCCGCGGCGCAGCAGCTGCCGGGCCGCGCTGACGGCGGCCTCGTCGAGCGCGGGGGCGCCCAGCCCGCCGGTGACCTCGGCCAGATCGGGGCCGGTCAGCACCAGCGCCGTCGCGCCGTCGGCGGTGGAGACGAGCGCGGCGGGCACACCCCGCTCCAGGGCCGCGCCGAGCGCCTCGGCGGGGGCCGCCGGGAGCGGGTGGCCCAGCAGCGTGGCGCCGCCCGCGCAGGCCAGGCCGGCGTCGAGCGCCGCGGACTCGGTGACGTGGGCGTTGTGCGTCTGCGGCGCAGCAGTCGCAGCGGCGGCGAGCGGGAGGGCCGACGGGTCGAGCGCGCCGCGGTAGAGGGTGCCGGCGACGGCGCCTGCCGCGGTGCCGGCCAGCAGCTGCCCACCCTCGACGGTGCCGAAGCCGTGGCGGTCGAGCACCCGGACCACCCCGACGCCGACGTCGGCGAAGCGACGCAGCGCGGAACCCAGCTCGCGGAGGTGGGCGTTGGAGTCGATCGCCGAGGTCACGGCGCCCAGGGTAGCCCCGGCGGGTGTGGAGTCGGGGAACCCCGGAGCCGCGTTGCAGGAAAGCCACCTTCCTGCAATCTCGTTGCGGGAAAGTGGCTTTCCTGCAAGTCGGTGAGAGCTACAACCAACCGCTCTCGTCCGCCAGCCGCACGGCCTCGGCGCGGGTGCGTGCCGAGGTCTTGCCGATCGCCGACGACAGGTGGTTGCGCACCGTGCCCTCCGACAGGTGCAGCACCAGCGCGATGTCGGCCACCGTCGCGCCGTCGGCCGCGGCCAGCAGGACGTCGCGCTCGCGCTCGGTGAGCGGGCTGGTGCCGCTGGAGAGCGACTCGGCCGCCAGCACCGGGTCGACGACGCGCAGACCGGCGTGCACCCGGCGCACGGCGTCCACGAGCTGCTCGGGCGGGGCGTCCTTCACCACGAACCCGGCGGCGCCCGCGCGCATCGCGCGGGCCAGGTAACCGGGCCTGCCGAACGTCGTGAGCACCACGACCCGGCACGCGGGCAGCGCCTTGCGTAGTGCGGCGGCCGCGTCGAGGCCGTCGCCGCCGGGCATCTGGATGTCGAGCAGCGCCACGTCGGGCTCGCTCTCCATCGCGGCCGGCACCACGTCGGCGCCCGACCCGACCTGCGCCACCACCTCGATGTCGGACTCCAGCCCGAGCATCGCCGCCAACGCGCCGCGGACCATGGCCTGGTCGTCGGCGAGCAGCACCCTGATCATGACCGTTCCTCACGTCGTACGACCCGCTCCAGCAACGGCCGCTGCGCGGGCGCGCACTCGGCGCGCAGCCGGTAGCCGCCGTCGGGCAGCGGGCCCGCGTCCACCCAGCCGCCGATGGCGGCGAGGCGCTCCGTCAGCCCGCTCAGCCCGTTGCCCGGGGGTGTGGTGGCCGGGCTGCCGACGCCGTCGTCGACGACCTCGACGGTCGTCGGCGTGAGCGTCACCGTGCACCTGCTGGCCCCGCTGTGGCGGATGACGTTGGTGATGCCCTCGCGCACGACGTAGGCGAACGCCTGCTGCCGATCGGCGGGCACGTCGTCGACGGCCGTCGGGAAACTCGCCTCGATCCCGGCCGCGCGCAGAGCCTCGCGAGCGCCCGCCAGCTCCCTGGCCAGCGACGCGACCCGGTTGGCCGACACGGTGGACCGCACGTCGGCCAGCGCCTGGCGGCCCAGCCGTTCGACGTCGGTGACCTCCTCGGCCGCGCGTTCGGCCTCGCCGCGCTCCAGCAGCCGCCGCGCCAGGCCGGCCTTGACCGTGATCGTGGTGAGGCTGTGGCCGAGCACGTCGTGCAGGTCGCGGGCGATCCGCTCGCGCTCGGCGGTGACGGCGAGCCCGGCCAGCTCCTCGCGGGCGTTGCGCAGCTCGGAGTTGACGCGGAGCAGGCCGAACATGCCGGTCATGGCGATCACGATCGCGGCCATCGCCACGATCTCGCCGATCTCGATGCCACCACCGGTGAGCAGGACGTACCCGATGCCTGCCGCGCAGATGAGCGCGGCGACGATCGGCCCCTGCGGGGACGGCAGCAGCGCGACGGCGGCCACCACCACGTAGCTCGCGGTGTAGAGCGCCTGCACGTCGGCACTGACCCCGGCCACCGACACGAGCCACAGTGCGGTCATGACCACGATCAGGCCGATGGTGAACAGGCGGCTGCCCAGCAGCATCGCTCGGTAGACGCCGAAGATGTAGACGAGTGCGTAGGCCACCACCGCCAGCGTGAACAGCACCCGTGCCGGCACGCCGTAGTCCGTCGACGTCGCCGCGGCGATGGCGTTGGGGATCAGCACGAGCGACCAGCCGCACGACATCAGGTACCACTTGCCCGGCGTCATCCGCGTCGGATCGGTGATGGGCGCACCGGAGGCGGGCATGCGGAACACGGTATCTCCTGTTCAGACGCGCAGCGCGTCACGGCGGTAGCGCACGGCGACGATCCCGCCGATCACCAGGAACCAGGCGAGCAGCACCGCCACGCCCTCCAGCGGGATCCCGGTGCCGAGCGCCTGCCCCATGGCGACGTCCACCAGCCAGTAGCTGGGCAGCGCGTGCGCGATGGACGCGAGCGCCGCCGGCAGCACCTGCGGCGGGATGAGCACGCCGCCGAGCAAGCTGAACAGCAGCATCGTCACCGTCGCCATGCCCTGGGCCGAGTCCGCCGTGGCGAACAGCCCGACCAGCAGCCCGATCGCGGCGAACGGCAGCACGCCCAGCCACGCGGCCAGGAACACCTGCAGCCAGGTCAGCGCGGACAGGTCCACGCCCTTGACGACCGCGGCCACCACGAACACCAGCACCAGCGTCGGCAGCGTGACGATCATCGCCACGGCGCCCTTGACGACGAGGTAGGCCCAGCCGGGCAGCGGGGTCAGGCGCAGCTGGCGGTTCCAGCCGATGCCGCGCTCGACGGCGACCCGGCCACCGGTGCTGATCGATGCCGAGATCGCGCCGAACGCCGCCATCATGACCATCAGGGCGACGAGGGCCTGCGCGGCGTCGGGCCCCTGCGCGTAGATGCCGGAGAAGATCAGGAAGTACACGAGAGGGAAGCCCACCGTGAAGATCAGGAACCGGGGCGAGCGGAAGATCCGGCGCACCTCGGACGTCAGCAGCACACCCATGATCAGCTCTCGTCCTGCTCGCTCGAGGTGAGGGCGACGAATGCGTCCTCGAGGCCGTGCGCGATCACTTCGATGTCGCGGGCGGCGGGGAATGCCGGCAGCAGCGCGCGCAGTGCTGCGTCCGAGTCGACGCAGGTCAGCCGGACGCGCTCGCCCTCGACAGCGGCCTGCGTGACACCGGGCAGGCCGGCGAGCGCCGACGCGGGAACCCCGGGCAGCGTCGCGGAGACGACCCGGCCGGACACGAGCGAGCGCACCGCGGCGACGCTGCCGTCGGCCACGACCCGGCCGGCGCGCAGCAGCACGACCCGGTCGGCGAACTCCTCGGCCTCGGCGAGGTAGTGCGTGGCGAACACGACGGTGCGGCCGGTGTCGGTGAACGACCGCATCGCCGCCCAGAACTCGCGGCGCGCCTGCACGTCCATCGCGACCGTCGGCTCGTCGAGCACGAGCAGGTCGGGGTCGCACACCAGCGCCGCCGCGAAGCGCACGCGCTGCTTCTGTCCGCCCGAGAGGCGCCCGTAGCGCTGCCCGGTGATGTCGGCGACCCCGGCGCGCTCCAGCGCCTCGGTCACCGGGAGCGGTTTCGGGAACAGCGCCGCCATCAGCCGCACGACCTCGCCGACGGTGATGTCGTCGGGTAGCCCGCCGGACTGCAGCATCGCCCCGATCAGGCCCTCACGCACCGCCTGTTCGGGGGTCCGGCCGAAGATCAGCACGTCGCCGCCGTCGGGGCGCGACAGGCCCAGCAGCATGTCGATGGTGGTGGACTTGCCCGCCCCGTTGGGGCCGAGCAGCGCCACCACCTCGCCGGGAGCGATGGTGAGGTCCACGCCGTCCACGGCCCGGATCTCGCCGTAGCTGCGGCGGAGCTGCCGCAGCGCGACGGCGGTGCCGGTGAGCGTGGTGGTCGTTCGTCCTGTCATGGTTCCCAGCGTCGCCGGAACCCGGGCGAGACCCCCGGATCGGGCGTCATGACGTGACCGTGACGGATGTCAGGCCCTAACCTTCGGCGCCATGACCGCACCGTCCCTGCGCCCTGCCGAGCTGGACGCCACCGCGCTGGCCAAGGTCCGCACGCTCGAGCAGCAGCTGGGCTGCCCGCTCGTGGCCTACTCCCCCGAGACGCCCTTCGCGCCCCTCACCGACGAGCAGGTGGCCGCGGTGCAGCGCACGGAGGCCGAGCTGGGCGTCCAGCTGCTGGCCTACCGCACCTGATTTCGCCCTTCCGACACGCCGATTTCGCCGATCCGACACGCGCCGCCGTGCCGAGCCGTGTCGAGCCGTGTCGAGATGGCGCACACGGCGTGTCGAGATGGCGAAATCATCGTGTTGAGATCGCGAAATCACCCGACTCGCGGGACACTTCACCCCAACTCGCGCACGGCCTTGCTCCGCCGCATCCGCGAGTCGGGACAGATTGACCCGCGAGTTGCGACGGAACGTCCCGCGAGTTGCGACGGATTGACCCGCGACTGGGGGCCGATCGCGCCCCGAGGCGGGGTGGATCGGCCCCTGCCGGGTCAGCAGCCCAGGAGGCGGGCCGCCAGGTAACCCTCGACCTGGTCGAGCGCCACCCGCTCCTGCGCCATGGTGTCGCGCTCGCGGATGGTGACGGCCTGGTCGGTGAGGGTGTCGAAGTCGACCGTGATGCAGAACGGCGTGCCGATCTCGTCCTGGCGACGGTAGCGGCGGCCGATGGCGCCGGCGTCGTCGAACTCGACGTTCCAGTTCTTGCGCAGCTGGGCCGCGAGGTCCCGTGCCTTCGGCGACAGGTCGGCGTTGCGCGACAGCGGCAGCACCGCTGCCTTGACGGGCGCGAGGCGCCGGTCGAGCCGCAGCACCACGCGGGTGTCGACGCCGCCCTTCGCGTTGGGCGCCTCGTCCTCGGTGTAGGCCTCGATGAGGAACGCCATCATCGAGCGACCGACGCCTGCCGCGGGCTCCACCACGTACGGGCGGTAGCGGGTGCCCGAGGCCTGGTCGTAGAACGACAGGTCCACCCCGGAGTGGTTGGAGTGGGTGGTGAGGTCGAAGTCGGTGCGGTTGGCGATGCCCTCGAGCTCGCCCCACTCCTGGCCCTGGAAGTTGAACTTGTACTCGATGTCGACGGTGCGCTTCGAGTAGTGGGACAGCTTCTCCTTCGGGTGCTCGTAGTGGCGCAGGTTCTCCGGGGCGATGCCCAGGTCCGTGTACCACTTCGTGCGCTCGTCGATCCAGTACTGGTGGATCTCCTCGTCGGTGCCGGGCTCGACGAAGTACTCCATCTCCATCTGCTCGAACTCGCGCGTGCGGAAGATGAAGTTGCCGGGGGTGATCTCGTTGCGGAAGCTCTTGCCCATCTGGCCGATGCCGAACGGCGGCTTCTTGCGCGACGTGGTCTGCACGTTGAGGAAGTTGACGAAGATGCCCTGCGCCGTCTCGGGCCGCAGGTAGTGCATGCCCTCCTCGGACTCCACCGGGCCCAGGTAGGTCTTGAGCATCATGTTGAAGTCGCGGGGCTCGGTGTACTGGCCGCGCGTGCCGCAGTTGGGACACGGCACGTCGGACAGGTCGTCCTCGGCGGCGGCCTTGCCGGTGCGCTCGGTGTACTCCTCGGCGAGCTGGTCGGCGCGGAAGCGCTTGTGACAGCTCTGGCACTCCACCAGCGGGTCGGTGAAGACACCGACGTGCCCCGACGCCACCCACACCTGACGGGGCAGGATCACCGACGAGTCGAGGCCGACGACGTCGTCGCGGCCCGTGACCATCGTGCGCCACCACTGCCGCTTGATGTTCTCCTTCAGCTCCACGCCGAGGGGGCCGTAGTCCCACGCCGAGCGCGTGCCGCCGTAGATCTCGCCGGAGGCGAAGACGAATCCGCGGCGCTTGGCGAGCGCGACGATGGTCTCGATCTTGGCGGAACTCGGCTTGCTGGCCACGGACGACACTCCAGGAACGGGGACTGCGGGAGGGTGCTTCAGAAGGGACAAGGGTAGCGACCTGGCCATGGGTCGCCACTTGCCCCCGGGCCACATTCCCGAACTTCATCCTTGACTTATATAATCGAGTATCGATACTTTCGCCGGGTGCACGCCTTCGACGTACTCGGCGACCCGGTGCGACGCCGGATCCTCGAACTCCTCGGCACGGGAGAGACGAGCTCCGGAGCGATCGGGGCCGTCGTCCAGGAGGAGTTCGGCATCTCCCAGCCTGCCGTGTCGCAGCACCTCAAGGTGTTGCGCGACAACGGTTTCGCCGCGGTGCGGGCCGAGGGCACCCGGCGCCTCTACTCCGTGCGCACCGAGCCACTGAAGGACGTGGACGTGTGGCTGGACCAGTTCCGCCGCTTCTGGGCCCCGCGCCTCGCCGCACTGGCCACCGAGGTGGCCCGGGGGAAGCGGGAGCGCCGGCAGGTGGCCGACCCCGCGGCGACATCCGAGACCGACCCGACCAGTACCGACGAACGGAGCGACCCATGACCGACGTGTCCCACGAGATCAACGCGACGCAGCGCCGCATCGGCTCACGCACCCTGGACGCCGGGGAGGCGCGCGTCCTCACCATCGCCCAGTCCTACGACACCGGCATCGAGGACCTGTGGGACGCCTGCACGAACATCGAGCGCATCCCGCGCTGGTTCCTGCCGATCTCCGGAGAGCTGCAGGTCGGCGGCAAGTACCAGATCGAGGGCAACGCCGGGGGCACCGTCGAGCGGTGTGACCGGCCGAACTCCTTCGCCGCCACCTGGGAGTACGGGGGCGAGGTCAGCTGGATCGAGGTCCGGCTGGTGGCCGAGGGCGCCGAGCGCACCCGCTTCGAGCTCGAGCACACCGCCGCCGTCGAGGACGAGCGGTGGGCCGAGTTCGGGCCCGGCGCGGTCGGCATCGGCTGGGACATGATGCTGATGGGCCTGGGCAGCCACCTCGGCTCCGGTGCGGGCGTCCGACCCGAGGACGCCATGGCCTGGATGGTCTCCGACGAGGGCCGGGCGTTCATGACGGCCAGCAGCGAGGCCTGGTACGCCGCCTCGGTCGCGGCCGGCACGCCGGCGGAGCAGGCCCGTGCCGCCGCCGACCGCTGCACGGCGGCGTACACCGCGACCGGCTGACTCGCGGTCACCGGCGCTCGGGCCGGTTCCACCGAAAGCCCACGGGCACCGGGGTCGACCTGCTACCCATCTCCCATGGCCCGCACCCGCTTCGACCTCGCCGAGCTGCAACGGTGCGAGGTGGCCGCTGACGAGACGGTCCGCCACATCGACCGGCAGCTGGGCGAGCTGCGGGCCGCGCTTGCCCCGGTGCGGGCGCAGTGGACGGGCGACGCGGCCCACGCCTGGGACGCGCACCAGCGCCGGTGGGATGCGGCGGCCGCCGACATCGTGGCCCGCCTCGGTGACCTGCACCGGCTGCTCCAGGTGGCCCGGGCCAACTACACGGCCGCGCTGGACGCCAACGTGCGCTCCTGGCGGCCATGACCGGCGCGGCCGCGGACACCGCCGACATCGATCCGGCGGAGCTCGCCACCGCCGGCCGCGCCGCGGCCCACGCGCAGGTCGACCTCGCCGCGGCGTTCACCCTGCTCGCGGACCGGCTCGCCACGGCCACCGGCATGGCGGGCGACGACGTACCCGGCGCCACGTTCGGCGGCGCCTACGGACCGGCGGCCGCATCAGCGTTCACCGGCTTCGGCGCCACGCTGCGCATCCTCGACGGCGTGGTCACAGCGCTGATCACGACCGGCAACAACCACGCCAGGGCCGAGCAACACTCCACGCGGGGCGTCCCGGCCGGGACGGGCCTGCTGGCCCGCCCCCCCGACAGCCGCACCGATCACCCGCACGCCGCCACCGGCCGCGGGAACCGGCACTACCGCGCCATGGGACCTCGTCAGGTCCTACTGGCCGGCGGCCGACCCCGAACGGCTTCACGACGCCGCGAGCAGCTGGCGAGCCGCCGGCACCGCGCTGACCAACACCACTGCCGTCCTGCGCGGCGCCGTTGCCGCGTTGGAGAGCGACAACAGCGGCCCCGACGTCGATGCGATGGCCGAGTTCTGGGCCGGGCTGATCGGCCCGGGACAGACGCTGTTCGCCGCGCTACGCCTGCTGTGCGCACAGATCGCCACGCTCTGCGAGCGCCACGCCGTGCTCGTCCAGGACACGCACACCGCGGTCCGCCGAGCCGTCGGCATCATGATCGCGACCGGGGTCGTGGCCGCGGCATCGGGCGCCGGGCCGGCCGTACTGGGGCATGTCGCGCTCGGAGAGGTGGAGCTCCTGCTGAACCCGGCCGCGGACGCGTTCGCCGCCCGGTTGCCCGCCGAGGTGTTGACAGCGATCGACCGGCGACCGTGGCCGCGGTCGAGCAGCTGTCCGCCGGCACCGCGACCCCGCGGGCCGTCGAGGCCGAGCTCTCCGAGCTCGAGGACGCCACGGACGCCGGGCTGCGCGGTGCCCACACATGTCGCTGCCGAACCGACCCAACCCGTGCCGAGGTTCTCCGCCGATCGCTTCGCCAACCCGGTGCTCGCCGCTCGGCACGCCAACGATCACGCCGCCGAGTTCGGACTCACGGGTGAGCAGGCCTATGCCGCCGCGGCGGCGGACTTCCTGACTCGCGCCCAGTCCGAGGGCTACCCGGCGCTCGTCGACGGCGATGGCGTCGTGCGCGTCTACGATCCGTCGTCGAACACCCTCGCCAGCTACGACTCCACAACCGGAGTCATCAAGACCTACTTCCGACCGACGTCAACAACCTACTGGCAACGCCGCGCACCGGACTGGGGCATGCCCGTGAGCTGGGAGTGAACGCCGTGCCCC
This sequence comes from Pseudonocardia sp. GCM10023141, assembly GCF_042653605.1. Taxonomy (NCBI): domain Bacteria; kingdom Bacillati; phylum Actinomycetota; class Actinomycetes; order Pseudonocardiales; family Pseudonocardiaceae; genus Pseudonocardia; species Pseudonocardia sp. GCM10023141. The sequence continues at coordinate 72,987 of NZ_JBHSIR010000006.1, forward strand.
TGCCTGACACCTTCATGTGCCCGATCTGCGGGTATCCCGGCCTGTACGGGCCCGCCTACTCACCACGAACACATCTGGGGTCCTACGAGATCTGCCCGAGTTGCTGGTTCGAGTACGGGGTCACCGACGACGACAAAGGGTTCACCCACCAGCAGTGGCGTGCCGGCTGGATCGCCGACGGAATGCCGTGGCGGAGCCCCGTCGACGCGCAGCCCCCCGGCTGGGACCCCCGCGAGCAGCTGCGCCGCCTCACCGGCTGACCCACCTCAGGCCAGCAGGCTCGGGTGCTCCGTGGCGGCACCGCCCGTCGCTGTCACCAGCGACTCGAACGTGGACGGCTCGTCGGCCAGCGCCTCCGACAGCAGCGGGACCACGTGCGTGCGCACGTCGAACGGGCTCAGCGACCGGCGGTAGGCGTCGACGGAGGTGAACCGGACGGTGAGGACCCACCGGTCCGGGTCGTCCACGGCCCGGCCCAGCTCGCCGCCGAGGCAGCCCGGCGCAGCGGTCAGCAGCTCCAGTGCGTGGCGGGCCCTGGTCAGGAATGCGGGGGCGTCGGAGGGCGCGCCGAAGCGGCAGACGAGCAGCACGGACGGAGCATGCCACCGCACGCCTACGATGGAGGGTGCGGCCCGTCGGGATGCAGGAACCACAGGGGGTGCGGTCGCCGCCCCCGAGGATGGGGACACGGATGTCGATCGTCGCAGGGTCCGGGGCTGCCGTCGGGGACGCTGGCATCAGGGACGCTGCCACCCGTGACACCGCTACCCGTGACACCGCCGTCGAGCCGGCGGACCACTCCGCCGAGCACGGCAGCGCCGCGCCCGCGCCGGCCCGCACCCCGCGCACCCTCGAGGCGGCCGGTGACCTGTTGCGTGCGCTCGCCGCGCCGGTCCGCATCGCGATCGTGCTGCAGCTGCTCGAGTCCCACCGGTGCGTGCACGACCTGGTCGACGCGCTGGGCGTCACCCAGCCGCTGATCAGCCAGCACCTGCGGGTCCTCAAGGCGGCCGGTGTGGTCCGGGGGGAGCGACAGGGTCGCGAGGTCGTCTACTCGCTGGTCGACGACCACCTCGCCCACATCGTCGTCGACGCCGTGGAGCACGCGGAGGAGACCCGATGACCGAGCACGTCCACAGCGCCACCGCACGCCGCGACTTCGGGGGCGACAACGGCCAGACGCCCGCCACCCGTGCGGTGCGCGCCACCCGCCAGCGCGCCGCGGTGTCGGCCATGCTCGACCGGCTCGACGACTTCCGCTCCGCCCAGGAGATCCACGAGGAGCTGCGGCGCGGCGGCGACGGCATCGGCCTCACCACCGTGTACCGCACGCTGCAGACGCTCGCCGACGGCGGCGAGGTCGACGTGCTGCGCACCGGCACCGGTGAGGCCGTCTACCGCCGGTGCAGCAGCGCCGAGCACCACCACCACCTGGTCTGCCGCCGGTGCGGGCGCACCGTCGAGATCGAGGGGCCTGCCGTCGAGAGCTGGGCGCAGCGGGTGGCGGAGGCGCACGGGTTCTCCGAGCTGAGCCACACGGCCGAGATCTTCGGCCTCTGCCGGGAGTGCGCGACGACCGGTCCACGGCGCTAGCTACAGCTAGCACTGACCGTCTCACATCGACACATCAGCTTCCCGGCTCGGGCATTAGCGTGCGAGCCCAACGCAAGGAGGCGCTTCGTGGCGGACACGAACGGGGATGCGGCGACAGCCACCGCTCCCAGCACGGTGCGACGGCTCGAAGGCCCCGAGGCCGCTGAGCTGGCAGGGTTGGCCGCGGTCTTCGAGGATCTGCAGTACGTGCTGCGCTGTTGCGAGCACCTGGTCACGGCACTCAACGCACCCGACACCGGACCGGCCCGGGTCGACACGGACACGGCGCTGGTCGAGGCGCTGTGGAGCGGCGCACTGATCGGTTACGTGCGCTGCTTCTCGGGACGAGCCGCCGTGCTCACCGAGAAGGACCTCGAGGAGCTCAAGCTCGAGGGCGAGGTCACCGACTTCCACGGCATGGTCAAGAAGCTGCGTGATCACTACGCGTCGCGCCACGTCAACCCGCGCGAGTCCTTCGTGATCGGTGTGGCGCAGGCCAACGACGGCAAGCCCACCGGCGTGGCCGTGGTCTCCACGCCGCGCCCGATCGTCGACGACACCACGGTGCGGCTGCTCGGCCGGGTCGCCTACGGGCTCTCGGGCCTGGTCGACGCGCGCATGCAGCTGGCACAGAACAACGTGCTCGGCGCCGCCGGCCAGCTGAGCCCGACGGAGCTCAGCAAGCTCCCGGTCGTGCACCTGAGCGAGTCCGGGGAACCCCGCAGCTGAGCTTCGCCCGCACACACCGCAGGGGCATCGCACACACCTTCCACGGTGTGTGCGATGCCCCTGCGGTGTGTGCCGAGGCGATCACGGTGATTCTGTGAGTTCCGCCCGCATGCTCGACGCGCTGCTGACCACCAGCATCAGCAGCGTTCCCATCGCCTTGTCGTCGAGTCCGGCCGCCGGGAACGCGTAGCGCAGCGTCACGTCCCAGCCCTTCTCACCCCGGATCACCCGCGGCGTGCCGAAGAGCCCCTCCCCTGCTCCCATGGCGACGCGGGTGGGCACGTCGGTCTCCACCGGCAGGTCCCAGGCCACCACGCAGGTGAGGTTGAGGACGGGCAGCCCCTCCTCCAGCTCCATGCCCTGCACCACGCACAGCACGCCACCGTGCGCGAACGTCAGCGCTCCGTCGTCGTCGGCCGTGACGTCGTGGTAGCGCTCCAGAGCCGTGCGTGCGACCTGCAGCATGCCGGCGATCGGGCCGCTCACGACGCCGCCCCGGGGGCATCGAGCGCGCCACCGAAACGCCGGTCGCGCCGCGCGTAGATCTCGACGGCCTGCCAGAGGTGGCGCCGGTCGAAATCGGGGAACAGCGTGTCCAGGAAGACCATCTCCGCGTAAGCCGACTGCCAGAGCAGGAAGTTGGACGTGCGCTGCTCGCCGGAGCTGCGCACGAAGAGGTCGACGTCGGGCATGTCCGGCTCGTCGAGGTACCGCGCGATCGTCTTCTCGTCGATCTTGTCGGGCTTGATCCGGCCCTCGGCCACCTGCCGGGCGATCTGCTTGACCGCGTCGGCGATCTCGGCCCGGCCGCCGTAGTTGACGCACATCGTGAGCGTCAGCATGTCGTTGTCGCGGGTCTTCTCCTCCGCGACCTCCAGCTCCTTGATGACGCTGCGCCACAGCCGTGGCCGGCGCCCGGCCCAGCGCACGCGCACGCCCATCGCGCTCATCTCGTCGACGCGACGGCGGATCACGTCGCGGTTGAAGCCCATCAGGAAGCGCACCTCGTCGGGGCTGCGCTTCCAGTTCTCCGTGGAGAACGCGTAGGCCGAGAGCCACCGGACGCCGATGTCGATGCAGCCGCGCGCGACGTCCATCAGCGACTCCTCACCGCGCCGGTGACCCTCGATGCGCGGCAGGCCGCGGGCGTTGGCCCAGCGGCCGTTGCCGTCCATGACGAGCGCGACGTGGTTGGGCACGAGCTCACGCGGGATGGCGGGTGGGCGGGCACCGGTCGGGTGCGGGGGTGGGGGCTGGAACCGGGACACGCCTGCAGCCTATGCCGTGCGGTTTGCGGGGCCGGGCTTCCTGCCATGCGGTCGGCTGGGTTCACCCCGCCGGGCTCGCCGCGCGGAGACGGGCCGTCCGGGCGTCCAGCGCCGCCGCCAGCGCCACCCCCACCGCGTAGCCGAGGAAGTCGGTCCACACGAACGTCGAGCCGAGCACCAGCCGCGCTCCGGGGACGACCGCCGCGACGGCCCCCGGCACCGGGGTCAGCTGCAGCACCTCCACCGCGACGCACAGCAGCAGCGCGACGGCCGCCACCCGCGTCCATCGCGCGCCGGGCGCCAGCAGGCACACCCCGAGGTAGACGGCTCCCGCGTAGAGGACGTTGCCGGCGTGATCGGCCAGCGGGGAGGCCCGGAACAGCTGCAGGACGAGCCCGACCGCGATGACCGCGACGAGGACCAGCAGCACAACGGCCCGGCGGCGGGGCACCATCAGGTCGCAGCGGTGGCCCGGCGCTCCACCAGCGGCAACGAGCGCAGCTGCCGCTCCAGGTGCCACTGCAGGTGCGCGGCCACGAGCCCGCTGGTGTCGCGGCGGGTGGCGGCGGCCGCCGCGTCGGCGGTGGTCCAGTCGCCGTGCAGCAACGCGTCGAGCAGCGCGAAGGTCTCGCGCGACGGCATGACCGAACCCGGCGGACGGCAGCGCGGGCACACGGCCCCACCTGCGGCGATGTTGAACGCCGGATGCGGGCCGGGCTCGGCGCAGCGCGCGCAGTCGTTGATCGCGGGCGCCCAGCCGGCGTGGCTCATGGCCCGCAGCAGGAAGGCGTCGAGCACCAGCGACGCGTCGCGCTCGCGGTCCGACAGCGCCCGGATCGCCCCGACGAGCAGCATGTAGACGCGCATCGCCGGCTCACCCTCCTCGGCGACGAGGCGGTCGGCCGTCTCCAGCACCGCGCACCCCGCGGTGTAGCGCGGGTAGTCGTTGACGAGCCCGACGCCGAACGCGTCGACCGTCTCGGCCTGCGTGATGATGTCGAGCGAACGGCCGGTGTAGCACTGGATGTCGACGTGGTTGAAGGGCTCCAGCCGCGCGCCCCAGCGGGAGCGGGTGCGGCGCACCCCCTTCGCCACCGCGCGGATCTTGCCGCGGCGCCGGGTGAGCAACGTGATGATGCGGTCGGCCTCGCCGAGCTTCTGCACGCGCAGCACCATCGCTGTGTCGCGATACAGGGTCACGCGGATGAGCCTACGTCCCGAACGGGCACGTCATCGCACCCCCGCGCCGATTGCGCCCTACGATCGGCCTTCACACCTTCAAGGGGGAGCCATGTCGCAGGACAGTCCGAATTCGCCCGACGACGAGAAGACGTCCGTCTTCCGCGTGGGCGGGGGCCCGGAGCCGACGGCGCCCGAACAGGCAAGTGCCCCGATCTCGTTCGACAAGCCCGCCGAGGGCGGGGCGCACGCGAGCCCCGAGTCCGGTGCCGCGCCCGCCACGGAGCAGGGTGCTGCCCAGAGCTCCGGGCAGCATGCCGACGCCACTGCCCAGTTCGTGGCCCAGCAGCCGGCATCCCAGCAGCCGGCATCCCAGCAGCAGCCACCTGCACAGGGTTACGACCCTGCGGCCGCCCAGTACGGGCAGCAGTACGGCCAGCAGCAGCAGCAGTACGGCCAGCCGGCGGCCTACGACCCGTCGCAGTACGGCCAGCAGCAGTACGGGCAGCAGCAGCCCACGTACGGGCAGCAGGGCTACGGGCAGCAGGCCGGCGCCTACGACCCGTCGCAGTACGCGCAGCAGCAGGGCTACCCGCAGCAGCAGTACCCGCAGCAGGGCTACGGCCAGCCCGCCCCCTACGGCTACGCGCAGCCGGCGTACCCCGCGCCCACGCAGACCAACACCATGGCGATCCTGGCGCTGATCTTCGCGTTCATCTTCGCGCCCGTCGGCGTGGTGCTCGGGTTCATCGCCCGCGGCCAGATCAAGCGCACCGGCGAGCAGGGCGACGGGCTGGCGCTGGCCGGCATCATCGTCGGCGCGGTGATCACGGTGCTGATCGTCATCTACATCGTGTTCATCATCGTGTTCGTCTCGGCGGCGGTGAGCTCGATCCCCACCTATTCCCGCTAGAACCCGAGTTTGCGCAGCTGGCGCGGGTCGCGCTGCCAGTCCTTGGCGATCTTCACATGCAGGTCGAGATAGATGCGGGTGCCGAGCAGCTTCTCGATCTGCAGCCGGGAGTCGGTGCCGACCTGGCGCAGGCGCGCGCCGCCCTTGCCGATCACGATGCCCTTCTGGCTCGACCGCTCGACGTAGACCACGGCACGCACGTCGAGCAGGTCGGACTTGCCCTCGCGGGGCACCATCTCCTCGATCACCACGGCGATGGAGTGCGGCAGCTCGTCGCGCACGCCCTCCAGCGCGGCCTCGCGGATGAGCTCGGCCACGAGCGTCTCCTCCGGCTCGTCGGTGAGCTCGCCGTCGGGGTAGAGCGAGGGGCCTTCCGGCAGCTGCTTGACGAGCAGGTCGGCGAGCAGGCCGACCTGGAAGCCGTCGACAGCCGAGCAGGGCACGACGTCCTCGAACTGCATCAGCGCGCTGAGCTCGGTGAGCCGCTCGGCGATCTGCTCGGGCTGGGCGAGGTCGGTCTTGGTGACCACGCCGATGATCGGCGTGCGGCCGGCGACGGCCTTGAGCTCGTTGATGATGAACTCGTCGCCGCGCCCCACCGAGACGTCGGCAGGCACGCAGAAGCCGATCACGTCGACCTCCGACCAGGTCTCGCGGACGATGTCGTTGAGCCGGCTGCCCAGCAGCGTGCGCGGCTTGTGCAGCCCGGGCGTGTCGATCACGATCAGCTGCGCGTCCGGGCGGTGCAGGATGCCGCGGATCGCGTGGCGGGTGGTCTGCGGCCGGCTCGACGTGATCGCGATCTTCGTGCCGATCAGGGCGTTGGTCAGCGTGGACTTGCCGGCGTTGGGCCGACCGACGAAGCACGCGAAGCCGGAACGGAAGCCGTCCGGAACGTCGCCGAAGATGTTGCTCATGTGACTCCCAGCGGCGCGAGCCGCTCGCCGGTGAGGCGCTCGAGGATCTCGCGACCGATCGGCAGGGCGGCGGTTGCCGCCGGGCTCGGCGCGTTCAGTACGTGCAGGATGGCACCGGGACCCGACCCCTGGTCGACGAACAGGAAGTCGTCGACGAGGGTGCCGTCGGCCTTGACGGCCTGGGCGCGCACGCCGGCGCCTGCGCGCGAGAGGTCCTCGGCGCGCACATCGGGCAGCATGCGCTGGATCTGCTTGACCATCGCGTCGCGCGACAGCGACCGGTGCATCTCGCCGAACCCGTAGCGCCAGTGCTGCTTCGCGACGCGCAGCATGCCCGGGTAGGTGATGGTCTGCAGGAACTCCTTCGGCTTGACCGCGCCCCACGAGTAGCCCTCGCGGGCCATCGCGAGCACCGCGTTGGGGCCCGCGTGGACGTGGCCGTCGATGCCGCGGGTGGCGTGCACCCCGAGGAACGGGAAGGCGGGGTCGGGCACCGGGTAGATGAGGCCCTTGACCAGCGCAGCGGCGCGGTCGCTGAAGCCGGAGTACTCACCGCGGAACGGGATGATGCGCACGCCGGGGTCGACGCCAGCCGCGCGGGCGACCTCGTCGCTGCGCAGCCCGGCGCAGACCACGACCTGGCGGCCCAGCAGGTCGCCGGTGGCGGTGCGCACCACGACGTCGCCTGCGCGGCGGGCCAGCTGCTGCACGGCGCGGCAGAGGTGGATCTCGCCACCCTCCTTGGCCACCAGCTCGCCCAGCTTCTCGGCGATCGCGCGGTAGTCGGTGATGCCGGTGGACGGCACGAACAGCGCCCCGATCCCGCGCACGTGCGGCTCGTGGACGCGGATGCCGGCCTGGTCGAGCTCGTGCACCTCGACCCCGTTGGCGCCACCACGGCGGACGAGCTCCGCCATGCGCGGCAGCTCCTCGGGCTCGGTGGCGACGACGAGCTTGCCGGTGACCTCGTGCGGCAGGTCGTGGGTGCGGCAGAACGCCACGGTCTCCGCGCACCCGGCGACGGCCAGGCGGGCCTTGAGCCCGCCGGGCGCGTAGTAGAGCCCCGAGTGGATCACGTTGGAGTTGTTGCCGGTCTGGTGCTGCGCGAGCCGGGGTTCCCGCTCGACGACGGCGACCGAGCGTCCGGTGCGGGCCACGGCATGGGCCGTGGCGAGGCCGACGATGCCGCCGCCGACCACGATGACGTCGAAGGCGGGGGTGGCGGCGGTCATGCGGGCGACTCCGCGCCGAGCGTCTCGACCACCGTGCCGGACCCGTCGGCGCGCAGCACGTGCGCCGCCGGGGCGAGCTCCCACACCGCGGCCAGCGACGGGGCGTCGACGGCGTCGTCCGAGGTGACGACGGCGGCAGCCTCCAGGCCGGGCGCCCCGCTCGACACCGCCGCGGCCACCGCGGCCTGCAGGGCCGTGAGCTGCAGCGATGCGAGCGCAACGGACGCCGCCGCGTAGGTGCGACCGTCGGTGTCGCGCACGGCGGCACCCTCGGCGGCGCCCGTACGAGCGCGCGCGGACCGGGCCAGCGTGACGATCTTGGCGTCCTCGGGGTCGATCACCGGGCTGGCCTCAGCGGGACCGGACATCGCTCTCCTCCCGACGGCCGCTGTCTGCGGATCCGTCCACTTCCTCGTCGTCCTGGCTGCCGTGGTCGATCGGATCCACCAGCACCGTGGTGATCCGGACCCGGCCACGGGCGTCCTTGCCGCCCTCCGCGACCAGCCGCAGCCCGGCTACCTCGGCGGTGGCCCCCGGCAGCGGGACGCGGCCGAGCTGCTGGGCGAGCAACCCGCCCACCGTGTCGACGTCGGCCTCCGCGAGCACCTCCGCCAGCGGGCTGTCGGCGCCGTCGAGCCCCGGGAACAGCTCCGCGAAGTCCTCGACGGGGAGCCGAGCGGCGACGCGGATCCTGTGGTCGTCGAGGTGCTGGACCGCGGGCACCTCCTCGGCGTCGTACTCGTCGGTGATCTCGCCGACGATCTCCTCGAGGATGTCCTCGATCGTGACGACCCCGGCGACGCCGCCGTACTCGTCCACCACGATGGCCATGTGGTTGCGGGCGGCCTGCATCTCCTTGAGCAGCTCGTCGACGCGCTTGCTGTCGGGCACGAAGACGGCGGGGCGCATCACCTCGACGAGCGTGGCGACCGTCCCGTTGGCCTCGGCCTGCGCGCGCACCAGATCCTTGAGGTAGGCGACACCGACGATGTCGTCGATGCTCTCGCCGAGCACCGGGATGCGCGAGTAGCCGCTCTTCAGCGCCAGCCGCAGCACCTTGTCGACCGGGGTGTCGCCCTCGGTCCAGACGACGTCCGGGCGCGGCACCATCACCTCGCGGACCAGCGTGTCACCCAGCTCGAAGACCGAGTGGATCATCTGCCGCTCGTCCTCGTCGACGACCCCGCTGGTGCTGGCCATGTCGACCAGCTCCCGCAGCTCGATCTCCGAGGAGAACGGGCCCTGCCGGAAGCCCTGGCCGGGGGTGATCGCGTTGCCGACCACGATCAGCAGCTTCGTGAGCGGGCCCAGCAGCGTGGCGAGCGCCCGGACCGGGGCCGCCACGAGCATCCCGACGCGGTAGGGGTGCTGGCGCCCGAGCGTGCGCGGGCCGACGCCGATGAGCACGTAGGACACCACGAGCATGACCCCGCCCGCGGTGAGCGCGCCCACCCAGACCGTGCTGAACGTCTGCACGAACGCGACCGTGACCAGCACGGTGGCGGCCGTCTCCGCGGCCAGCCGCAGCAGCAGGAGCAGGTTGACGTGGCGCGGCCGGTCGGCCACCACGGCGGCGAGCGCTCGCGACCCGGTGCGACCGGCGCGGACGAGCGCGTCGACCCGGGCGCGCGACACCGAGTTGAGTGCGGCGTCCGCGGCGGCGAACAGCCCCGCCAGCGGGACCAGCAGGATGGCGATGACGATCAGCGGGGTGATGGCCGTGGCGGTCATCGCGCCTCCGCGGGGACGAGCACGTCGGCAGGCATCGGGATCAGGTTCAGCTGTCCTCGAGGCCGACGGCGCCGAGCACGGCGGAGTCGCTGCGGCGCTGCGCCTCGACCGCGGCGGCGCGCTCGCGAGCGACGCGCCACTCGGTGAGCAGCTTGTTCTGCAGGCCGAACATCTCGCGCTCCTCCTCCGGCTCCGCGTGGTCGTAGCCGAGCAGGTGCAGCACGCCGTGGACGGTGAGCAGGTGCAGCTCGTCGCCGAGCGTGTGACCGGCGGTGCGGGCCTGCGCCTTCGCGAACTCGGGGCACAGCACGATGTCGCCCAGCAGCGCCGGGCCCATCTCGGGAGCGTCGGGCCGGCGGGACTCCTCGGCCAGCTCGTCCATCGGGAAGGACATGACGTCGGTGGGGCCCGGCTCGTCCATCCAGCGCTCGTGCAGCTCGCTCATCACGTCCAGGGTGACGGCGATGATCGACAGCTCCGCGGCGGGGTTGACGCGCATCGCGTCGAGGGCGAAGCGCGCGACCGACGCGATGAGCGCCTCGTCCACGCTCACGCCGGACTCGTTGTTGACCTCGATCGACACAGCCACAAGGGTAGGCCACCCGATAAGTTCAGCTACGTGGCCACTGCATCGACGCTGCACAACTGGGCAGGCAACATCAACTTCTCGGCGGCGGCGCTGCACCGGCCCACCGACGTGGGACAGCTGCAGGAGATCGTGGCGGCCGCCGAGCGCGTCCGGGCGCTGGGCACCGGCCACTCGTTCTCGCCGATCGCCGACACCACGGGCGTCCTCGTCTCGGTGGCCGACCTGCCCCCGGTGCTGGCGATCGAGGGCGGATCCGTCACGGTGTCGGGCGGGATGCGCTACGGCGAGCTGATGGGTCCGCTCCATGCCGCCGGGCGGGCGCTGCCCAACACCGGTTCGCTGCCGCACATCTCGGTGGCGGGCGCGTGTGCCACCGGCACGCACGGCTCCGGGGAGTCCCACGGCATCCTCGCCACGTCCGTCTCGGCCGTCGAGATGGTGGCGGCCGACGGCACGCTGGTCACGGTGCGCCGCGGCGACGCCGCGTTCCCCGGGTCGGTCGTGGCGCTCGGCGGGCTGGGTGTCGTGACGGCGATGACGCTCGACACCGTGCCCGCGTTCGACGTCCGGCAGTGGGTGTACGAGGGATCGCTGGAGCTGTCCGACGCCGCCGAGGCGCTGGCTGCGGCCTACAGCGTCAGCCTCTTCACGTACTGGGAGGGCGCCGCCGGATCGGGCCATGGCATCGAGCAGGTGTGGGTCAAGCAGCGCGTCGGCGACCCGGAACCGCCGTCGAACTGGCTGGGCCTGACCCGCGCCGACGGGCCCCGCCACATGACCCGCGGCGAGGACGCCACGCACTGCACGCAGCAGGGTGGCGTGCCCGGGCCGTGGCACGAGCGGCTGCCGCACTTCCGGCTCGCCTTCACCCCGAGCAGCGGTGCGGAGCTGCAGTCGGAGTACCTGGTGCCGCGCGCGGCACTGGGCGACGCGCTCGCGGCACTCGACGCGGTGCGCGACCGGATCGCACCCGCGCTGCTCGTCTCCGAGATCCGGACGATCGCCGCCGACACCACCTGGCTCTCGGCCGCGAGCGAGCGCGACAGCGTCGCCTTCCACTTCACATGGGTGCTCGACCACGGGATCGTCGACCCGGCGGTGGCGGCGGTCGAGGCCGCGCTGGAGCCGCTGGCCGCCCGCCCGCACTGGGGCAAGGTGTTCGGCGTCGAGCCCGGGGCCGTCCGCGACCTGCTCCCCCACCTCCCCGATGCCGAGAAGCTGCTGCGCTCCGCCGACCCCACGGGCAAGTTCCGCAACGCGATGCTCGACCGCTACCTCCCCGGCTGACCAGAGGTCACGCCCGACCCCAACTCGCGGGCACATCCGTCGCAACCCGCGGGCACCTCCGTCGCAACTCGCGGGGCCATCCGTCGCAACTCGCGGGCACCTCCGTCGCAACTCGCGGGCACATCCGTCGCAACTCGCGCTCTGGGCAGGGCAAGTACCCGCGCGAGTTGCGCTCGAACGCCCCGCGAGTTGCGCTCGAACGCCCCGCGAGTTGCGCTCGAACGCCCCGCGAGTTGCGCTCGAACGCCCCGCGAGTTGCGCTCGAACGCCCCGCGAGTTGCGCTCGAACGCCCCGCGAGTTGGGGTGGAGGGACCGGCGGCGTCAGGCGGGGGGTTGGCGGGCGCAGCGGGGGTCGGCGGCCGGGAGCGTCAGGTCCACCAGGTAGCGCGACGCGATGTCGTCGGCGCACTTGTTGAGCCCCTGCAACGCCACCGTGTGCCCGTCGTTCTCGACGGTGAGCAGGCGGGCCTTCATCTGCTTGGCCAGCGAGACGCCGTCCTCGTACGGCGTGGCCGGATCACCCGTGGACGACACCACCAACACCGTGGGCAGGCCGGGAGCGACGACGGGTCCGGCCGCGCTCGTGGGCTCGACCGGCCAGAACGCGCACAGCTCCAACGCGCTCGACGGTCCGACGCCCGGGTCGGCGAAGGGCGCGAGCGCGTTCTGCTGCCGGCTGATGTCCAGCGCCAGCTTCGGGTCGGTGATCGGCGCCCGGTCGACGCAGGTGATGGCCTGGAAGGCCTCGATGAGATTGCCGTAGCTGCCGTCGGGCGCACGCTCGTAGTAGGCATCGGCCAGGCGCAGCAGGTTGGTGCCGTCGCCCTTGCCGACCTGCGTCAGCCCCTCGTTCATGAAGCCCCACAGCGCCTGCGAGTACAGCGCGGTGATCACGCCGGTCATCGCGTCGTTGTACCCGAGCGTGCGCCCGTCGCCGGCCGGGATCGGGGTGGTGATCAACGGCTTGAGGATGGCCTGCAGCCGGGCTGACGCACCCGCCTTGTCGGCACCGAGCCCGCAGTCGGGACGGGTGACGCAGACGGCCGCGAACCCGTCGAACGCCCGCTGGAAGCCGCGGGACTGCGTCAGGCGCGCCTGCACGGGATCCTGGGCGGGGTCGATCGCGCCGTCCAGTACGAGCGCGCGCACCTCGGTGGGGAACTGCGAGGCGAAGGTCGACCCGATCTCGGTGCCGTAGGAGTAGCCGACATAGGTCAGCTTCTGGTCACCGACGGCGCGGTAGGCCACCCGCAGGTCCCGCGCCACATCCCGGGTGCCGACTGCTGCCAGCACGTCGGTGCCGACCCGGTCGACGCAGCGCTGGGCGAACGCCTTCTCCTCCGACTCCGTCTGGGCCACCCCCGCCGGTGAGACGTCGAGATCGAGGTCGGCCCGCTCGGCGTCGACCTCGACGGTGTTCGAGCAGTCGATGGCCGGTTCGCTGGCGCCGACGCCGCGGGGGTCGAACCCGATCAGGTCGAAGCGCTTCGCCAGCTCGCTGGTGGCCAGGCCACCCGCGAGCTGCGGCAGGAACGTGACACCGGAGCCCCCCGGGCCGCCGGGGTCGGTGAACAGCGACCCGATCCGCGCGGCCGGGTCGAGCGCCTTCTGGCGCGACATGGCGATCTTGATCGTGCGCCCGTCGGGCTGCGCGTAGTCCAGCGGCACCGTGAGGAACGTGCAGTCGAACCGGGGGTCGGCGAGCGAGTCCTGACCGGCCCCGGGCGGCACGAGCGACGTGCACGGCCCCCAGGTCAGCTGCTGGGTGAGGTACTTGTCCAGCCCCGAGTCGGGCGTGGCTGCCGCGGCAGGTGCCGCTGCCAGCGCGATGGTGAGGAGTCCGGCGAGCGTGGTCGCGACGATCGCGCGGAGGAACGACACCGGGCCGATCCTTCCGTCGCGTCATGGCGTGGACAAGTGGTCCAGCCGACACCCGCCGAATGGACGAACGGCAGCGTCAGCGCCGGCGCGAGCGCCGATCCTGCGGCGGCCCGGTGCGCGGCGCCGCCGAACGCAGGTTGGGGCGCTCCATGCTCTCGTCCCAGCGGGAGTAGGCGTCGACGATGTCGGCCACCAGCCGGTGGCGCACGACGTCGGTGCTGGTGAGCACGGAGAAGTTGACGTCGTCGACGCCGTCGAGGATGTCGCGCACCACGTGCAGCCCCGAGCGCGTGCCGCCGCCGGGCAGATCGACCTGCGTGACGTCGCCGGTGACCACGATCTTGGAGCCGAACCCCAGCCGGGTGAGGAACATCTTCATCTGCTCGGGCGTGGTGTTCTGCGCCTCGTCCAGGATGATGAACGCGTCGTTGAGCGTGCGCCCACGCATGTAGGCGAGCGGGGCCACCTCGATGGTGCCGGCAGCCATCAGCTTGGGGATCGACTCGGGGTCGATCATGTCGTGCAGCGCGTCGTAGAGCGGGCGCAGGTACGGGTCGATCTTCTCGAACAGCGTGCCGGGCAGGTAGCCCAGCCGCTCCCCCGCCTCGACCGCCGGGCGCGTCAGGATGATGCGGTTGACCTGCTTGGTCTGCAGCGCCTGCACGGCCTTGGCCATGGCGAGGTAGGTCTTGCCCGTGCCGGCCGGGCCGATCCCGAAGACGATCGTGTGGTGGTCGATGGCATCGACGTAGCGCTTCTGGTTGAGAGTCTTGGGACGGATCGTCTTGCCGCGCCGGGACAGGATGTCGAGGCTCAGCACCTCGGCGGGCGACTCCCCGAGGCGGGCGCGGTCGTCGGCGCCGCCGTCGGCGAGCATCTCGACGGTGCGCCGCACGGCGTCGCTGGACACCTGCTGGCCGCGCTCGGCCAGGGTGATCAGCTCGGCGAAGACGCGCTCGGCGAACGCGACGTCGGCCGGGGTGCCGGACAGGGTGAGTTCGTTGCCACGGACGTGCACGTCGGCCTCGAGCATGTCCTCCGCGGTGCGCAGGCTCTCGTCGCGCGAACCCAGCAGCGCGAGCAGAGCGGCGTCGGGAACAGTCATGCGGGACTGGACCACGGAGGATCCAACTGAGCCGGGGTCGGTACCGGTCAAGGGGTCAGCCGCCTGCTTCCTACATCTGCTGCTGGGACGCTCGCGATGTTACCGCCATCCCCTGCGCCACGCCCGGCGATTAGACGGCGAGAGCGGCACTCATTCCGGCGACGACGAGGTCGAGGCGACGCAGGATCGAGCCCTCGAGGCCGACCTCCTCGAGCAACCGCAGCCCGGCGCGCCGCCGCCGGGGGTCCGCGCGCCCCACGGGTCGATGGCCGAGCGGGGTGGGGTCTCGCAGGGTCGCGGGCGGGCGGCGCACCGTTCGCGTGCCGTCAGCCCTGAAAACGCAGGGATCACGACCCGGGGAATCGATTGCCGAAGGAGGTGAACTCCCACACGAAGGCGAGACACGGGCGTCATCTACCGTTTACGTTCTGTCTCAGATCGCTGTGCTCCCGGGTGTGCCACCCCATTCCACCGGCCCCGGCCGACGTCACAGCACGTTGCCCGGAAGGTGAGAGATGCGCCCCCGCGCGTTCCCGTTCTGCCCCGCTGGCCCCTGCGGTGCGCGATGACCCTCGCGATCACCCGCACGAACACCACCGCGCTGCCCGCCCTGTTCCCGACGGGCGGTGCGCCCGCCGAGCGCACCCTGCTCGACGTGCTGGCCGCCACGGCGCTGGCCCACCCGAACGCCGACGCGATCGACGACGGCACCGGCGTGCTGAGCTACCGCCGCCTCACCGAGGAGATCGACGTCGTGCGCCGGCGGCTCGCCGCTGCCGGGGTCGGCGTCGGTGACCGCGTCGGTATCCGGATCCCGTCGGGCACCGCCGCGCTCTACGTCGCGATCCTCGCGGTGCTCAGCGCGGGCGCTGCCTACGTCCCGGTCGACGCCGACGACCCGGACGAGCGTGCCGACCTCGTGTTCGGCGAGGCCGGGGTCTGCGTCGTGCTCGGCGCCGACGGCGCGCTGACCACGGTGTCCGACCCGATCGGGCGTCCGGGCACGCCCGGTCCGGACGACGACGCGTGGATCATCTTCACGTCCGGTTCCACCGGCAGGCCCAAGGGTGTGGCGGTCACCCACCGCGCCGCGGCCGCGTTCGTCGACGCCGAGGCCGCGCTGTTCCTGGTCGACGAGCCGATCGGCCCGTGCGACCGCGTGCTCGCCGGGCTCTCGGTGGCCTTCGACGCCTCCTGCGAGGAGATGTGGCTGGCCTGGCGCCACGGCGCCTGCCTGGTGCCGGCTCCCCGCTCGCTCGTGCGCACCGGCGTCGACCTCGGCCCGTGGCTCGAGGCGCAGCGGATCTCCGTGGTCTCCACCGTGCCGACGCTCGCCGCGCTGTGGCCCGTCGACGCGCTCGACGAGGTCCGCCTGATGATCTTCGGCGGGGAGGCGTGCCCGCCGGAACTGGTGGAGCGCGTCGCCGTCGAGGGCCGCGAGGTGTGGAACACCTACGGCCCCACCGAGGCCACCGTCGTCGCCTGCGCCGCGCAGCTCACCGGGGAGGGCCCGGTCCGCATCGGGCTGCCGCTGCAGGGCTGGGACCTCGCGGTCATCGGTGCCGACGGCGAGCTCGTCGCGATGGGCGAGACCGGCGAGCTCGTGATCGGCGGGGTCGGCCTGGCCCGTTACCTCGACGCCGCCAAGGACGCCGAGAAGTTCGCGCCGTTGCCGGCGCTGGGCTGGGACCGCGCCTACCGCAGCGGTGACGTCGTGCGCGCCGAGGTCGAGGGCCTGCTGTTCCTGGGCCGGGCCGACGAGCAGGTCAAGCTCGGCGGCCGCCGCATCGAGCTGGGCGAGGTCGACGCCGCGATCCAGGCATTGCCCGGTGTACTGGGCTCGGCCGCCGCCGTGCGCCGCACCCGCGCCGGCAACCAGGTGCTCGTCGGCTACCTGGTGCCGGAGCAGGCGGATTTCGACACCGACGCGGCCGTCGCGCAGCTGCGCGAGACGCTGCCCGCCGCGCTCGTCCCGATGCTGGCCGTGCTCGCCGACCTGCCCACCCGGACGTCGGGCAAGGTCGATCGCGACGCGCTGCCGTGGCCGCTGCCCGCAGGCACCCACGACCCCGTGGCGGCCGGGTTGCTCACGCCAACCGAGGCCTGGCTGGCCGAGGGCTGGGCCGAGATCCTCGGTGCCACCGTCACCGACCCGGGCGCCGACTTCTTCGCCCACGGCGGTGGCAGCCTCACCGCCGCGCAGCTCGTGGCGCTGATCCGCACGCGCCACCCCCAGGTCTCGGTCAACGACCTGTACCTGAACCCGAAGCTGGGCAAGCTGGCCGCCGCGCTCGACGCGCTCAGCGCCACCCGGCGCGCGCACCGCGACATCGCGCCCACCCCGCGCGCCACCGGCTGCTGGCAGGCACTGCTGATGGCCCCGATGCTGGTACTGGTCGGCCTGCGCTGGGCCGCCGTCGCGGCCGCGCTCTCGAGCGTCGCGGCGGTCACCGGCGTGCTGGCCTGGGCGCCGACCGTGCCGTGGTGGACGCTGGTGCTGGCCTGGGTCGTGCTGTTCAGCCCGGCCGGGCGCATCGCGATCGCGGCCACCGGTGCGCGGCTGCTGCTGCGCGGCGTCCGGCCCGGCAGCTACCCGCGCGGCGGGTCGGTGCACCTGCGGCTCTGGGCGGCCACGCGGCTCGCCGAGCTCTCCGGCGCCAACGGCGTCTCCGGCGCGTCCTGGACCACCCGCTACGCCCGCGCGCTCGGCGCCCGGATCGGCAAGGACGTCGACCTGCACTCGGCACCGCCCGTCACGGGCCTGCTCAAGATCGGCCGCGGTGCGGCCGTCGAGCCGGAGGTCGACCTGTCGGGCCACTGGGTCGACGGCGATCTGGTGCACATCGGCAAGATCCGCATCGGGGCCGGGGCCCGGATCGGCTCGCGCAGCACGGTGCTGCCCGGTGTCCGGATCGGGCGGGGCACGGAGATCGCGGCCGGCTCCACGGTCCGCGGTGCCGTCCCGGCCGGGCAGCACTGGGCCGGTTCCCCCGCGGCCAAGGTCGCCAAGCACCCCCTGGCGTGGCCGTCCTCGCGGCCGCCGCGGTCGCGACGCTGGATCATCGCCTACGGCGTGACGTCCACGGTGCTGGGACTGTTCCCGGCCATCGCGGCGCTACCCGGCCTGCTGCTCATCGGCGCCGTCGTGCGCGGCACCCCCAGCGCGGGAGCCGCCGTGGCGGCCGCGCTGCCGGTCGTCCCGGTCGCGACCGTCGCCTACCTCGTGACGTACGCGCTGCTCGTGCTCGTCGCGGTGCGGTTGCTCGGCATCGGCATGGTCGAGGGCTTCCACCCGGTGCACGGGCGGATCGGCTGGCAGGTCTGGACCACCGAACGGCTGATGGGCATGGCGCGTACCGCGCTGTTCCCGCTGTACGCGAGCCTGTTCACCCCCGTGTGGCTGCGGCTGCTCGGGGCGCGGATCGGGCGCGACGTCGAGGCGTCCACCGTGATCGCGCTGCCGAAGATGACCACCGTCGCCGACGGTGCCTTCCTGGCCGACGACACCATGGTCGGCACCTACGAGCTGGCGGGCGGCTGGCTGCACGTCGCACCGTCGCGGATCGGCAAGCAGGCGTTCCTGGGCAACTCCGGCATGACGGCGGCCGGACGCTCGGTGCCCAACCGCGGCCTGGTCGGCGTGCTGTCCTCCACGCCGCGCAAGGCCAAGAAGGGCTCGTCGTGGCTCGGCCTGCCGCCGATGCCGCTGCGGCGCACCGTGCTGGTGCTCGACCCCGCAAGCGGGTCTTCGGCGTCCGACGCCGACACGAGCCGCACCTACCACCCGGGTCGCCGGCTCAAGGTGGCCCGCGGCCTGATCGAGCTGTGCCGGGTCGTGCCCGTCATGTGCACCGCGGTCCTCGCGGTGCTGGTGCTGGGCGGGGTACTCGGGATCGCCACCGCGGCCGGCCCGGTCGTCGCGGCGCTGCTCGCGGGCCCGCTGCTGCTCGCTGCGGGAATCGTCGCGGCCGCCATCGCGTCGCTCATGAAGTGGGTGCTGGTCGGGCGCTTCCGCGCCGTGGAACACCCGCTGTGGAGCTCCTTCGTCTGGCGCAACGAGCTGGCCGACACGTTCGTCGAGGTGCTGGCCGTGCCGTGGCTCGTCGGCCCGGCCAGCGGCACGCCGCTGCTCACCGGCTGGCTGCGCACGATGGGCGTGTCCGTCGGGCGTGGGGTGTGGCTGGAGACCTACTGGCTGCCGGAGTCCGATCTCGTGCACCTGGGCGACGGCGCCACGATCAACCGCGGCTGCGTGCTGCAGACACACCTGTTCCATGATCGGATCATGAGCATGGACGACGTGCGGATCGACGCGGGCGCCACGCTCGGGCCCAACGGGATCGTGCTGCCCGGCGCCAGCATCGGCGCCGCCACCACCGTGGGACCGGGCTCGCTGGTCACCCGCGGCGACGCCGTGCCCGCCGACAGCGCCTGGCTCGGGAACCCCATCTCGGCGTGGGTGTGACCAGGCAGGGCTCGGCACGTTCCACGGATCCCTACCTACCAGCGCACGGCAACGGCGGGTACCGCGTCACGCACTACGACCTCGAGCTGGACTACAAGATCGGGGCCAACCGGCTGGCCGGCCGCGCCGTCCTCACGGCGGTGGCCGGGCAGGCGCTGGCGCGGTTCAGCCTGGACCTCGCCGAGTTCAAGCTGCCCCGCGTGGCCGTCGACGGGCGGCAGGCCAAGTTCACGCTGCGGGCCGGCAAGCTGCACGTCACGCCGGCGCGGCCGATCGCGGCGGGCGCCACGTTCGTGGTCGAGATCCGCTACGTCGGCAACCCGACGCCGATCCGCGGGCGCTGGGGCGACATCGGCTGGGACGAGCTCACCGACGGCGTGCTCGTGGCGAGCCAACCCGTCGGGGCGCCGTCGTGGTTCCCGTGCAACGACCACCCGTCTGACAAGGCGGCCTACCGCATCAGCGTCACGGTCGCGGCGCCCTACACCGTGGTCGCCACCGGCGTGCTGACATCGCAGCGGCGCTCGGCCGGCGCGCGGACCTGGGTGTTCGAGCGGCCGGAGCCCACGGCGTCCTACCTGGTCAGCGTGCAGGTGGGGCGCTACGACGAGGTCGAGCTGGCGACCGGTGACGTCGTGCAGACCGCGTTTGTGCCCGCACGCCTGCGCAAGCCGTTCGCCCGCGACACGGCACGGCACGGCGCGATCATGACGACGCTCGAGTCGTTCTTCGGGCCCTACCCGTTCGGCAACTACGCGCTGGTGGTGGCCGACGACGCACTCGACGACCCCATCGAGGCCCAGGGCATGTCGATCTTCGGCGCCAACCACGTCGACGGCAGGCGCACGCACGAGCGGCTCGTCGTCCACGAGCTCGCGCACCAGTGGTTCGGCAACAGCCTCACGATCGCCGCGTGGCCCCACATCTGGCTCAACGAGGGCTTCGCGACGTACGCGGAGTGGCTGTGGTCGGAGGCGTCGGGCGGGCGCAGTGCTGCGGCGCTCGCGCAGCAGTGGCACGCGAAGGTCGCGGCGGCGCCCGCCGACCTGGTGATCGCCGATCCGGGCATCGGGCGGCTGTTCGACGAGCGCGTCTACAAGCGCGGAGCGCTCACCCTGCACGCGCTGCGGCGCACCATCGGGGACGTGTCGTTCTTCGCGTTGCTGCAGGACTGGACCGCGCTGCACCGCCACTCGACGGTCACCACCGACCAGTTCGAGGCCGTGGCGGCCACGCATGCCGGGGGCGACCTGTCAGGTCTGTTCCAGAGCTGGCTGCGCAGGCGGGCCCTTCCCGCCCTGCCCCGCTGACCTGTTTCGGCGTTTCACGCGGCTTGTGCGGTCGCGGCTCGATCGGGTGGTTAATCTCCTGTGCCGAGCACGCACCGAACGGGAGCGCGACCACGTGAACCACGAGCAGTACCTGGGACTGCGCCGCTTCCCCGCGCTCGACGGGCTGCGCGCCGTCGCGGCGGCCATGGTCGTGTTCTTCCACTTCGGCGGCCCGAGCTGGGAGCGCCTGTACGGGTGGATCGGGGTGCACATCTTCTTCGTGCTGTCCGGCTTCCTCATCACGACGCTGGCGCTGCGCGAGGAGTCCCGCAACGGGCGGCTGTCGATCAAGAACTTCTGGAAGCGGCGGATCGCGCGCATCCTGCCCGCCTACTACGTGGTGCTGGCCGTCGTCGCCGGGGTTGCTCTCGCCCGCGGCGAGTACGCGGGCGGGTTGGGCGAGGTCATGCTGCGCTACCTCACGCTCAACGGCGAGTTCGTCGGGCCGGACGCCCCGCAGAGCCAGCTGTGGACCATCGGGATCGAGCAGAAGTTCTACCTGGTCTGGCCGGTGCTCGGCTTCGCCGCGGTGCTGACCGCGGCCCGGCGCGCCGCGGCCGGGATCGTGCTGCTGGCCGCACTGCTGGGGCTGGCGGCGACGATGCCGGTGCTCGTCAGCTACATCCCCATCACCCTGGGCTGCCTGGTGGCCGTCCTGCTGCACGACCCCCGCGGGTTCCGCGCGGTCTCCTGGCTGACGCGCCCGCTCGGCGCCACGATCGTCGCGCTGGTGTTCGTCGCTGGCCACCTCGCGCTGCCGATCGGGTCGCGCGTGCTCGGGCCGGGCGGGCCCGTGATCATCGCCTACGCGGTGCTGGTGGCGGTGCTGGTCGTCTCGCTGGTGGGCCGTGGCCCGGTGGGCTGGGTGCTCGCCCGCCGGCCGCTGACGTTCGTCGGGGATCGCTCGTACTCGCTCTACCTGGTGCAGGCGCTGGCCGGGCTCGTCGTCGCGGCCACGATCCCGGCGCTGGGGGTGCACCGCACCGTCACCGCCGTCGTCGTGCTGGCCGTGGCGCTGCTGATGGCCGACCTCATGTACCGGTGGGTGGAGCAGCCCGCCATCGCGCTGGGACGGCGGTGGGTGGCGGCGCCGCAGCGGCGAACCGAGGAGTCCCGGCCTGCGGTGGCGGCTCCGATCGCGGCGTAGGAGGCGGTCCGGCGCCCCCGCCTTGCCCGCCTTGCAGGAAAGCCACTTTCCTGCAACGTCGTTGCGGGAAAGTGGCTTTCCTGCAACGGGACGAGCTACCCCGCCCCGCCGGCCAGCACCCGGGCGATCGCCACCATCGACGCCGTCAGCTCGGCCAGGGAGCGCCCCTCGTCGTGGCGCCAGTGCCGCACCTGCTCGGCTGTCATCGCGGCGAGCAGCGCGTCGGCGCGCAGGTCGGCGTCCGGGGCACCGGCCGCGGCCAGCAGGATCGCGCAGTGCTGGCGCCACAACCTGTGCGAGCCGGTGCGCAGGCGGGCGCCCGCGCTCGCGGTCTGTGACATCGCGACGACGTCGAGGTGGGCGTCGACGTAGGCCAGGTAGGCGATCGTGAACGCCGCGAGCCGGTCCAGCGGCGCGGCGCCGGGGCCCAGCGGCGGCGGCCCGCTCAGCAGCGCTTCCTGCAGCGCCGACTCGCGCTCGTCGAGCAGCGCCGCGGCCAGCCCGGACTTGTCGCCGAACCGCCGGTAGAGCGTGCCCTTGCCGACGCCCGCGGCGGCCGCGACGTCGTCCATGCTCACGGCCGCAACGCCGCGGGCGCCGAAGAGCTCGGCTGCGGCGGCCACCACCTTGAGCCGGTTGCGCGCCGCGTCGGCACGCTCCCTCGGCACGCCGCCCGTCAGCAGTGGCAGCTCTCTCACAAGCGGGGACCCTAGCCGCTTGCCTTAAACGGACTGCAGTCCGTATCGTCGACGGCGTGAACCTCGATACCGTCAGGACCTACGGCGCCGCCGAGCACTGGCTCGCCGTGCTGGTCACGCTCCGCCCCAACGGGCAGCCGTCGACCAGCGTCGTGAATGCCGGCGTGCTGCCCCATCCCGTCACCGGCGCCGACTCGATCGCGTTCGTGGCCCGCGGCGCCACCGCCAAGCTCACCAACCTGCGCCGTGACCCGCACGCGACGCTCGTGTTCCGCTCGGGCTGGGAGTGGGTCGCAGTCCGCGGCACCGTCGAGCTCGCCGGGCCCGACGACCCGCTCCCGGGTCTCGCCGACCTGCCCGCGCTGCTACGCGACGTCTACGTCGCCGCCGGCGGGGTGCACCCCGACCTGGCCGCCTACGACCGCGAGATGGCCACCGACCGGCGCACCGCCGTGCTGCTGGCACCCGAACGCTTCACCACCAACCCGCCCGGCACCGAGCACCAGGAGAGCGCGTGATCACCATCGAGGTCTGGTCGGACCTGCTGTGCCCCTTCTCCTACGTCGCCGTCCTGCGGCTGCGCCGGGCCCGGGCCCGCCTCGGCCTGGACGCGCAGGTCCGGCTCGAGCACCACACGTTCCCGCTGGAGCTGTTCGACGGGCCGCACCCACGCCGGGGCACCGACACCGAGGCCGTCGCGCTCGGCGCCATCGAACCGGAAGCGGCGTTCCGCGTCTGGACGGCGCCCGACGACCAGTACCCGCACACCGTGCTGCTGGCGGCCGAGGCCGTGCACGCGGCGTCCGCGCAGAGCCCGGTGGCCGGCGAGGACCTCGACCTCGCGCTGCGCCGCGCCTTCTGGACGGACTCGCGCTCGATCAGCCACCGGCAGGTGATCCTCGACGTGGCCGCCACGGTGCCGGCCGTCGACGTCGACGAGTTGGCGACGGCGCTCGACAGCGGGACGTTCCGGTCGGCGATCACGGCCGACTGGGCCGTCGCGCGCACCGACGCGATCCCGGCCAGCCCCACCCTCCGGTTCGCCGACGGCACCACCATCAGCAACCCCGGCATCGCGGTGCACTGGGACGGGCCGTGGGCATCCGGGTTCCCGGTGGTCGACGCCGACGACATCACCGTCTACGACGCGCTGCTGACACGATGATCCCCGACCGCGCGATCCTGGAGCGGGTCGTGGTCGGCGTGCTGGACACCAACTGCTGGATCCTGCGGGCCGAGAACGATCAACGCGCGCTGGTGGTGGACCCCGGCGACGACCCCGCGGCGATCATGGCTGCGGCCCGCGGACTCGATGTCGAGGCGATCCTGCTGACCCACGCCCACTTCGACCACGTGCTGGCCGCACCCGCGCTGAGCGCGGCGTGGCAGGTGCCGGTGCTGGCCCATCCCGCCGACGCTCCCGTCTGGCCCGACGAGCTCGACGTCGTGCGCCGCACGGGCTACTGGGACGCCGGCACGGCCACGGCGGAGCTGCTCGCCCGCGACCCGGATCGGCTGCTGCCGCCGCCCGGGCCGCCGTGGGACGGGCGCACCACGCCCGTCGCCGACGGCGAGGTGCTGCCGATCGGCTCGCTGGCGGTGCAGGTGCTGCACACCCCGGGCCACTCCCCCGGTGGCGTCAGCCTGGTCGTCGACGGGCACGTGCTCACCGGCGACACGCTGTTTCCCGGTGGTCCGGGCCTCACCGGGACCCGGCTGTCGGACTTCCCGACGATCATCCGATCGGTCCGCACCCTGCTCGACCTGCCGCCGTCGACGATCGTGCATCCCGGCCACGGCGCCGACACCACGGTCGGTGCCGAGCGGCCACACCTGCACGAGTGGATCACCCGCGGCTGGTAGCGCTCAGCGGATCAGCGCCTGTACCTCGCGGAACTTCGGGTGCAGCGAATCGCGCAGCCACTCGAACAGCACCATCTCGGTGGTCACGATCTCGGCGCCGTGGCGACGGGCGCGATCGATCGCCGCCGCCGCGTTCGACGAGACGCGCGACCCGATCGCGTCGGCGACCAGCAGCACCCGGTGGCGTGCCGCGAGCAGGCCGAGCACCGTCTGCAGCACGCAGACGTGCGCCTCGCACCCGGCCACCACGATCTCCTCGGTGCGCGGCGGCAGCAGGGTGGCGAAGCCGGGATCGGCGGTGGCGCCGAACGCCGTCTTGGCCATCACGAGCTGCGGGAACCCGGCCAGCTCGTCGACCGTGTTGCCGAGGCCTGCCGGGTTCTGCTCGGTGGCGCACGTCGGGACGTCGAGCAGCTGCGCCGCGCGGGCCAGCCGCACGGCGTTGGCCACCACGGCAGCACCGTCGTGGATGGCCGGCATCAGGCGCTGCTGGAAGTCGATCAGCAGCAGCGCGGATCCTTCGGCGGTCACCAGCACGTCGCGGAGGTTATCGCCAGTCCACGCCGAACGCCCGCGCCGGGTTGTCGACGAACACCGCGGCGGCCACGTCCGCCCCCAGCGTCTCGGCGAGCCGGGGACGCAACGCGGTGAGCAGGAACGGCATCCCGGGGCCGCCGCACGTCGACCGTGCGACAGCGGTGGTGGTGTCACCACCGAGCAGGACCTGGCCGGCGTGTCCGTGCTCGACGACGTCGGCGAGCAGGTCGAACAGGCGCCAGTCGGTGGCGTGGTTGGCCCGCGACGGACCGTCGAAGGCGAGGAACGCACCGGCGTCGGCGGCCGCGCGGATCGGGTACAGGTCCGGCGAGCGGTTCAGGTGCCCGAGCACCAGCCGGGCCGGCGGCACGCGCAGCTCGTGGCAGAGCAGCCCCACCACGTCCAGGACGGCCGTGCCGTGTTCGAGGTGCACGCCGATCGGCGCGCCGGTGCGGTGGTGCGCCTCGGCGGCGGCCTCCATCGTCAGCCGGGCGTGGTCATCGATGCCGTGGAAGCCGCCAGCCACCTTGATCATGCCGGCGCGCACCGGGCCGCCGTGGATCCCGGTGGTCAGCTCGGCGGTGAACAGGTCGGCGAGCCGGTCGGGCACCGGGCGCTCCCCAAGGTGTGCCCGCTGGTGCAGGCCGGTGGCGGCGATGATGTGCACCCCGCTCGCGCGCGACACCTCGGGCAGCGCGTCGACGCGGCGACCCAGACCGAACGGCGTCCACTGCACGATCGTGGCGCCACCCTCGCCGCGGAAGCGTCGGGCCTCCGCTATGGCGGCCGCCACGTCGTCGAGCTCCTGGCCCGGCAGCAGCGCGCTGCGCAGGAACAGGTGGTCGTGGGCGTCGATGGTCCCGAGCTCGGCGACGGGGACGTCGCCGAGCACGGTGCGCGCCGCGGTCACGCCAGCGCACCGGCGGCGACCCGCAGGCCGGCCAGTGCCTTCGGGATCCCGATGTAGGGCGCGAGGTGCACGAAGACCTCCACGACCTCGGGCGCGGTGAGCCCGACCCGCAGGCTGGTGCGGACATGCCCGGCCAGCTGCGGATCGACGCCGCCCAGCGCCGTGAGCGCTCCCAGGTTGACGAGTTGACGGTCGCGCAGCGACAGCCCCTCGCGCTGGTAGGTGCCGCCGAAGAGGCTGGTCACGATCCAGTCGAAGAAGCCGGGCGCGATCGCCTCCAGATCCGCCTCCAGCCCCCGCCGGGAGCGCTCGTCCTGCAGTTGCGCGAGCAACCGGTAACCCCGGTCGCGGTCGTCGTCCATCAAGCCCTCCTTTGTAACGCCCATCCCGTTACCAGGACTGTAACGGCATACCCGTTACACTCGTCAAGTGGACGACTTCCGGTTCGACTGCGGAGCCACCTGGCTCAACCTCCTGGCGACGCGCGGGCGCAGCTTCAGCGACCACCCCGAGGAGCGGCTGGCCTCCGCAGCGCGGCTCGACGAGTGGCTCGCGCGCAGCGACCTGCAACCGGCCCGCGCGGCGACCGACGTCGACCTCGAACAGGCCCGCGACGTCCGGGAGGCCCTGCGCGCGCTCGCGTTCCCGACGATGCTCGACGAACCGGCACCCCCAGCGGCGGTGACGACGCTGAACGCGCTGCTCGCCGCGCACCACGACCCGGTGGTGCTCGTGGCCGGAGAGCCGTTGCGCCGCGAGCCGCCTGCGACGGTGGCGGCGGCGCTCGCCCGGATCACCCGCCACGCCCTGGAGCAGCTGACCGGACCGGAGCGCCACGCGCTGGTGGTCTGCGGCGAGCAGGACTGCCGCGGGATCTTCCTCGACCCGGCGGGGCGGCGGCGCTGGTGCCCGGCCCCGGCCTGTGCGAGCCGGGGACGGGTGCGGGCGTTGCGGGCGCGGCGGAAGGCGGAGGGGTAGAGCACAGCGGGGTTGCAGGAGAGTGGGTGATGGCCTTCGGAGGGGACTCGGGTGCGGATCTCCTTCGCTGGGTCGCACCCGGCCCCCTGGCCGGCCTGACCTGCAGGAAAGCCACTTTGCCGCAACGACGTTGCAGGAAAGTGGCTTTCCTGCAACGAGGGCACCGCGGCCGAGGACCCCGCAGCTCAGTGCCCCTTGAACGCCTCCGCCAACCACCACGCCCCACCGTCGGAGGCGATCTTGGCGTCCACCAGCAACGGCTTGTCGCGCGGCCCCGCCACCCACGCCGAGACGCCCGCCAGGTCGGCCGGCGTCCGCACCGTGACGGCGTCGAAGCCGTAGCCGCGCCCGATCGCCGCGATGTCGGTGTCGGGGAACTTCACCGTCGTGAGGTCGCCGTCGACGAAGTGGTGCACCTCGGCGCCGTAGCCGCGGTCGTTGTAGACGATCACCGCCATCGACAGGCCCAGCCGCACCACCGTCTCCAGCTCCGCGGCCGCCATCAGCGCGCCGCCGTCGCCCAGCGCCGCCACGGCCAGCCGGTCGGGGCGCGCCACCGCCGCCCCGATCGCCGTGGCCAGCCCCAGCCCGATCGACTGGAAGCCCTGGGTGAACGACGAG
The DNA here is from genome assembly GCF_042653605.1 of Pseudonocardia sp. GCM10023141. Lineage (NCBI taxonomy): Bacteria > Bacillati > Actinomycetota > Actinomycetes > Pseudonocardiales > Pseudonocardiaceae > Pseudonocardia > Pseudonocardia sp. GCM10023141. The sequence goes on from NZ_JBHSIR010000006.1 coordinate 99,962, forward strand.
CCCTGCTCATCGGGCACGCGCAGGTAGGCCATCGGGTAGCCGGCGAAGTTGCCGGAGTCGACGGCCACCACCCGCTCGGCCGGCAGCAGGTCGTCCAGCGCGACCGACAGCGTCCGCGGGTCGATGCCGTCGGGCCCGGTGATGTCCTCGTGCGGCACGTCGCGCCAGCGCACCCGCTTCGCGATCGCGTCGTGCACGTCGGCCGTGCGGTAGCGGGTACGCCGCCGCGGGAACTCGGCCAGCGTGTCGGCAGCCGTCGCGGCGACGTCGCCCAGCACGCCCAGATCCACCCGGCGGTGCGCGCCGATCGCGTCGGCGTCGTCGTCGACCTGCACCACCTTGGCGTCCGGGCCGATCAGCGCACCGTGGCGCATCGTCCACATGTTCAGCGCGCAGCCCCACCCGACGACGAGGTCGGCGCCGCTGATCAGCTCGGCCGCCAGCGGCGACGCGAACCCGCCCGAGACACCGAGGGACCACTCGTCGTCGTGGAACAGCCCGTTCGCGACGGCCGAGGTCGCGACCAGCGCTCCGACCGCCGACGCCAGCGACCGCAGCTCCTCCCGCGCGTGCAGCGCGCCGCGGCCCGCCACGAACACCGGACGCTGCGACGCGTGGATCAGCGCGGCCAGCTCCGCCACCGCGTCGGCACCCGGGCGGACCGGGTGCAGTGCGGGCACCGCAGGCACCGTCCACCCGCCCGGCGCCGGCGCCGCCTGGACGTCGAGGGGCAGGTTGAGCACCACCGTGCGGCGCTGCTGCACGGCCGTGCGGAACGCCCGCACCGTGTCCGTGAGCGCCGTGGCAGGCGAGTGCACCCGGTCGGACACCGCGCCGACGGCGGTGACCAGCGCGGACTGGTCGATCCGGAAGTTCGAGCGCACCGCGCCCGCACCCGTCTCCGCCGCCAGCACGATCAGCGGCGTGCGGCTCTTCGCCGCCTCCGTGATGCCGGTCATCGCGTTGGTGAGCCCGCAGCCCTGGTGCACCGACAGCACGCCGACCCGGCCGCTGATCCGCGCGTACGCGTCGGCAATCGTCGCCGCGCCACCCTCGTGGCGCGTCGCCGTGAACGCGACGCCGCCGTCGCGCAGCGCGTTGGTCACGTGGAAGTTGCCGCTGCCCACCACCCCGAACGCGTGCCCGACGCCCAGCGCCGCGAGCGTGCGGCCCACCAGCTCCGCGATGGTTCCCATCAGCGCTCCACCAGCGCCAGCACCCGCGCCGGGCTGCCCGACCCGCCGACGATCGGCAGCGGTCCGCTGATCACCACCGAGCCCGTGACGGGCAGCCGGGCCAGGTTCTGCAGCTGCGTGAGCCCGTACTTGCCGGCGCCGAGCAGGAACGAGTGGCACGGGAACGGCGGGTCGAACGAGTGCGCGGCCCCGGCGTCGGTGCCGACGGTCTCCACCCCGACCCCTCGGATCGGGGCCTCGTCGGCCAGCCACCGCGCGCACTCCACGGAGATCCCCGGGCTGGCACCGCCGTTGCGGAAGGCCTCGGCGTCCTCGCTGCGCGCGTCCCAGCCGGTGCGGTAGAGCAGCCACCCGCCATCGGGCAACGGGCCGTGTTCGGCCTCCCAGGCCAGGACGTGGTCGATCTCGAGCAGGAAGTCGGGGTCGGCGGCGCTCTGCTCGGCGAAGTCGAGCACCACCGCGGGGGCGATCAAGCGTTCGGGCGCCACCTGGGAGACGTCCTCGCCGTCCTTGCCGGTGATCCAGTGCACCGGCACGTCGAAATGCGTACCGGTGTGCTCGGAGGTGTGGATGTCGTTCCAGTACCAGGCCGGGCCGCGCTCGTCGTAGCGGCTGATCTCGGTGAGCGAGAACGGCGACGCGTTGGCGAACGGGGGTGGCAGCTGCAGGATCGGGGTGCCGCTGTGCAGCGGGGCGGTCAGGTCGATGACCTCCACGCGGTGGGAGCGCAGTGCATCCAGCAACTCGGCCAGCACGGACATGCAGTGCTCCTCGCAAGCTCGACGACGATGCACCCGCGATACTGCCGCGCCGTCAGCCCGCCCGCCACGTCGCGAGCACCGCGTCGACGTCGTCGCGGATCCGCGCTCGGGCGTCCTCGCGGGCGACCCCGGCCATCAGCAGCGCGTCGTAGGGCGTGTCCTCGTGCCGGATCGACGCGATGACGGCCGCGACGAGTGCCCGTTCCTCCAGCTCCCGGCCGGCGGCGCTGCGCCCGACCCGCCCGCTGCCCCGCACCGCCGTGTGCTCGGCGCTCGCACGCGCCCGCTCGGGTGGACAACCGGGGAACAGGCTGCCGATCTCGGCAGCCATCCGTGCCGTGAGCTCGACGTCGCCTGCGGCGCGGCGCACGCGGTCGCGTTCGCGCTGCCGCAGCCGCACCTCCTCGTCGGCGAGGCACGACGCCTCGGCCGCCCGCAGCGCCGGCTCCTCGACGAGGATCCCCTGCCGCTCGTAGCGCTTGCGGGAGCGGCTGAAGCGCACGACGACGGCCGAGAGGCCGCTCGCCTTCTTCGCGCGCCGCGTCAGCGTGGCGTCGCCGGCGGGAAGGAACTCCAGCATGTCGAGATCGGCGCAGGTCAGGCACAGCGCGCCGGCGTCCTCCATCACGAGGAGGTCTCCGGTGCCGCCGCACACCGCGCAGGTGAACTCCTTGAGCGGCATGATCACGAGCAGCTCCGGCGGCTTGCTCGCCTTCGCCACCGCCTTCTCCTGCTGCGCGGGCGGCAGGTCCCCCGACACCCAGTGCGTGCGCAGCAGCCGCTCGAGGTCTGCGTCGCCGTCCGGGGTGAACTGCAGCGGCTTGCGGTCGCGATGCGCGGAGACGTAGGCGATCTCGGTGGCCTTCAGGCCGCGTTCGGCCGCCCAGTCCGAGATGGTGGCGAGGACACCGCGCAGCTTCTCCTCGCCCACCTGGCCCAGCGGCGGCAGGTAGGGCGTGCGGCCGTGTTTCCAGTGGTCGAGGTGGTTGTCGTTGATCCACCGCAGCCCGCACAGGACATCGAGTGCGGAGACGGCCTTCGCGTCGGTGAGGAACCGCTCCGCCGCGGCGAGTGCACGCTGGTTGGGTGACGACGGCATGCCTCCATGATGCCCATCAGACCAGCAGCCGCTCCACCCCGTCCCGGCACGCCGCCCACGCGGGCGTCGACGGGTCGATCACCGCGAAGTGGTCGACGCCGTCCAGGGTGATCAGCTCTGCTGCCGACCCGGCGGCGGCGACGAACCGCTCGCTCTGCCGGATCGGGACGTTGCGATCGGCCGTGCCGTGCACGCAGATCACACGCACGCCGAGCGGCAGCCGGGCGATCGGCGAGGCGATCGCGTACCGCTCCGAGACGGCGGTGGGCTCGCCACCCAGCAGGTCCTGCATCGCACCGGCCCCGACGCTGCGCTCCGCGCCGTCGACGAGGTCGAGCACCCCGGCCTGGCTGACGGCCCCGTGCAGCCGCACCACCGGCGCGGCGCCGGGCACACCCGCCGGGAGGCCGGGCCGCGCCGCGAGCCAGGCGGCGAGGTGTCCGCCTGCCGAATGCCCCAGCGCCACCACCCGGTCCAGCGGCAGCCGCCCGCCCGCCGCCTCCTGGACGGGCCCGGCGAGCAGGTCGACGGCCGCGGCGACGTCGTCGAACGTGGCCGTCCACCCGCCGTCGCCGCCGACGCGGCGGTACTCGATGTTCCACGCCGCGAGCCCGGCGTTCGCGAGGTCGGTGGCGAGCGGGCGGCCCAGCTCCAGCCCGTACTGCTGGCGCCAGAAGCCGCCGTGGATCACCACCACGACACCGCGCACCGGGCCGTCGCCCGCGGGCAACGTCAGCTCCCCGAACTGGCTGGGATGCCCGCCATAGGGGAGGCGCCGAGGCTCCGCGACCCCCGGTGCGGGCGCGACCGCGGCGGCGCAGGCCGTCAGCGCGGGCAGCGCGAGGACGGCGGCACCGAGGTGGAGCGCGTGGCGGAAGACGCTGCGGCGGGTCACGATCCCGATCATCTCAGGTACAGGCACGTCTCACGTTCGCAGCGCGGACGCCGTCGGATCGGCAGCGGCCCGCGCCCGCTGCGCCCACCAGGTCAGCCCGGCCGCCTCCGCGCGCTCGACGACCGTGGCGAAGTGCGCGGCGGCCCGCCCCGGCTCGCCCAGCGCGGCCGCGAGCAGGCCGAGGAACCAGTCGGCGGGCCCGCCGTCGATCGAGCCGTTGGCGACGACGAAACCCGCCGAGGGCGCGAGCGCGTCGTACGCGCTGCGCCGGGTCACCTCGTCTCCCACGGCGGCCGCCGCGGCGGCGCGCAGGCACGTGGCCACCGAGCGCATCCAGTCGTCGGGGATGTCGGGCCAGGCGCGCCCGACGGCCTGGCGCCGGGCCCGGCCGGCGTCGCCCCTGGCCACCAGCATCAGCAGCTCGGCGTCGTGCGCGATCGCGGGATGGATGGTGCGGACCGCGGGCAGCAGCGGACCGACGTCGGCCATCCGGTCGCCGTGCAGGTGCAGGAACACGCGAATGGCCGCGATCAGCGGCCGCAGCGACCACCAGGCGATGGCGGCCTCCTCGTTCTCGGCCAGCAGCTGGTGGGCGGCGTCGAGGTCACCGCCCAGCGCGCTCCGGTTGAGCGTCCACGTGAGGTGCTGGACCTGTGCGAGCGGCGGCCGCAGGCGGGCGATCAGCCGCTGCGCACGCGCGGCGTGCGCGTCGGCCACCCGCACGTCGTAGCCCTGCACCCCGGCGACCATGAGCATGAGGTGACCGACGAGCGCGAGGCCGGGCAGCCGGTGGTCGTGGTCGAGCTCGCGCAGCGCCTCGCCGATCCCGCGCAGCTCGTCGTGCAGCGCCGCCCCGCGCAGGTCGACGGACGCGGCGAGGTAGCAGGAGACCAGGCTGTAGCCCACGAGCCGGGGGTCGTCGAGCTTGCGGGCGAGCGTCAGCGCCTCGGCCGCGATGGCCGAGCGGTGCGGGTCGGCGAGGTAGGCCAGCTCGTTGGCCAGGGTGGCGAGCAGCCGGCAGCGCACGGCGTCGGGGACCGCGGGCTCGGCCAGCGCCTCCTCGATGCGCGCGACCATGCCGAGGTCGGCTCGGTCGTAATGGCGCAGCACCCAGATGGACGGGAGGTCCAGCGCCACCAGCGCGGCGTGGCGCCGTCCCGGGTCACCGGTCTCGTCCGCCGCCAGTATCGCCGCGGTCCGTGACTCGTCCGCGCCGATGGCGTCGCCCGCGTCGAGCTGGGCCCGGACCAGCGACAGCAGCAGGTCCACGCGCGTGACCGGGTCGGCGGCCACGATCCGGGCGTGCGCGTCCAGCGCCGCCCGCCACCAGCGCACGGCGTCGTCGTAGGCGAGCCGGCCGGTGGCCTCGGCGGCGGCGGCCGCGGCCCAGCGCAGCGTCGCCACCGGGGCACCGGCCGCCGCGGCGTGCGCGGCGAGCGCGGACACGTCCGGCAGCGTGCGCTGCTCCAGTACCGCGACGATCCGCCCGTGCAGCCGCGCCCGGTGCATCGGTGGGAGGTCGCCGTAGAGCGTCTCGCGCACCAGGTCGTGGGCGAACACCAGTCCACCCGCCGGGATCTGCACCAGCACCCCGGCCAGCGCGGCGTCGTCGAGCGCGGCGTGCACCTGCGCGTCGGAGAGCTCTCCCACCGCGGCCAGCAGCGGCGGGTCCACCGGCTGCGCGTGGACCGCCGCGACCTGCAGGACGTGCCGGGTGCGGTCGGGCAGCCGGGCGAGCCGGGCCCGCAGCAGCGCGGCCGCCCCGGCGGGCACGTCCGGCGCGCCCGCCGAGCGCAGCATCTCGTGCAGCAGGAACGGGTTGCCGCCGGAACGACGCGCGAGCACGGCCGGGTCGAGAGCGGCATCGCCCACGAGTACCGCGACGTCGCGCTCGGTCAGTCCCGTGAGGGGCAGCGCCACCGCGCCGTGGCGGGCCAGCCGGCCCGCGGTGTCGGCGAGCAGCGGGCTGCCCTCCCCCGGCCGGGCCGTGGCGAGCACGAGCAACCGCGCGTCGCGGGCGAGACCGGACAGGTCGGCGAGCAGCCGCAGCGTCTCGTTGTCGGCCCACTGCAGGTCGTCGAGCACGACGGCGAGCGGCGCCCGCTCGCTCACCGTGGCCAGGTAGCGGGCCACGGCGTGGTGCTGGCGGAACCGGGCCTCCCCGGCTTCGACCTCGCCCGTGGCACTCCCCGGCGCCCCCATCGGCGCGCCGCTGAGCCTGCCCAGCTCCGCCGGCAGCGGATGCACGGAGCGCAGTGCGTCGAGCACCTCGATCCACGGCCACAGCGCGGGCGCTCCCGACGACTCGTGGCAGCGCCCCCAGACGACCCGCCAGCCCGTGGCCGCCAGCGCCTCGACGCCCGCCTCGGCGAGCCGGGTCTTGCCGATGCCGGCCTCACCCGAGAGGACCACGATCCCCGGGCGCGCCGTGGCGGCCGCCGCAGCGATGGCGGCGAGCTCGCGGTCGCGGCCCACCAGCGGGTCGGGGCAGGCCACGACGGCCGGGGCCGGGCGGACCGGCTCGGGCGGCGCGTCGAGCGTGCTGGACTGGGCCAGCACGGCAGCCTCCGTCTCGCGCAGCGCCGGTCCGGGTTCCACGCCGAGCTCGGCGGCCAGGCGGCGCCGGACCGCGCTCAGCGTCGCAAGGGCGTCGCCCTGGCGACCGCTGCGGTAGTAGGCCACCGCGAGCAGCCTTGCTGGACCCTCACGCAGCGGGTGCTCGGCGACGAGCGCCTCCAGCGCGGGGATCGGCAACGGGGCGCCGGCCGTCGCGATCGCCGCGGCCATCCGCTGCTCGCGCGCCACGAGGTGCAGCTCCTGCAGTCGGGTGATCTCGGCCTGCAACCAGGGCTCGTCGGCGAGGTCGGCGAACGGGGTGGGTCCCCACCACAGCCCGAGCGCCTCGTCGAGCACCGCCATGGCGGCATCGGGATCACCCGCACCGAGCCCGGCCAGCCCGGCGTCGACGAGCGACTCGAACCGCTGCGCGTCGGACGTGACGGCCAGCGCGTACCCGGGTGGCCTGCTGATCAGCACCGTGGCCGGCGCGCGGGGCGGCCGGTCGGGCTCCAGCACGCGCCGCAGCCGCGCGACCTGCACCTGCAGGACCTGGGGCGCGCCCGCGGGCGGATCCCCGCCCCAGAGGTCCTCCACGATCCGGTCGGCCGCCACCACCGCTCCGCGGGCCAGCAGCAACCGGGCGAGCACGGCCCGGCGGCGCGGGCCGCCGATCTCACACCGGATGCCGTCGCGCCACACCTCCACGGGGCCGAGCACGCGGAAGTCCATGCGCTGACAGTAGATCGTGCAAGCGCCGTGAAAGCCGTCGACAAGGCGCGCGGTCGATCGTGGTGGCAGCACCCGAACCAGGAGATGATCAGCTGTGACCAGCACGCACACCGACACCTCGCTCTGGACCCAGGACGCCACCACCCTCGCCGCCCGGATCGCCGCGAAGGAGATCACCGCCACCGAGGTGGTGCAGGCCCACCTGGACCGCATCGCCGCCGTCGATCCGGCGCTCGGCGCCACCACGTCCGTGCTCGCCGAGAGCGCGCTCGCCGCTGCCGCCGCTGCCGACCGCGCGACGGCGCCACGGGGACCGCTGCACGGCGTCCCGATCACGATCAAGGACCAGTTCGACGTGGCCGGCAGCCCCACCACCTGGGGTGTGGCCGCGTTCGCCGGCGCTATCGCCCCGCAGGACGCGCCCGCCGTGGCCGCGCTGCGCCGCGCCGGTGCCATCCCGATCGCCCGTACGAACATGCCCGACTTCGCCACCCGCTGGCACACCGACAACGACCTCAACGGCCCGACGCTCAACCCGTGGGACCCGGCCCGCAGCCCCGGTGGTTCCAGCGGGGGCGACGCGGTGGCCGTCGCCACCGGGATGACCCCGCTGGGACTGGGCGGCGACTACGGCGGCTCGCTGCGGCTGCCGGCGGCGTTCTGCGGGGTGGCGTCGCTGCGGGCGACGCCCGGCCGGATCGCCGGGGCCAGCAGCCTGCCCGGCCCGGCGCCGTCGCTGACGATCCAGCTGTTCTCCGCCCCCGGGCCGCTGGCCCGCACGGTCCGGGATCTCGAGCTGGCGTACGGCGCCATGCTCGGCGCCGATCCGCGCGACCCGAACTGGATCCCCGCGAGCGACGTGCCGGCCGGCAGCGAGCTGCCGCCCGTCGCCGTCGTGACGGACCCGGGCGGCGACGGTGTCGACCCGGAGGTCCGCGCGGCAGTGCTGCGGGCCGCCGACGTGCTCGCCCGCGCCGGTCACCCCGTCACCGAGGTGGATCCGCCGCAGCTGCGCGAGGCGTCCATGGAGTTCGGCAGGCTGCTGTCCACGGAGGTGGCGGCGCTGCGGCTCGACGGCATCCGCGCGTTGGGCAGCGCGGGGCTGGTCGCCTTCATGGACAGCGTGCTCGAGGTGTTCCCGCCGCTGGACCTCACCGGCTACGCCACGGCGCTGGCCGAGCGGGTCGCGCTGCGGGCGGTGTGGTCGCAGTTCCTGACCCGGTACCCGATCGTGCTCGGGCCGGTGTCGACGCAGCTGCCGTGGCTCGCCGGCTTCGACGTCGGTGGTGTCGCCGCCGTACGGACCATGAACGATGCGCACCGGCTCACCGTCGTGGCCAACTACCTCGCGCTGCCCGCGGTGACCGTGCCGGCGGGGTTGTCGGCGAGCGGGCTCCCGATCGGCGCGCAGCTGATCACCGCGCCGTTCACCGAGCGCCGCGCGCTCGCGGCTGCCGCGCGGGTCGAGGAGAGTGGCTGCGGGGCGCCCACGCCGATCGATCCCCGGGCGTGACGGGTACGCCACGTCGCGGTGGGCGTGGGGGGACGGCCACCGCGACGTGGCTCCGCCGGACGAGGGGGACTCTCCGGCGGCCCCGACGGGTGCAAGCACCCGACGGTCTCCTCCGGCCTGACCGCTGCCGGAACAAGAGAACAATAACGTTCAATTACCACTTTGTGCGCCGGGGATCACCCGGATGACGGCGTCCGGACGGCGTGTCCCAGCCGACCGGCCGAGCCGAGCACCAACTAAACCGGATCAGCTCCACCGGCTGGTCAGCGCGCCGAGCGCCCCGAGCGCCACTGCGGCGGCCGTCGAGGCACGCAGCACCTCGGCGCCCATGCGGACCGGGCGGGCCCCCGCCGCGGCGAGCTCGGCGAGCTCGGTGTCGCTGATCCCGCCCTCCGGGCCGACCACGAGCAGCAGGTCACCCGCCGCCGGCAGCACGACATCGGTGAGCCGGTCGGTGGCGCCCTCGTGCAGTACCAGCGCCCCCGCCGCCGCTGTGACCAGCCGGGCCAGCGCGGCCGTCGACACCGGCCCGTCGACGGGCGGCAGCCAGGGCCGGCGCGCCTGCTTGGCCGCCTCGCGCACGGTGCTGCGCCAGCGGGCGAGCGCCTTCTCCCCGCGCGGGCCGTCGTCCCAGCGGGCCACGCACCGCGCCGCGCGCCACGGCACGATCGCGTCGACCCCGGCCTCGGTGGCCATCTCGACGGCCAGCTCGCCACGATCGCCCTTCACCAGCGCCTGCGCCAGCACCACGCGGGGCGACGGCGGGGCGAGGACCGTGCGGTCGAGCACGCGCAGCTCGACGGTGTCGCGCCCGGCGGCGGTGACCTCGGCGCGCACCAGCCCGCCCCGGCCGTCGGCGAGCAGGACCTCCTCGCCGCTGCGGATCCGCTTCACCGTGGCGGCGTGGCGGCCCTCCGGCCCGTCCAGCACGGCGCGCTCGCCGCCGGGCAGCTCGTCGACCAGGAACAGCGGCGCGGTGCTCACCCGCTGATCCTCCCGTGCGGGCGGCGGTAGCGTGCGCCGGGTGCAGGAGATGGTCGGCACCCGTCCGCTCGACCTCGACGCGATGGCGGGCACCTGGTACGTCGTGCGCACCAGCCTGCCGTTCTGGCGCACGCGCACCGACCCCCGCATCACCTACCGGCGGCTGGCGAACGGCACGGTCGACGACCTCGTCGAGTACACCAACGGCCGCGGCCGGGCCGGGCGGGTGCACGGCGTCGACACCCCCGACGCCGCGGTGCCGCGGATCTTCCACTGGCGCGGCACCGGCCCCACCAGGCTGCTGACCAGCGACTGGGCCCTGGTCGCCAACGACGAGCGCTACGCGGGGTGGGCCGTCACGTACTTCGGACGCACGCTGTTCACCCCGGCCGGGATGGACGTCTACGCGCGGCAGCCCCATCCGGGAGCCGAGGTGGTGGCCGCGGCGCTCGCGGCCCTGCCCGACCACCCGGCGCTGGCCGAGCAGGCAGGGCGGCTGTTCGTGCCGCACCACACTTGACCGCGCCAACCGGTTGGTCACGGTGCCGATGGCGGGACGTCGGCGCGGTGGCCATCACGTTGGCGCGGTCGACGCTCGGACGGCTGCAAGGTGGCCCTCCTGACATCTGACGTCAGCAGGGTGGCCTTCCTGACGTGCGGCGCCGGCCCCGCAGCCCCCACCCACCCACCCGACTGCAGCATGGTGGCCATCCAAGCGTCAGATCGCAGGATGGCCACCATGCTGCGATCCCGCAGCCGCGCCCGGCCACACCGCGCCAACCCATCGGCCACGGCGCCGATGCCGTGACGTTGGCGCGGTGGCCATCACGTTGGCGCCGCCGGCGCGAGGACGTCAGGAGGGCGTCCTTCCTGACGCCCAACGTCAGCAGGGCGTCCCTCCTGACGTGCGGGGCCGGCCCCCAGCAGCGTCAGGACTCCACCGCGCCGACCCGCTGGCCACCTCGCCGACGTCGTGACGTCGGCGCGGTGGCTACCCGGTTGGCGCGGTGGCGCTCAGCGGCCGAACGAATCCCGCAGCCGGGAGAACAGGCCGTGGCCGTTGCGGCTGCTGCTCGCCAGATCGGGCTGCTCCTCGCCCCGGATCTCCGCGAGCTGGCGCAGCAGCTCGGTCTGGCGGGCGTCGAGGCGGGTGGGGACCATGACGTCGACGTGCACCATCAGGTCGCCGTGCCCGTCGACGCGGCCGGTGGAGCGCAGCCGGGGCATGCCCTTGCCGCGCAGCGTGCGGACCGTGCCGGTCTGCGTGCCGGGCTCGACGTGCAGCTCCTCCACCCCGTCGAGGGTGGGCAGCGGCAGCGTGGTGCCCAGCGCGGCCGCGGTCATCGGCAGCTGCACGGTGCAGTGCAGGTCGGCGCCGTCGCGCGTGAACAGCTCGTGCGGCTCCTCCTCGACCTCCACGTAGAGGTCGCCCGCGGGGCCACCACCGGGGCCGACCTCACCCTGGCTGGCCAGCCGCACCCGCATGCCGTCGGCCACACCCGGGGGGATCCGGACGCCGACGTTGCGGCGCGAGCGGACCCGGCCGTCGCCGCCGCACTGGTGGCACGGCTCCGGGATGACCTCGCCGAAACCACGGCACTTCGGGCACGGGCGCGACGTGACGACCTGGCCGAGGAACGAGCGCTGGACGCTCTGGACCTCGCCGCGACCGTTGCAGATGTCACACATCGCCGGAGCGCTCCCGGGCGCGCAGCCCGAGCCGGTGCACTCGGTGCACAGCACCGCCGTATCGACGGCCAGATCGCGGGTGACGCCCTCGGCGCAGTCCTCCAGCGTGAGCTGCATGCGGATCAGCGCGTCGGCGCCGGGCTGCACGCGGCTGCGCGGTCCGCGCCCGCGACCGCCGGACTGGCCGCCGAAGAACGCGTCCATGATGTCGCCGAGGCCGAACGAGCTGAACTGATCCCCGCCGCCGCCCCCGCCGTTGCCGAGGGGATCGCCACCGAGGTCGACGATGCGTCGCTTCTCGGGGTCGGACAGCACCTCGTAGGCGGCGCTGACCTCGGCGAAGCGCTCCTGCGCCGCCTCGTCCGGATTCACGTCGGGGTGCAGCTCGCGCGCGAGCTTGCGGTAGGCCCGCTTGATCTCGTCGGCACCCGCATCCGGCGAAACGCCGAGGATCCCGTAGTAGTCCCGTGCCACCTGCGCGTTCCCCATGGTCCTTCTCGCTCAGTAGTTCGTCGAAAACGGTGTTCGATCCGGGTGAAGAGACGACTATCGCCCCGCCAGGATCTCACCCACGTACCGGGCGACGGCATGCACCGCCGCCATGGAGCCCGGATAGTCCATCCGGGTGGGCCCGACAACGCCCATCCCACCCAACACGGTGCCCGCGCCGTAGCCGATGGACAAAACAGACGTGTTGCGCATCTCCTCGGCCTCGTTCTCCTCGCCGATGCGCACCGTGACCGTGCCCGGATCCTGCGCCGACGCCAGCAGCTTCAGCACCACCACCTGCTCCTCCAGCGCCTCCAGCACCTGGCGCAGCGACCCCGGGAAGTCGGCTGCGTTGCGCGTGAGGTTGCCGGTGCCGCCCAGTACGAGGCGCTCCTCGGGATGCTCGACGAGCGTCTCGATGAGCACCATCGACAGCATGGTGACGACGTCGGTGAGCGGTGCGGGCGCGATGCCGGGCAGGTCGGCCACCGCCACCGCGGCCGCCGAGAGCGGCCTGCCGACTAGCGCGGTGTTGACGAGCGTGCGGATCTGGGCGACGTCGTCGTCGGAGAGGACCTGGCCGAGGTCGACCACGCGCTGATCCACGCGACCGCTGTCGGTGATGAGCACCAGCATCAGGCGGGCGGGGGTCAGCGCGACGACCTCGCAGTGCCGCACGGTGGAGCGGGTGAGTGTGGGGTACTGCACCACGGCCACCTGGCGCGTGAGCTGAGCCAGCAGACGAACGCTGCGGCGCAGCACGTCGTCGAGGTCGACCGCGCCGTCGAGGAACGCCTCGAGTGCGCGACGCTCGGCCGAGGACAGCGGCTTGACCTGCGTCAACCTGTCGACGAACAGCCGGTAGCCCTTGTCGGTGGGGATGCGGCCCGCGCTGGTGTGGGGCTGGGCGATCAGCCCGTCCTCCTCCAGCACCGCCATGTCGTTGCGGACCGTGGCGCTGGAGACCCCCAGGTTGTGGCGCTCGACGATCACCTTCGAGCCGACGGGTTCCTGGGTGGAGACGTAGTCGGCCACGATCGCGCGAAGTACGGCGAATCGACGCTCGTCGGCGTTCACGCATCCCCTCCCTGCCGGCTGTCATTCACCAGTCTAGGTGCTCTGCACGGGTGCGGCCTGCATGCAGGATGGGGACGTGCAGATCCGGATGGGGACACTGCAGGGCATCGCCGACGGCACCGTCACACTGGCGTTCCGCCGTTGGGAGCAACCGCGCGTCCGCGCCGGTGGCACCCAGCGCACGTCGGTGGGCGTGGTGGAGTTCACGTCCGTCGAGCCCGTCGACGAGGCCGAGCTCACCGAGGCCGAGGCGCACGCTGCCGGGTACGCCGACCTCCCCGCGCTGCGCGCCGCGCAGGTGGGCGACCGGCAGCTCTACCGCGTGACGGTCCGGCTGGCCGGACCCGACCCGCGGGTGGCGCTGCGCGGTCGGTCGCGGCTCTCGGCAGGCGCGCACGCCGAGATCGCCGCGCGCCTCGACCGTCTCGACCGCGCGTCGCGACGCGGGCCGTGGACGGCCACGGTGCTGGACCTGATCGCGGCCAACCCCGGTGTCCGCGCACCCGACCTGGCCGAACGGCTGGGGCTCGAGACGCTCCCGTTCAAACGCGACGTGCGCAAGCTCAAGGAGCTGGGGCTCACCGAGAGCCTCGAGATCGGCTACCGGCTCTCGCCCCGCGGCCGGGCGTACCGGCGGCTCACAGATCAACTGTCACGGTAGGTGCGTGGCCGCCCACCGGTTCAGCAGGCGCTGGCTGCTCGTCGCGGCGGGCGCAGCGGGGCTGGTCGGCGCGAGCGCGGTCACGCTGCCGGCCGCCGCGATCGGCCCCGTCGATCCCGCCGCGCTGCGCGACCGCATCCTGGGTTCCGACCCGCCCTACGTGGGACTCGCCGAGAGCACCGGACGGCTGGGGCTGCCGCAGATCCCGCAGCTGGAGTCGATGATCGCGCTGCTGACCGGCACCACGCGCGTCCGGGCGTACGTGGCGGGCGCGCAGCGCTGGCGCGCCGACGAGATCAACCCGGCAGGCGAGCGCGACACCTACCACCTGGGCGGCGTCGAGTTCGTCTGGGACTTCGGGGCCAACCAGCTCACCAGCGTGCTCGGCCAGGCGCCCGTCCGGCTGCTGCGTGCGGGCGACATGCTGCCGCCCGACCTCGCGCGGCGGCTGCTGCAGCTGGCCCCGACCGATACGGTCACCGCGCTGCCGCCGCGTCGCATCGCCGGGCGCACCGGCGCCGGGCTGCGGCTGACCCCCGCCGACCCGGACACCCTCATCGGGCCCATCGACGTGTGGGCCGACCCGGTCACGGCGCTGCCGCTGCGGGTCGAGGTGTCGGCGCGCACCGGGGCACCGCTGCTGACCACGGAGTTCCTCGAGATCTCCGACGGGCCGCCCGCCGAGGCGGCACTCGTGCCGCCACGGCCCGTCGGCGCGGGCATCGTGACCAGCAACGCCGCCGACCTGGGTGGCGCGCTGCGCGTGCTCAACCCGCCGCCGCCACCCGACCGGCTCGCCGGGCGCGACCGGCGGCCCAACCCCGAGGGCACCGTCGACCTGCCGGGTGTCGGCGTCTACGGCTCGGGGCTGGCCGGGTTCGTGCTGATCCCCGCCAACCGCGACATCGCCGAGCGCGCCATCGACGGGGCGACGGTCGCCGGCGGCGTCGCCATCGCAGTGTCGGCGCCACTGCGGGCCGCGCGCGTGGCCACGCCGCTGCTGTCGGTGGCCGCACGGTCCCGCGGCCGCAGCGGTGAGCTGCTGGTCGGGTCGGTGGCACCGGAGGTGCTGGAGCAGGCGGTGCTGGAGCTGCCGGTGCGGCGGCGGCCCTGAGGTGACCCTCGAACGCTGTGCTGACGCTGCGCGCAGCCGGCCCCCTCAGGTCTGCCCACGTCGGGTCTGCCCACGTCGGGTCTGCCCACGTCACGGAGTTCCTCGTGAATCGCTCATTCCTGCGCAGCTGCCTGCGCGGCCTGCTCGTCGTCGCCGGTGCGGTGGTGGGGTGGATCGGGCTCGCCAGCTGCTGTCCGCCCCGACCCAGGCCGCGACCTGCCCTGCAGGGCAGGTGCTCGTGCAGTGCCAACCCGCGCCGGTGCCGGCGACCTCGGGTGGGTCCAGCGAGTCCATCAGCCCGTTCACCAAGAACCCCCGCACGAGCCCGGCATCCGCGGTCCGCGGGCCCGTCGCGATCCCCGACGCGCGGACGGTCACCCGGCCTGCCACCAGCCGGTCGGCTCCGCGAGCTCGGCGGGTGCGGTGCGCCGCGGCGCACCGAGGGTCGAGCACGGCGCGCGCCCGCAGCGTAGGCAGGCGAAGCGACTTCGACATCTCCGTCGTCAGCCCGACGTTGTGGCAACGTGTACTCGACGCGGGGATCCCACGGCGCGGATCAGGCACCCGGACCGCTCCGATCGGTGGCCCGGACAGCGGAGCCGGCGAGCAGCTGGGGCTGAGCCGGATCGCCGCGGACCTGTCGGCGAAGGAGAGGCGCGAGGTCTCGTTCATGATCTTCCGAAGCCATGAGGACGTGCGGGCGCGTCCCGGCGGCGCCGTCCAGTGGCCACCCCGATGAAGATCATCGAGACTTACGGGAGCCGCGGCCGCGACGTCGAGGACCTGATGCCCGAGCTGGCCCGGCTCCTCGCGGTCGAGCTCGTGGCGCGGCAGAGCGACTTCTGGGGCGAGTACTACACCTGGGACGGCCCTGGCGACGAGTGGATCTCGATCAAGCCGAACGTCACCGACGAGGACGGCGACCTCACCGAGGCCGACTTCCCCGATCACATCGCCTTCGTCACCGTCGTGGACCGCCGGCAGCCCCCGGTCGACACCCTGGCCGCCGTGCGGTCGATGGCCGGGCTCGAGCACCTGCGCTCGCAGCAGTTCTGAGCCGATGCCCGTGCCCGAGATCTACGTCAGCACCGACGTCGAGGCCGACGGTCCGATCCCGGGCCCGCACTCGATGCTGAGCTTCGGGTCGGCCGCGTTCCGGGCCGACGCCACGCTCGTCGCGACGTTCACGGCCACCCTCGAGACCCTGCCCGGCGCCGCCGCGGATCCGACCACCGCGCGCTGGTGGGAGCGGCACCCCGAGGCGCTGGCCGCGGCGACGCTCGATCCGCAGCCGCCCGCCGAGGTGATGGAGCGCTACGTCACCTGGCTCGACGCCCTGCCCGGCCGGCCGGTCTTCGTGGGCTATCCCGCGGCCTACGACTTCATGTTCGTGTACTGGTACCTGATCCGCTTCGCCGGTCGCAGCCCGTTCTCGCACTCCGCGCTCGACATCAAGACCTACGCGATGGCGCTGCTCGGCACGGAGTATCGCAACTCCACCAAACGGCAGATGCCGGCGGCGTGGTTCGGGTCGCAGCGCCACAACCACCACGCGCTCGACGACGCCATCGAGCAGGGAGAGCTCTTCTGCGCCATGCGGGCCACACATCGGACGTGACATCGTCGCCAGGTGGATGTCGTCTCAACTACCGGGCTGACCAAGCGGTTCGGTCACGTCACGGCGGTGAACGACGTCAGCCTGCGGGTGCCGGCGGGCTCGCGGTTCGGGCTGCTCGGGCCCAACGGCTCGGGCAAGACCACGCTGGTGCGGATCCTGCTCGGGCTCGTCCACGCCACCGCGGGCACGGTGGAGGTGCTCGGCGAGGCGATGCCACGCCACGCCGCGAAGGTGCTGCCGCGCGTCGGTGCACTGGTGGAGACCCCGGCGGCGTGGCCGCACCTGTCGGGCCGGGCCAACCTGCGCCTGCTCGACGCCGCGGGCCGCGGCAGCGGTCGGGGCCGGCGCGCGCGGATCGAGGAGGCGCTGGCCGATGTCGGGCTCGACGGGGTCGACCGGCGTTCGGTCCGCGCGTACTCCCTCGGCATGCGGCAGCGCCTCGGCATCGCGGCGGCGCTGCTGCGCGGGCCCGAGCTGCTGCTGCTCGACGAGCCGACCAACGGCCTGGACCCCCGCGGGATCGGTGAGATCCGCGAGCTGCTGCTGCGGCTGAGCGCGCAGGGCACCACGGTGGTGCTGTCGAGCCACCTCCTCTCCGAGGTCGAGACGCTGTGCACGCGGGTCGGGGTGATGGACACCGGGCGGCTGGTGCTCAGCGCCGATCTCGACGACCTGCGCATCCCCACCGGTCAGGTGCTCGTCCGCACACCCGACCCGGCCGCCGTCGTCGGCCTGCTCGACGGCCAGGTGGAGCACCGCGACGGCGATCGGCTGCTCGTCCGCGCCCCCGATGCGGGATCGCTCAACGCGCGGCTGGTCGCCGCCGGGATCGTGGTCAGCGAGCTGGCCGTGCAGCACCGCACGCTGGAGCAGGTGGTGCTGGAGTCGACGGGGGCCGGGTCCGACCGGGTGACCCGATCGTGATCGGCGTCGAGCTGCGGCTGATGCTGCGCCGTCGGCGGGTCTGGCTGTGCTGGGCGCTGCTGTGCGCGCTGCCGGCGTTCGTGGCGGTGCTGCTGCGGGTGACGAACCTGGTGCCGCCGCCGGGGCAGGGCGGCGCGTTCCTGTCGGCGGTGGTCGGCAACGGGCAGCTGTTCCCCGCCGCGGCACTCGCGCTGGTGCTGCCGGTGTTCCTGCCGATCACGGTGGCCGTCGTCGCAGGCGACACGATCGCGGGCGAGGCGGGCACGGGCATGCTGCGCTACCTGCTGGTACGGCCGGTGGGTCGGCTGCGGCTGCTGGTGGCGAAGCTCGTGTCGGTGGCGGCGTTCGTGCTGCTGTCGGTGCTGCTGGTGACCGTCACCGGCTACATCGTCGGCGTCGCCGCGTTCGGCTTCGGTCCGGACGCGGCGATCGGCGGCGCGGGCGGCATCACGTCGCTCTCCGGGGTGGTGCTGACCCCGGCGGAGCTGGCCGGGCGCACCGCGATCGTCGTCGGCTACCTCGCGCTGTGCATGCTCGCGCTGGGTGCCGTCGGGTTGCTGTTCTCCACGATCACCGACTCCCCCATGGCGGCGGCGCTCGGCGTGCTGGCGCTGGTCGTGCTGAGCGCGGTGCTGTTGCCGCTCGACGCCGCGGCCGGCTTCCGGTTCTACCTGCCGACCACGCACTGGCTGGCCTGGATCGACGTCTACCGGGCGCCGATACTGTGGAACGCCGTGCGGGACGGCGCGGCCGTGCAGGCCGGGTACGTGCTGGTCGCGTTCGGTGCGGCGTGGGCGAACTTCGCCACCAAGGACATCACCAGCTGAGGCCCGTGCGAGGCTCGCCACCATGAACGACTGGGAACAGCGAACGGCCGCCGCGTGGGCGGCGATCGACGACCACGACGAGGTCGAATTCCGCGCCATGATCGACGAGCTCGCCGCGGAACTGCCCGCCGGCAGCGCCGTCGCCGACTTCGAGCGTGCCTGCGCCTTCGACTCCACCGGCCACTCCGACCAGGCGATCCCGCTCTACCGCCGCGCGCTCGACACCGGGCTGACCGGCATCCGCAGGCGCCGGGCGGTGATCCAGATGTCGAGCTCGATCCGCAACGTGGGCCGGCCGCAGGAGAGCGTCGAGCTGCTCACCGCCGAGCTGGCCGCGGGCTCCGACGAGCTCGACGACGCAGTGGCATGTGTGCTGGCACTGGCGCTCACCGACGTCGGGCGCGAACGGGAAGCGGTGGCGCTGGTGATCGGCGCACTGGCCCCGCACCTGCCGCGCTACCAGCGCTCGATGGCCAACTACGCACGGCTGCTGGTGGAGCCGGCGTAGCGGGCCGCCCCGAACGTCCAGCGGGGTAGCGCCGATCAACGCGCCCCGGCCGCCCGCAGCGTGGCGCAGTCCCCACCCGCGGCGATCGGTGCCACGCCGAGCGCGCGCAGGACCAAACCGACAACGGCCGGGTCGTTCGGCAACCCCCCGTGGTCGACGCGGGCCCCGGAACAGGTGTCCTGCACCGCGACGTTGACCGCGCCCGGCAGGCGGGCCGTGTCGGGCGGGGTCGCCGTCTGGTCGTCAGTGGACCAGACCGACAGCCAGGGCACGGCGTGCCCGACGTCGGCCCTGGCCAGCTCGGTGAGCTCGGCGCTGCCCGGTGCGAGCTGGCGGCAGGCGATCGGGCAGGCGTCGGGCACCGATGCCGAGCCCACCGCGGCGAGCGTCGTCCCGCCCAGCGGCGAGCCGACCGTGACCACCCGGCGGGCCTTGGCGGGGCCGTCGTCGCGGGCCACCCAGAGCCCGGCGACCACGCCGCCCGCCGAGTAGCCGATCAGGTCGACCGACGGGGCGCCTGCGGCGAGCGCGGCGTCGACGGCCGCGTCGAGCACCGTGACCTGCGCGGACAGGTCGCCCGTCCCGTCGCCGGGCAGCGCGATCACCCGGGTCGTGCGCCCGGTGGCGGCGATGCGGGCGGCCAGGCCCTGCAGCGATGCCTGGGAGCCGCCGTAGCCGGGGACGAGCAGCACCGGGCCCAGGACGTCCTGGGGTGGGTGGGCCGCCGGGTCGACGGTGCCGCCGCGGCCGGCGAATGCACGGACCCCGACCACGACGGCGACCACCAGCACCAGCACGGCCACCACCGCGACCAGCACCCGCCGCCGCCGACTCACCGCCGCCAGTCTGCCCGAGGTGGCGACCATCGTGCGGTGGGTGCCGGCGCGGAGGCGGCCCCGCCCCTCGAACTGCAGCATGGTGGCCATCCGAGCGTCAGATCGCAGGATGGCCACCATGCTGCGATCCGGGAGCGTCGTCGCGGGAGGGGCAGACCCCGCTACACCGGCGTCCCCACCAGCAGCGCCTGGACAACCCCGTCCGCCAGCAACCGCCCCCGCAGCGTCAATACCGCCACCCCGCCGGCGAGGGCGGCGGGGTCGAGCAGGCCGTCGCCGGCGGCCGTGGCCGCCGCCGCCCGCCCGGGCTCGTCGAGCAGGTCGACCGGCAGCCCCGACGCCAGCCGCAACCGCAGCATCACGCGCTCGGTGTGGCGTTCGGACTCCGTCAGCTCCTCGCGACCGGCCTCCGGCGTGTTGCCCTCGGCGAGCAGCGTGGCGTAGCGGGCGGGGTGCTTGACGTTCCACCAGCGCGCCCCGGCGAGGTGGGAGTGGGCGCCGGGGCCCAGGCCCCACCAGTCGCCGTCGAGCCAGTAGCCGAGGTTGTGCCGGCAGGCAGCGGCGTCGGACGCGGCCCAGTTCGACACCTCGTACCAGCCCAGGCCGGCCGCCGTCAGCCGCTCGTCGATCATCTCGTAGCGGGCGGCGGCCACGTCGTCGTCGGGTGCGGGCAGCTCACCGCGGGCCACCCGCCGGGCCAGCGCGGTGCCGTCCTCGACGATCAGCGCATAGGCCGAGACGTGGTCGACGCCGGCGCCGAGCACGGCGTCCAGGGAGGCGCGCAGGTCGTCGTCGGTCTCGCCGGGTGTGGAGTAGATGAGGTCGAGGTTGAGGTGCTCGAACCCGGCCGCGCGCGCCTCGTGCGCCGCCGCGACGGCCCGGCCCGGCGTGTGGCGGCGTTCGAGCACCCGCAGCACGTGTGGCGCGGCCGACTGCATGCCCAGTGAGATCCGGGTGAAACCGGCGGCGAGCAGGCCGTCGAAGAACTCCGGAGAGGTGGACTCCGGGTTGGACTCGGTGGTGACCTCCGCGCCGGGCGCCAGCCCGAACGTGTCCCGGACGGCGCCGAGCACCTCGCCGAGGCGCGCCGCGCCCATCAGCGACGGCGTGCCACCGCCGACGAAGACGGTGTCGACCGGGCGCGCGCCGACCGTGGCGGCGGCCAGCTCCAGCTCACGGTGGACGGCGGCGAGCCAGCCCTCCGGCGAGGCACCGGAGCCGTCGAGCTCGGAGGCGGTGTAGGTGTTGAAGTCGCAGTAGCCGCAGCGTGCAGCACAGAAGGGCACGTGGACGTAGATCCCGAACGGCGGCACGGGAGACCAGTGTGCCACCGGGCCGGTCCCGGATCCCGGGCGCCACATGTCAGGAAGGACGCCCTCCTGACGTTCACCGTCAGCGGGGACGCCCTCCTGACATCGGGCGACGCAGCGGGCGACACCGAATCGACCGCCGCTAGGGTCGCGAGTCGTGGATGGTCCGTGGGTCAATCTCGCCGAGCAGCTCGGTGCCGACCTGCACCTCGACCTGGCTGGTCCGGGCAGCCGCCGGGCCGTGCTCATCCGCGCATTGCGCGAGGCCATCCGCACGCAGCGGTTCCCACCGGGCACGAAGCTGCCGCCCTACCGCTCGGTCGCCGCGGATCTCGGGCTGGCCCGCAACACCGTTGCCGACGCCTACGCCGAGCTGGTCGCCGAGGGCTGGCTGATGGCCAAGCAGGGTTCCGGCACGCGCGTGGCGGAGCGCGCCGAACCGCTCGCCATCGCCACCACGACGCTGACCAGCGCCGTCGCCGCCCGGCCCCTGATCCACGACCTTCGGCAGGGGTTGCCCGACGCGTCCGCCTTCCCCCGCTCCGCCTGGCTCGCGGCGGCGCGCAGAGCGATCACGCAGGCCCCCAACGAGGCCTTCGGACCCGGCGACCCCCGCGGCCGCATCGAGCTGCGCGTCGCGCTCACCGAGTACCTGGCGCGCGCCCGCGGCGTCCGCACCAGCCCCGACCGCATCGTGATCTGCTCGGGCTTCGCGCACGCGCTGCGCGTGCTGTTCCCGGCGGTGCTGCGAGGGCCGGTCGCGGTGGAGTCCTACCAGCTCGCGTTCCACCGGCTGATCCTCGCCGCCGCCGGGGTGGCGACCGTGGCGCTCCCGCTCGACGAGGAGGGCGCGCAGGTCGCCGGGCTCACCGACCGGCCGGACGTGTCGACGGTCCTGCTCACGCCGGCCCACCAGTTCCCGCTCGGCGGTCCGCTGGCCGCCCATCGGCGCGCCGCCGTCGTCGACCGGGCCCGCGCGGGCGGCGGCCTGCTCATCGAGGACGACTACGACGGCGAGTTCCGCTACGACCGCCAACCCGTCGGCGCCGTGCAGGGCCTCGACCCCGACCACGTCCTCTACATCGGCTCGGTGAGCAAGAGCCTCTCCCCCGCGCTGCGGCTGGGCTGGATGGTGCTGCCGGAACGGCTGGTCGACGCCGCGCTGGGCGCAAAGGGGCAGCGGGAGGCGTGGGCGGGCGTGACCGACCAGCTCACGCTCGCCGAGCTGATCACCTCGGGCGACTACGACCGGCACATCCGCCGCACCCGCCAGCGCTACCGCCGACGCCGCGATCACCTCGTGCAGAGCCTCGCCGAACGCGTTCCGCACGTGGTGCCCGCCGGAATCGCGGCCGGTCTGCACACCGTGCTGCGCCTGCCGGCCGGCACCGAGGACGCGGCGCTCGACGCGGCGACCCGGGCCGGCATCGAGCTGGACGGGCTGGCCGCCTTCCGGCATCCGGACGCCGGCGTCGGACCGGCCGCCGACGGCCTGGTCGTCGGGTACGCCGCCCCGCCCGACCTCGGCTACCGCGGCGCCGTCGACGCCCTGTGCACGACGCTGGCGTCAGTGCGCTGAAGGGGCGCCCGCGTCAGCTCCCCGCGAATTCCCGGCGATCGGCGGCGAGCAACCCGAACAGGAGGTCGTCGGTCCACTCCCCCTTGATCCAGGTGTTGGACCGCAGCAGCCCCTCCTCGCGGAAGCCGAGGCGGCGCAGCAACCGCGCGGACGGGTGGTTGCGCGCATCGCACTCCGCCGAGACGCGGTGCAGGCCCCGCTCGTCGAACAGGACGTCGAGCAGCCCGCCGACGGCCTCGGTGGCCAGGCCCCGCCCCTGGAACGCGGGCGCGAGCGTGAATCCGAGCTGCGCCTGCATCCCGTTCTCGTGCAGGTCGATCCCGATGTCGCCCACCAGTTCATCGGTGGAGCGCAGCGCGATCGCGTACTGGAACCAGCCCGGCTCCTCGGGGTCGGCGTCGACGAACCGCGCCACGGTGGTGACCGCCGCAGGCAGCGAGACCGGCGCCGTCCAGGACTGGTAGCGCGCGACCTCCGGCCGGGAGCGGTACGCGGCGAACGCGACGGCGTCGGTGGGCCGGAAGCGGCGCAGCGTGACGCGGGTGGTCTCCAGCAGCAGCGTCATCGGGTTCGCCGCCCCGCCTGGAGCGCCTGCGCGGTGTGCACGGCACCCATCCTCACCGCATCGGGACCGTCGGGACCACCCTCTTGCGGCGGGTGATTCGCGACCCCGACGTGTGAGAACGCTCCCAGCATGCGGACACCCATGGATCGTTGACCGGACAGATGGCACTCTTGACGCTGTGACCGCGCCGACGCTCGACCCGCATGCGGGTCCTCCTGCGTCCATGGTCCACCCGGCAAGCGGCTCCGGCGCACTCGCGCTCCGCCTCGTGGCCCGCCGCCACGTCGATCTGCACCGGGTCAGCAGCGCTCTCTGTCGAGCAGCTCGCTAGCACCCGCCGCCCCCTCTCCCACCACGGCGCCGGGCGTCACCGATCCCGGACGTTCCTCGGGCAGGATGGCGCGCGGCCGCAACCGGAGGCACACCGTCTTGGCCCCCACCACCGCCACTCCCGGCAAGCGCAAGCGCGGCGAAGGCCAGTGGAAGCTCGGTCACCGCGAGCCACTGAACCCCAACGAGCGCACGAAGAAGGACGACGACGGGCTCAACGTCCGAGCCCGGATCGAGAACGTCTACGCCCAACGCGGCTTCGACTCGATCGACCCCGCCGATCTGCGCGGCCGGATGCGCTGGTGGGGTCTCTACACGCAACGCCGCCCCGGCATCGACGGCGGCCGCACCGCGGCGCTGGAGCCCGAGGAGCTCGACGACAGCTACTTCATGCTCCGCGTCCGCGTGGACGGCGGCACGCTCACCACCGAGCAGGTGCGCGCGCTCGGCGAGATCTCGCAGACCTACGCGCGCGACACCGCGGATGTCACCGACCGGAACAACATCCAGTACCACTGGATCCAGATCGAGGACATGCCTGCGATCTGGAAGAAGCTCGAGGACCACGGGATGATCACGACCGAGGCCTGCGGTGACACACCCCGCGCGTTCCTCGGCTCGCCCGTCGCGGGGGTCGCGGCCGGCGACAAGATCGACCCCACGCCCGTGATCCGCCAGATCCGCGAGAAGTACGTCGGCAGCCCGGAGTTCTCGAACCTGCCGCGAAAGTTCAAGACGGCCATCTCCTGGCAGCAGGACGTGGCCCACGAGGTCAACGACATCTCGTTCATCGGTGTGGAGCACCCCGAGCACGGCCCCGGCTTCGACCTGTGGGTCGGTGGTGGCCTCTCCACCAACCCGAAGCTCGCGGTGCGGCTGGGCGCGTTCGTCCCCCTCGACGAGATCCCCGACGTGTGGGCCGGGGTCGTCTCGGTCTTCCGGGACTACGGCTACCGCCGGTTGCGCCACCGCGCCCGCCTGAAGTTCCTCGTCACCGACTGGGGTCCCGCGGAGTTCCGGCGCGTCCTCGAGGAGGAGTACCTCCACCGGAAGCTGGTCGATGGTCCCGCGCCGGTCACCCCGGAGCGCCCGATCGACCACATCGGTGTGCACAAGCAGGCCGACGGTCGCAACTACGTCGGCGTCGCGCCCGCGTCGGGCCGCATCTCCGGCACCACGCTGGTGGATCTGGCCGATGCCGCCGAGCGGGCGGGATCCCGGCGGGTCAACCTCACGCCGTACCAGAAGATCGTCGTGCTCGACGTGGCCGACGGCAACGTCAGCACGCTGACGCGGGAGCTCGCCGAGCTGGGGCTCCCGTCGGACCCGTCACCGTGGCGGCGCTCCACGATGGCGTGCACCGGCATCGAGTACTGCAAGTTGGCGATCGTCGAGACCAAGGAACGCGCGATCCGGCTCGTCGAGGAGCTGGAGAAGCGCCTCGTCGACCTCAGCCCCGAGGCACCGATCTCCATCCATCTCAACGGGTGCCCGAACGCATGCGCCCGCACGCAGGTCGCCGACATCGGGCTGAAGGGCCAGATCGTCACCGATGAGAACGGCCACCAGGTCGAGGGCTTCCAGGTGCACCTGGGGGGCGGCCTCGGGCTCGACTCCGGGTTCGGCCGCAAGCTGCGCGGCCTCAAGGTCACCAGCGCGGAGCTGGGTGACTACGTCGAGCGGCTCGTGCGCCGCTTCGTCGCGGACCGCGAGGAGGGCGAGCGGTTCGCGCAGTGGGTGCTGCGGGCACCGGAGGACGACCTCAAGTGAGCCCGACGTGAGCGAGCGGGCCGTCCCGTTCTACTGCCCGTACTGCGGCGACGAGGACCTGCGCCCCGCCGAGCAGAGCGAGCGGGTGCCCCGTGGCGCCTGGTACTGCGCGGCCTGCCTGCGCACGTTCTCCCTGAAGATGATCGGTATCGGAGTCCCGGAGGTCTCCCGATGAGCCTGGCAACAGAGAACGATCTTCGATCGGTCGCCGAGCGCGGCGCCGCCCAACTCGGCCCGGACGCCACCGCCGAGCAGGTGCTCGCCTGGGCCGCCGAGACGTTCGAGAAGCTGATCGTGGCGTCGAACATGCAGGACGCGGTGCTGGTCGACCTCGCCGCGAAGGCGGCACCAGGGGTCGACGTCCTGTTCCTGGAGACCGGCTACCACTTCGCCGAGACGATCGGCACCCGCGACGCCGTCGAGCACGTCTACGACGTGCGGATGGTCAACGCGACACCCGAGCACACGGTGGCCGAGCAGGACTCCCTGCTGGGCAAGGACCTGTTCGCGCGCGACCCGAACCAGTGCTGCGCGCTGCGCAAGGTCGCCCCGCTCACGAACACGCTGGCCGGGTACGACGCCTGGGTCACCGGCGTGCGCCGCGTCGAGGCTCCGACCAGGGCGAACACGCCTTTGGTCACCTATGACGAGAAGTTCGGGCTTGTGAAGATCAACCCGATCGCGGCCTGGAGCGACGACGACATGGAGTCCTACATCAACGCCAACGGCGTGCTCGTCAACCCGCTCGTGTCCGAGGGCTACCCGTCGATCGGCTGCGCCCCCTGCACCGCGAAGCCCGCCCCCGGCGCCGATCCGCGGTCGGGCCGCTGGGCCGGCACCGGTAAGATCGAGTGCGGGTTGCACGTCCAGTGAGCGCCCCGACGATGGACGCCCTCGACGCGCTCGAGTCCGAGGCCATCCACATCTTCCGCGAGGTGGCGGGCGAGTTCGACCGTCCGGTGATCCTCTTCTCCGGCGGCAAGGACTCCACGCTGCTGGTGCACCTGGCCGTCAAGGCGTTCGCGCCCGCACCGGTGCCGTTCCCGCTGCTGCACGTCGACACCGGGCACAACTACAGCGAGGTCATCGACTTCCGCGACCGGCTCGTGGGGAAGCTCGGGCTGCGCCTCGAGGTCGCCCACGTCCAGGACTGGATCGACGACGGCCGGCTGGTGGAGCGTGCCGACGGCACCCGCAACCCGCTGCAGACGGTGCCGCTGCTCGACTCGATCGTCGAGGGCAAGTACGACGCCGTGTTCGGCGGCGGGCGGCGCGACGAGGAACGCGCCCGCGCCAAGGAACGCATCATGAGCCTGCGCGACGCGTTCGGTCGCTGGGACCCCCGCAGCCAGCGCCCCGAGCTGTGGAACCTCTACAACGGCCGCCACGCCGCCGGCGAGCACGTGCGCGTGTTCCCGATCTCCAACTGGACCGAGCTCGACGTCTGGCGCTACATCCAGCGCGAGCGGATCGGGCTGCCGTCGATCTACTACAGCCACCAGCGCGAGGTGTTCCGCCGCGACGGGATGTGGCTGGCGGAAGGCCCGTGGGGCGGACCGCGCGGCAACGAGGCGCTCGAGCTCAAGACGGTGCGCTACCGCACGGTCGGCGACGGCTCGTGCACCGGCGCCGTCGAGTCCGACGCATCCACGCTCGACGAGATCATCGCCGAGGTCACGGCGTCGCGGCTCACCGAGCGCGGGGCCACCCGCGCCGATGACCGGCTCGGCGAGGCCGCCATGGAAGACCGCAAGCGCGAGGGGTATTTCTAAGTGAGCACCACCAAGGATCTCCTGCGGTTCGCGACAGCGGGCTCCGTGGATGACGGCAAGTCCACGCTGGTCGGACGGCTGCTGTACGACACCAAGTCGGTGCTGGCCGACCAGATCGAGGCGGTGCAGCGGGCGTCGGTCGACAAGGGTCTGACCACGCCGGACCTGTCGCTGCTGGTGGACGGGCTGCGCGCCGAGCGCGAGCAGGGCATCACCATCGACGTCGCGTACCGCTACTTCTCCACCCCCACGCGCGAGTTCGTGCTGGCCGACACCCCCGGCCACGTGCAGTACACCCGCAACACCGTCACCGGTGCGTCCACCGCGGAGCTCGCGGTGCTGCTCGTCGATGCCCGCCACGGCGTCGTGGAGCAGACCCGACGCCACGCCGCCGTGCTCGCGCTGCTGCGCGTCCCGCGGCTGGTGCTCGCGATCAACAAGATCGACCTCGTCGACTACGACGAGGCCGTGCTCACGGCCATCGCGAAGGACTTCGCCGGGCTCGCCCGATCACTCGGGTTCGCCGACGAGGCCGTGGTGACGATCCCGGTGTCGGCGCTCGTGGGCGACAACGTGGTGGATCGCTCCGCACACACGCCCTGGTACGAGGGTCCGACGCTGCTCGGGCACCTGGAGTCGGTGCCCGTCACACCGCCGGAGGCCGACGCGCCGTTCCGGATGCCCGTGCAGTACGTGATCCGGCCCCGCACGCAGGAGCTGCACGACTACCGCGGTTACGCGGGCCAGGTCGCCGCCGGCATCGTGGCCGCGGGCGACGAGATCGTGGTGCTGCCCGGTGGCGCGCGCACCACCGTCGCCTCGGTCGAGACCGCGGACGGGCCGCTGACCGCCGCCGGTGCGGGCCGCAGCATCACGATCCTGCTGACCGACGACATCGACATCTCCCGGGGCGACGTGCTGGCCTCGGCCGCGCACCCGCCGCGCGTCACCAGCGAGTTCGACGCCACCCTGTGCTGGCTCGCCGAGAAGCCGCTGCGCCCGGGCGCCCGGCTGCTGCTCAAGCACGGCACCCGCACCACACAGGTGATCGTCGGGGCGCTGGGCGAGCGGCTCGACACCGACACGGTCGCCTATGTCGAGGCCCCCGAGCAGCTCGCGATCAACGACATCGCGCTGGTGTCGCTGCGCACGGCCGACCCGCTGCCGGTGGACGACTACGCCACCGACCGCGTCACCGGCAGCTTCCTGCTGATCGACCCGCCCAGCGGCAACACGCTCGCCGCCGGTCTCGTCGGCAGCCCGTTGAAGGTGGCCCCCTGAGGTGCTCCCACCGCTGATCGCCGTCGCGCACGGCAGCCGCGATCCGCGTTCGGCTGCCACGGTCGCGGCGCTGATGCAGGAGGTCCGGGCCCAGCGCCCGGACCTCGACGTGCGGCTTGCGTTCCTGGACCTGAACGCGCCCCGGCTGCCCGACGTCATCGCGGGCGTGGCGGCCGACGAGCACCGCCGCGCCGTCGTGGTACCGCTGTTGCTGGGGCACGCCTTCCACGCCCGTGTCGACGTTCCCGGCGAGGTCCGCCGCGCCGCTCACCGCCATCCCCTGCTCGACATCGGTGTCGCCGAGGTGCTCGGCGGCGACGACCGGCTGGAGGACGCCGCCCTCGACCGGCTCGCGGCCGTCACGCCGCTGCACGACCCGCGACTGGGCGTGGTGCTCGCCGCCATCGGCTCCTCGCACGCCCCGGCCAACGCCGCGGTGGCGCGCATCGCCGGCAGGTGGACACGACGGTTCGGCTGGGCGGGTGCGGCGGTCGGCTACGCCACCGCCAACGGGCCGAGCGTCGCCGACACGATCGCCACGCTGCGCCGTGACGGTGCGCGCCGGGTGGCAGTGGCGCCGTGGATCCTCGCGCCGGGCCTGCTGCCCGACCGCATCGACCGCGCCGCCGCCGACCACAGCGTGCCGGTCGCCGCCCCGCTGGGCACCCACCCGCTGGTGGCGGCCACGGTGCTCGGCCGGTACGACGACGCCGCTGCCGGGGTGCCCCGCCGCGCTGCGGGCTGAGCGCGGCGGGGCGCGGTCGCGCGGTCACCGTTTCCGCGCCTCATGGAACCTTGTGGTCGCCCACGCACGTCCCGGAACCACCACGCGGTTCCATGAGGCGCCCACCCAGCCACCCGCCGAGCTGCCCGGCCGCACCAGCGAGCAACCACTCACCACACCGCCCCCTCCCTTTGGGAGGGGGCCAGCTACGTGATCGGAACATTTCCGCCGGTGGTCTCGGTCACTTCGATCGCCCGTTGAGCGGCAATACCGGCGCTGACCAGGAAGAAGCCAAGAGGTACGGACATTTGCCCACCGTTCCCGCATCACGGATGGTCGGTTGTCCTGGACGCTCCCGGGCCGCACGATGGTGTGGTGACGTCGAGCCCGCTGCGCACGCAGCCCGTCCCCGCCGGTTCCCGGCGTGGAGACGATGGCGCCTCGACGATCCCGTTCGCGGACCTCGAGCGGTTCTGGCCGTCTCGGCGAGGTCACGCGTTCGACGAGCTCTGTCGCTGATACAGCCGTACGGCACCGCCCTGCGCACACCTGTGCGCTCCGCCGTGTCCCGCCAGCGATCCCGCTCGTCAGTCGCGCTCCCCCGGGCGCCCCGCTAAGGAACCCATCACAGATGCGTCTCCGCTCGAGAATCCCGCTCGTCGCCACCGTCGCCGTGATCGCCGTCGGCGTGCTCGCCTCCTGCTCCCGCGCCGCCGAGGCACCCGCACCCGCTCCCGCAGCATCCGGCACCCCCGCCGCCGAGCTGCGGCTGGCCTACTTCCCCAACATCACCCACGCACCCGCGCTGATCGGCCTCGACAAGGGCTTCTTCGCGCAGGAGCTGGGCAGCACCAAGCTCACGACGCAGCCGTTCAACGCCGGCCCCGACGAGGTCGCGGCGCTGCTGGGCGGCTCGCTCGACGCCGGCTTCATCGGGTCCAGCCCGGCCATCAACGCCTTCGCCAAGTCCAACGGCGCGGTCCGCCTGATCGCCGGCTCCACCTCCGGTGGTGCGCAGCTCGTCGTCGCACCCGGCATCACCACGCCCGACCAGCTCAAGGGCAAGATCATCGCGACGCCGCAGGCGGGCAACACGCAGGACGTCTCGTTCAAGAAGTGGCTCAAGGCCAACAACCTCGAGATCGGCACCGGGCCCGACAAGGTCACCGTGCAGAACCTCGACAACCCGCGCACGCTCGACCTGTTCAAGTCCGGCCAGCTCGCGGGCGGCTGGCTGCCCGAGCCGTGGAGCTCCCGGCTGGTCGACGCCGGCGCGAAGGTCCTCGTCGACGAGAAGTCGCTGTGGCCCAACGGGCAGTTCCCGACCACGGTGCTGATCGTCCGCACCCAGTACCTGCAGGAGCACCCGGATACGATCGCGGCGCTGCTGCGCGGCGAGCAGAAGGCCATCGACTTCGCCACCGGCAACCCGGCCGAGGCCAAGACGGTCACCAACGACAGC
This sequence comes from Pseudonocardia sp. GCM10023141, assembly GCF_042653605.1. Lineage (NCBI taxonomy): Bacteria > Bacillati > Actinomycetota > Actinomycetes > Pseudonocardiales > Pseudonocardiaceae > Pseudonocardia > Pseudonocardia sp. GCM10023141. Next base: position 130,234 of record NZ_JBHSIR010000006.1, read on the forward strand.
ATCAAGAAGCTGACGAACTCCGCGCTCGCCCCGGCCGTGCTCGACCGGGCCTTCAGCGAGCTGAGCTTCACCATCGACCCTCTGGCAGCAACGTTCCCGCAGCTCTCCAAGGACAGCGTCACCGCTGGTGCCACGGAGAAGGAGACGAAGCTGGCCGGATTCCTCGACCTGAAGGCGCTCAACAGCGTCCTGCAGGCAGCGGGCAAGCCTGCGGTGGACGCCGCCGGTCTCGACAAGCAGGGATGACGCCATGACCGCGATCCTGGAGCACCCCCGTACCGGCACCGCCGCGGTGGACCTGAGCGGCGTCGCCAAGACCTTCGGCACGGGAGCGGGCGCCGTCACCGCACTGCAGGGCATCGACCTGCAGGTGCGGCCCGGCGAGTTCGTCTGCCTGCTCGGCGCTTCGGGATGCGGCAAGTCGACGCTGCTCAACCTCGTGGCCGGTCTCGAGGAGCCGACGGCGGGCACGGTGCAGCTGAGCACCACCCGTCCGTCGTTCATGTTCCAGGAGTCGGCGCTGCTGCCGTGGCTCACCGCGAGCCGCAACATCGAGCTCCCGCTGCAGCTGAGCGGTCTCGGCAAGCGGGCGCGCCGCGACCGCGCGGGCGAGCTGCTCGAACTGGTCCGCCTCGACGGTCAGGGCGCCAAGCGGCCGCACGAGCTCTCCGGTGGGATGCGGCAGCGCGTCTCGCTGGCCCGTGCGCTCGCCGCGGCCACGAGCTCGGGCGAGGGCAACGGCCTGCTGCTGATGGACGAGCCGTTCGCCGCGCTCGACGCCATCACCCGCGACGTGCTGCAGAGCGAGCTGTTGCGCGTGTGGGAGGCCACCGGCACCACCATCCTGTTCGTCACCCACGATGTCCGCGAGGCCATCCGGCTGGCGCAGCGGGTGGTGCTGCTGTCGTCGCGGCCGGGCACGGTCGTCGGCGAGTGGAACGTGGCCGAACACGGCCCGGAGCTGCACGGGGAGATCACCGCGCAGCTGCGCCAGGTGATCACGAGCCATGCCGCCTGAACTGGACACCCGCAAGGAATCCCCCGCTGCCGGCGCCGATGACGCGGCGGCGGTGGCGGGACTCGACGCGCTCGACACCCCCACCGTCGTCCGGTCGCCGTGGTGGCGGCGAGCGCTGGCGGTCTGGGTGCCTCCGATCGTCGCGCTGGTGCTGTTCCTGCTGGTCTGGCAGCTGGTGTGGGCCTCGGCCATCACCAGCGAGTTCAAGGTCCCGCAGCCGGCCAGTGTCTGGTCCGAGTTCCTCAAGATCGTCGACGACAGCAGCGTGCTGGCCATCCTGTGGACGTCGATCAGCCGCGCGTTCCTCGGCTTCTTCATCGCGCTGGTGATCGCGACGCCGCTCGGGCTGCTGGTGGCCAAGGTCAAGGTCGTGCGCGCCGCGATCGGGCCGCTGCTCTCGGGACTGCAGAGCCTGCCGTCGGTGGCATGGGTGCCGGCCGCGGTGCTCTGGTTCGGGCTGACCGATGCCACCATCTACTTCGTGGTGCTCGCGGGCTCCATCCCGTCGATCGCCAACGGACTGGTGGCGGGCATCGACCAGATCCCGCCGATCCTGCCGCGCGTCGGCCAGGTGCTCGGCGCGCGCGGGCTCACCAGCGCCCGCCACATCCTGCTGCCGGCGGCGCTGCCGGGCTACCTGGCGGGATGCAAGCAGGGCTGGGCGTTCTCGTGGCGCTCGCTGATGGCCGCGGAGATCATCGCGGCCGGGCCGCTGCTCGGTTTCGGGCTGGGCGCCTACCTCAAGCAGGGCAGCGACTTCAGCAACATGCCCGGCGTCATCGCCGCCATCTTCCTCATCCTGATCGTCGGGATCGGCATCGAACTGCTGATCTTCCGGCCGATCGAGCGGCGCGTGCTGCGAGCACGCGGCCTCTCGCTCGCGACATAGTTCGAGTTCGGTGAAACCCACCGGCACGATGGTCAAAGATTTGCGTACCCTGTGGTTCATGGACGTCGCTGCCCTCGCTGTTGCAGCCGCCATCGGGTTCGCCTTCCTCCTCCCCTCCCGGCTTCACGGCCGTGCTGGAGCAACGGTGCTCCCACTCGCCACCATGGCACTGTCGCGCCCGCGTGCCCTCACCCGGCGCCGCGATCGCGACCTGTGCCATCACGCCAGTGCGCTGTGTCCGGCGGACCGCCGATCCGGTCCGTTCCACACCGAGGAGAAGCCATGTCCGCCCCCACTCGTGACGACACCCGCCGCCGCATCGCCGACAACCTGCTGAGCTCGCTCGACGAGCTGGTCCGCCGCCATCGCGCGCTGGCCATGCACGGCACCGACAGCGGTGATCACGTTGAGCTGCACGCCGAGTTGATCGCCGCCGAGGTGGCCCACCAGCTGGCGATGACGCGCAGCGCGCTGCACCGCCACCCGCCGCTGCGCCAGCCCTGATCGCCGCAGCCGCACCGCTCCACCCCCACGTCAAAAGGGCCCCGGCGGGCTCAACCCCGCCACGGCCAGCCCGAACAGCCGGTGCGCCCTGGCGGCGGGGGTGGGGTGGTGCTCCGTGGCGAGGACGATGCCGACGGCGAGCGTGATCAGGTCGCCGACCGTGACATCGGCTGCCACCACCCCGTCCCGCACGGCATGGCGTAGCAGCGGGCCGGCCGCCTCCTCCAGCGTTGCCGCACAGCTGTTCCCGTGCACCGGATCGACCCCGTCGTCGTCGTAGGCCAGTGCGGCCGCCAGCCCCCTGGCCACAACGCAGTAGTCGACGACCTCACCCAGCCACTGCAGCAGTGCGGCGCGGCTGTCCGCCGCCCCGGTCAGGCCGTGGGCGGATGCGCTCAGCGCCGCGATCCGCTCCCGGGAGACCGCTTGCAGCAGCGCACGCCTGCTGGGGAAGTGCCGGCGCACGGTCGCCGAGCCGACACCCGCGGTGCGGGCGATCTGTTCCAGGGACGCTCCGGAGCCCTTCGACGCAACCTCCGCCTCGGCGACGGCCAGGATGCGCGCGTAGTTGCGCCGGGCGTCGGCGCGCTGGCCGTCGGGCATGGCGTCATCTCCGAGCTTGCTAAGTGGCGGGGTCCGCCATATCGTAGCGGAATCAAAACGGCGGACCCCGCCATTTCACGGACGAGCATTCGGAGACCACCATGTCCGCAGGTTCAGCGTCCACAGACTCAGGGCCCGTCCTCGTCACCGGTGCCACCGGCCGGCAGGGTGGCGCCACCGCCCGCGCACTGCTCGCCGCGGGCGTTCCCGTCCGCGCACTGGTGCGCGACGCGGCCACCGACCGGGCCCGGGCCGTCGAGGCACTCGGCGCCGAACTGGTGATCGGCGATCTGCATGACCGCGAGTCCATCGTCCGGGCCGCGAAGGGCGCCCGGGCCGTCTTCTCCGTGCAGATGCCCGGCCTGAACGCGGCAGGAGACGGCTTCGACTTCGACGGGGAGGTGACCCAGGGCGTCAACCTCGTCGAGGGCGCGCTGGCCGCCGGGGTCTCGCAGTTCGTGCACACGTCGGTCACCGGCGCCGGCCAGCACACCGAGGCCCCCGGGTGGGCCGAGGGCCGCTGGGCCGCGATGGAACCCACGCTGGGTGCGAAGAGCGCGATCCAGGACCGCGTCCGCGCGGCCGGGTTCGCTCGCTGGACGCTGCTCAAGCCGGGGTTCTTCATGGAGAACTTCCTCCCCTCCATGGCATTCCTGTTCCCCCGCGGCATCGCGGGCGGACTGGTCAGCGTCCTGAACCCCGCGACGAGGCTGGGACTCGTCGCGGTGTCCGACATCGGGACGGCGGCCGCAGCGGCCATCGCCGACCCGCAACGGTTCGACCGGGTCGAGCTGGAACTGGCGAGCGAGCAGCTCTCGATGACCGAGATCGCCGCCGTCCTCTCCCGCGTGCTGGGCACGCCGCTGGCCGCGCCGGACATGACCGTGGAGCAGGCCCTCGCCGCCGGGATGCCGGCGATGGGCGCCAACCACGAGTGGCTGAACGTGCGGGAACAGCCGGCCCACCCGCGGTACGCCCGAGCCTTCGGCATCCCGCTGACCAGCTTCGACACCTGGGCTAGGGAGCAACTGCGCGCGATGTTCGAGTAGTGCGGCGACGGGTTGCGGGAGAGTCCGTCATGGCCTGCAGCTCTCGGATTGCAGGAAGGCCACCTTCGCGCGGCGATGGCAGGAAAGCCACTTTCCCGCAACGTCGTTGCGGGAAAGTGGCTTTCCTGCAACGGGGGTGGGCGGGCTACGCGGCGGCCCGAGCGGCCTGGGGCAGGCTGCGCAGGACGGCCCGGGCGACGGCGTCGTTGTAGCGCAGGCTCTGCGCGTTCATGCCGGGCCGGGTGAACGCCCCGGCCACCTTGACCGCGGTGTGGGGACCCACCGCGAACCGCCGGGGATGCACCGCGCCGGACGCGTCGATCAGGGCCCCGTCCGCCGGTCGCACCCGGATCTGCCCGGTGCTGCCCAACACGGTGCCGTCGTCGTCGACGAGCACGTCCTCGCTGACGGCGCCCGCCAGCAGCAGGCCGGCGAGCAGCGGGTCGGAGGTACGCGTGACGCTCGCGTCGGGCAGCCGGGCATCGACGAGCACGCCGGCCCGCAGCGGCGGTGCGCCGGCGAGGGTGGCGCTGCCGGCGTGGAACCCGTCGGCGGCGACGTCCACCCACATGCCGGCGCCGAGGAAGTCGATGTAGCCGGCGCGCGCGAGCGCGAGCAGCTGCCGCACGCGGAACCCGGGCGGGCCGCTGGCGACCCCGTTGAAGAAGCCCTGCCACCACCGCAGGTCGTACGCCTGCGACCGCGCCGACAGCACACCGGAGCCGACGAGCCGGGTGATCTCCCCGTACGCGAACAGCATCGCGACGAACGCCCCCAGGTGCGGGGTGTGGCGCGGGTCGACGTGCTGGCGCAGGTCCTCGGCGATCCGGGCGCGCACCATCGGCTGCAGCGCGGCGAGGTGAGGCGCGCTCACGCCGTCGAGTGGGCGGTCGAGCGCGGCGATGTCGATCCGGTCCAGCGGGTCGGGCACGGCTGCGGTGATCAGCTCGAGCATCGCGGGTGAGTCCCACTCCAGCTCGGCGAACCGCGCGAGGAACTCCTCCCACGGCAGCAGCACGCGCTCGGCGTGCCCGCCGAACAGCTCGTGGTACCAGCCGAAGGCGATCTCCTTGGCGATCGCGGGCCAGGCCTGGGCGCGCAGGTCCACCGGCTCACCGGTGGCGATCAGGGCGTCGACCTCGGCCTCACCGAAGAACCGCCCCACCGGCGGGCGGCCGCCGAGCAGCCCGTAGTGGGTCTTGGAGTGGTACGGCGTGCCGCGGGGCGATCCGGCGACCAGCCGCGGCTCCGCACCGGAGGGCACGTACCGCACGCCGTCGCCGTCGGCTTCGAAGCGGCCGCCGCGGCCCTCGAACAGCAGCACCACCAGGTCGATGAACGCCAGTCCCATGCCGCGCACCAGCACCGTCTCGCCCGGTGCGATCACCGACAGGTCGGAGTCGGTGGTCTGCTCCGGAGGCAGGTAGCGCAGGCCGTGCTCCGCGGCGCGGGCCGCCAGTTCCAGCTCGTCACCGGTGGGGGTGGCGTCGAGGTGCCCGGACGCGAGCACCACGGTGTCGACCCGCAGGGTGGTGCCGCCCGCCAGCTCCACGAGCTGCGCGTCGCCGTCCTCGGTGAGGCCGACGGCGCGGTCGCGGTGCAGGTGCACCCGCACCCCGTCGGGCAGGCCGGCGATGACGTCGCGCAGCACCCAGCCCAGGTACTCGCTCTGCAGCCGCCTGCTCGGGAACGTCGACGCCGTGACGTCGCGCAGCTCGGCGGCGAGCTCGGGGCCCAGCGCGTCGGGGTCGTCGTGATCGCGCGCCCAGTCCCAGAACGTGGGGCCGGGGCGGATCGGACCCTCACAGACGACGGTGTCGTCGGTGTACATGGTGACGTCGGCTGCCATCGAGTTCATGGCCAGCAGCGGTGACTGGTCATGGCGCCAGATCCGACCGGCACCGGCCGGGTAGGGGTCGATCAGGTGCACATCGAGGCGGCCGCTGTGCAGGTCAGGGACGCTGGCGGCGAGCCGTTCCAGGATGCCGGCACCGCGGGGCCCGGCGCCGATGATCGCGATCGCGGAGGTCATGGGTTCCTCTCGAGCGGGCGGACACGGACGGTCCGGAGCTCAGAGAGAGGCGCTGGTACGGCAGAGATCCACGTGCCGTCTGCGCGTGAAGAGCTGCCCCATGCACCCGACTGTAGGCGGCCGCCCCGCCGGCGGCCAAGGGAAACGAGTCGACATCACGCCACCCCGCCGCCACCGTCAGGTCGAGATCGCGTCGATCAGCTGGGCCAGTGCCGCCGCCACCCGCCCTGCACCGGCGTCGGGCGGACCGTCGGGCTCGGTCATGTACGTGTCCCGCCGGATCTCGATCATGATCGAGGCGACCCGCCGATCGGTGCCGTGGTGCGCGAGCGGCACGTACGTGCCGGCGAAGGGCGAGTTCACGGTGACCTCCCCCAGCCCGGCGAACGCCCCGCGGGCGCTGTCGAGCAGCTCGGGCGGTGTGTGCGCGGCGTCGGTGCCCAGGCAGATCGCCGGGCGCGGGCCCGTCGCGTGCAACTCGTAGGGCAGCGCGACAGTGGCGTAGGAGTGCACGTCGATCAGCACCGCGCGGCCCGTCGCGGCCAGCCGCGCGTCGACGGCGGCACGCACGGCGTCCGCCCACGGCGTGTAGAACGCCGCGAGCAGGGCCGCCTCGTGCTCGGCGTCGGCGGAGCGGATGCGCTGCCGGAGCGTCCCGTGCGTGTAGACCGCCGCCATGCCGACGGCGGCCATCTCCTCGCGCTCGTCGGGGAACCGCTCCGGGTCCACCGCGAACCGCGACACCTCGTTGACCAGCACGAACGGCCGCAACCGGGCGGCGTCGGCGGCCGCCGCGGCGATCGTGTCGGTGTGGTGGTCGGTGAGAGCCGCCACCTCGGCGGCCAGCCCGGCGTCGTCGAGCAGCAGATGTTCGCGGACCCACGGCGGGATCCGCGTGCCCGCGTGCGGGACGTGCAGCAGCACCGGGCTGGCGTTATTCCCCGCGACCGCATGCACCACAACAGTGTTGACGGTCGCCGCACCCGGTGTTGGAGTGGGAGGCGTGTCCATCCGGGTTCCGCTGGTGACGAGGCCACACGTCGACTTCGGTCGCGTGTGGTCGGCGGTGTGTCCGGGCCGTTGAGCCCGCGCCCACCCCACCACCTCGGAAGGACCCCACCATGCCCGTCGAGTTCCTCGGCATCGGCGCCACCAACAACGGCACGGAAACCGACCTGCGCAGCGGCCCGGCCTTCGACAGGGACTACACGCTCGCGCTGGCGAAGGCGCACGAGGACACCGGTTGGGACCGCGTCCTCACCGCCTACGGCTCCGGCTCGCCCGACCCGGCCCAGGCCGCCGCGCTGATCGCCTGCAACACCGAGCGCCTGCAACTGCTGCTCGCTCACCGCCCCAACGTCTCCTACCCGACGTTCGCGGCGAAGACGGTGGCCACGCTCGACCAGATCTCCGGCGGGCGACTCACGCTGCACGTCATCACCGGCGGCAACGACCACGAGCAGCAGCGCGAGGGCGACACGCTCCCGAAGGACCAGCGCTACGCCCGCACCCGCGAGGCCATCCAGATCTACAAAAAGGCCTGGACGTCGCGGGAGCCGTTCGACTTCCACGGCGAGCACTACGACTTCTCCGACTTCGTGCTCGACGTCGAGCCCGCGCAGCAGCCCCGCCCCCAGATCTCCTTCGGAGGCTCGTCTGCTGCCGCGTACCGGGTGGGCGCGGAAGAGGCCGACATCTACGCGCTGTGGGGTGAGCCGCTGGCCGGCACCGCCGAGCAGATCGCCACGATCACGAAGCTCGCCGCGGACGCCGGGCGGCCGGCACCGAAGTTCCAGGTCGCGTTCCGTCCGATCCTCGGTCGCACGGAGGACGAGGCGTGGGAGAAGGCCTACGCCACCGTCGCAGGCATCCAGGACCGCACGCAGAACGGCACGTCGCAGCTGACGCGGCGCCACAAGCTCAACGACCCGGAGAACGCCGGCTCGCAGCGCCTGCTCGAGGTCGCGGCGCAGGGTGAGCGCTTCGACCGAGCACTGTGGACGGTCACGGCGAAGGCGACGGGCGGTGCCGGCAACTCGACGACGCTGGTCGGGACGCCCGAGACGGTTGCGGCGGCGCTGCTGGACTACTACGACCTCGGCGTCGAGATCCTCTCCGCGCGTGGCTACAACCTGCTGGAGGACGCGAAGGAGTTCGGGCGCGAGGTGATCCCGCTCGTCCGCGCCGAGGTGGCCCGCCGCGACGCCGCCCGCGTCCCCGTCCCCGTCTGACGATTTCGCCATCTCGACACGCCGATTTGGCACTTCCGACACGCCGATTTCGCCGTTTCAACACGCTGTGTGTGCGGATCCGACACGCGCTCGCCGGGCGGGGCCGTGTCGAGATCGCAAACACGGCGTGTCAGAACAGCGAAATCGGCGTGTTGCGATGGCGAAATCAGCGTGGCCGGGCGGCCGCTACGCTGCGGCAGCGTGGCCTTCCCCGTGCTGGAGACCGAGCGGATGGTGCTGCGCGAGATCGTGCCCGCCGACGCCCGGGCGCTGTTGGCCTTCCGCAGCGAGCCGGACGAGCAGAAGCACAACGACGCGCCGCTCGTGCACATCGACGAGTCGCACGCGCTGATCGAACGCCTGGCCGCCGAGTACCGCGACGTCTCCCTGTTCGTGATGCTGCGCCGGGACCGCGCTACCCCAGGACCGCCTGCGTCTGCGTGACGCGCCCCACGAGCTTCCCGTCGGCGTCGCGCAGCTCGGTGTCGATCACGAGCGTGCTGCGCCCGCCGTGCAGCATCCGTGCCGTCGCCTCGACGTGGCCCGACCGCACGGCCCGCATCAGGTTCACCGACGAGACGATGGTGGCGGTGTTGGTCTTCCCGGCGGGCAGGTTGAGGAACGCGCAGTAGCCCCCGGCCGCGTCGGCCAGGCTCATCAGCGCGCCGCCGTGCATCAGGCCGTTGGCCGTGCACCGGGTCTCGTCCCAGCCCAGCCGCAGCACGACCGCATCCGGGGCGACGGAGACGGCGGTGGCGCCGATCAGCGCCGTGTAGGGCATGACGGCGTGCATCTGTGCGGTCAACTCGTCGTTCATGGTCGCCACCCTGTCCGACGGACCGGCGCCGGTCGATGACCTCCGAGGTCATCGAGCAGCCGCGCCGCGCCCGCTAGCGTCGCTCCCATGACCGCCGCGACCCTCGCCGGAACCACGTTCGGCTCCCTGCTGCGCGAGTGGCGCACCCGCCGCCGGCTCACCCAGCTGGACCTGGGCCTGCAGGCCGACGTGTCGGCCCGCCACCTCAGCTTCCTGGAGACGGGACGGTCGCGGCCGAGCCGGGACATGGTGCTGCACCTGTCGGAGGAGCTGGACGTGCCACTGCGCGGACGCAACGAGCTGATGATGGCCGCCGGATTCGCCCCGGCCTACACCGAGCACCGCTTCGACGACGGCGAGCTCGCCGAGGTGCGCCGCTCGCTCGGCCGGATCCTCGACGGCCACATGCCCTACCCGGCCATGATCGTCGACGGGCAGTGGAACCTGCTGGCGTCCAACGCCGCCGGCGCGGTGCTCACCGAGCTCGTCGACCCCGCGCTGCTCACCGGCACGATCAACGCGCTGCGGGTGAGCCTGCACCCGCGGGGCCTCGCGCCGCACGTCGCAGACCTGGCGGAGTACGCGGCGCACCTGGTGTCGCGGCTGCGCCGGCAGGCCGAACGGTCGGCGACGACCGGGCTGCGGGCGCTGCTGAACGAGCTGGTCGGCTACCTGCACGACGCCGGCCTCGACCCGGCGGCCCAGCCGCGCGACCGGATCGTCCTGCCGCTGCGGCTGCGCCACCCCGACGGCGAGCTCACCCTGTTCAGCACCGTCGCCGTCCTCGGTGCCCCGCTGGACGTGACGTTGGAGGAGGTGGCGATCGAGAGCTTCTTCCCCGCCGACGACGCCACGGCGACGTACCTGCGCAACCGCTTCGGCTGATCCGGCGATCCGCCCCCGAACGATCTCCGCGGCAGGGACCATGGAGGGTTCCGGCGGAGGGGCGGACCTGTGGATGTGAAACCGGGGCCTGCCCCGCTGATCGGCGTGGACGACATCGAGACCCCGTCCTGGGCGGCGGGCTACGAGCGGACCGCGCAGGCCGGGCTGCCGGCGATCGCCCGCGGCGCACCGCGCACGGCGGCAGAGGCCGTCCGGTGGGCGTGGCGAGCGTCCCCGCGTCTCACCGTGCTCGCGGCGATCGTGCAGCTGGTGTCGGGCGGGGTGACCGCGTTCGGCCTGCTGGCCACGGCGAACGTGTTCACGCAGCTGCTGGAACAGGGCCCGACACCCACCCGGGTGGTGGCCGCGCTGCCGGCGATCGCCGCCGTGGTCGCGGCGGGCGCCGCCCGTGGCCTGCTCGACGCGACCGTCGGCGCCGTCGACGGGGTGCTGACGCCGCGCGTCGAGCAGGTCGCGCAGCACGAGATCCACGCCGCGGTGCTGGCCGTGGACCTGGTCGCGTTCGAGGACGCCGACTTCGCCGAGCACGTGGAACGGGCCACGATGCTGGGCCCGTCGCGGTTGCGCGCCATCGTCCGCGACACGTCCGACCTGATCGCGGGCGTCGTCGCCGTCACGGCGGCCGTGGTGACGGCGGGTGTCCTGCACCCGTTGCTCGTTCCCGTGGTGCTGCTCGCGGCACTCCCCCAGGGCTGGGCGACCGTCCGGTCGGCCCGGCTGATGTTCGCCTCCGTCGTGCGGATGAACTCCCGGTCGCGCCGGATCGGCGTCGTCCAGCGGTTGATCACCGGGCGCGACGGGGCAGCGGAGATCCGCGCGTTCACCACGCAGGAGGTGCTGCTGGGTGAGCACCGCCGGATCGGCGAGGACCTCGCGGCGGAGGAGGAGGTCCGGGTGTCCCGTACGCGCACCCTGATCCAGCTGGTCGGACGCACGCTCTCCGGGGTCGGCACGGCGCTGGCCTACCTCGTGCTCGGGCTGCTGCTCTACACCGGTGTGCTCCCGCTCGCACTCGCCGGTGCCGCGGCGGTCGCGATGCGCACGGCATCGGGTGCCGTCACCAACGTCATCTTCCAGACCAACCACCTCTACGAGGCGAGCTTCTACGTCGACCTGTTCCGCACCTGTCTCGCCGACGCCCGCCGCAGGCGCCGTCCCGAGCCCACGGCGGAGCTGGCCGGCGACCCCGCGACGATCACGCTCGACGGCGTCTCGTTCCGCTACCCCGACCAGGACGAACTGGCGCTCGACGGCATCGATGCCACGCTGCGGCGCGGTGAGATCGTCGCGCTCGTCGGCGAGAACGGCTCGGGCAAGTCCGCGCTCGCCAAGCTGATCAGCGGGCTGTACCTGCCGACCGGCGGCGCCGTCAGCTGGGACGGCGTCTGCACCACCGCTCTCGACACGCACGACCTGCACTCGCGGGTCGCCGTGGTGATGCAGGAGCCGCTGCGGTGGCCGATGACCGCGGAGAACAACGTTCGGATCGGCCGGCTCGCCGCCACCGACCCCGACGGCGAGCGCCTCACCGCGGCCGCAGGCCGCTCGGGTGCCGACGACGTGGTCGCGGAGCTGCCCGACGGCTGGTCGACGGTGCTGTCGCGGATGTTCCAGTCCGGGCGCGACCTGTCCGGCGGCCAGTGGCAGCGCATCTCCGCGGCCCGCGGCCTCTACCGCGACGCCCCGCTCGTGATCGCCGACGAACCCACCGCGGCGCTGGACGCCCGCGTCGAGCACGCCGTCTTCGCCGCTTGCGCGAGCTCGGTGGCAGCGACCGGATCACCGTTCTCGTCACCCACCGCCTGGCCAACGTCCGCCACGCCGACCAGATACTGGTGATGGAGCGCGGCAAGCTCGTCGAGCAGGGAACCCACGACGAGCTGATGACGCTCGCGGGGACCTACCACGACCTCTACTCGATCCAGGCCCGCGCCTACGCCTGATCGTGTTGAATGGCGGTACCCGACACGAGAGGTTTCCCGGTGACGATGACCCGGGGGGATGCACCACTGATCGGTGTCGCCGACATGGCGACGCCCCATTGGGCGAGCGGCCACGAACGTGCCGCCAATGCGGGGCTGCTCGCCATCGCCCGAGCGGCGCCACGCACCGCCGCCACCGCCGTGCTGTGGGGGTGGCGGACCTCGCCACGGCTCACGGTGCTCACCGCACTGGTCCACCTGGTCTCCGGGGCGGTCACGGCGTTCGGACTGCTGGCCACGGCAGGGGTGTTCGCCCACCTGCTGGAGCAGGGCCCCACGCCCGAGCGCGTGCTGGCCGCGCTGCCCGCCGTCGCGGCCGTCGTCGCGGCGGGTGCGGCCCGGGGCCTGCTCGTGGCGGCCACCGGCGCCGTCGACGGGATGCTGCTGCCGCAGGTGGAGCAGCGGGCCCAGTACGAGATCCACGCCGCCGTGCTCGCCGCCGACCTCGTCGCCTTCGAGGACGCCGACTTCGCCGAGCTCGTCGAGCGCGCCGGCATGATGGGCCCGTCGCGGCTCAAGGCGATCGTCCGCGACACGTCCGACGTGCTGGCCGCACTCGTCTCGGTCGCCGCGTCGATCATCACGGTCGGGGTGCTGCACCCGCTGCTGGTCCCGGTGGTGCTGCTGGCGGCGGTGCCGCAGGGCTGGGCGGCGGTGCGGGCGGCCCGGCTGCGGTTCACCTCGATCGTGCGCACCACCTCGCAGACGCGCCGGCTCGGCGTCGTCCGGCGCCTGATCACCGGGCGCGAGGCGGCCACCGAGATCCGGGCGTTCACCACGCAGGAGGTGCTCCTCGCCGAGCATCGCCGGATCGCCCACGAGCTGACGGCCGAGGAGATCCGGGTCGGACGGCACCAGACGGGCATCCAGCTGACCGGGCGCACGCTCTCGGGGCTCGGCACCGCGCTGGCCTACCTCGTGCTGGCGCTGCTGCTGTACGCGGGTGAGCTGCCGCTCGCGCTGGCCGGGGCGGCTGCGGTGGCGATGCGCAGCGCGTCGGGCAACGTCACGAGCGTCGTCTTCGACACCAACCGGCTCTACGAGGGCAGCTTCTACGTCGACCTGTTCCGCACCTGCGTCGACGACGCCCGCACCCGGCGCCGCCCGCCCGCCACCGCCGAGCTGCGCGGCGACCCCGCGGAGATCCGGCTCGACGGCGTCACGTTCCGCTATCCCGGCCAACCCGAACCCGCGCTCGACGGCATCGACGCGACGCTGCGGCGCGGCGAGGTCATCGCGCTCGTCGGCGAGAACGGCTCGGGCAAGTCCACGCTCGCGAAGCTGATCACGGGGCTCTACCTGCCGGACGCGGGCGCCGTCACGTGGGACGGCGTGCCGACCGGTGCCGTCGACGCGCAAGCTCTGCAGGAGCGGATCGCGATGGTGCTGCAGGAGCCGCTGCGCTGGCCGATGACCGCGGAGAACAACGTGCGGATCGGGCGGCTGGAGGCGGTGGATCCCGGCGACGAGCGGCTCGTCGGGGCCGCGGGGCGCTCCGGTGCCGACGCCGTCGTCACCGGGCTGGCCCAGGGCTGGTCCACGGTGCTGTCGCGGGAGTTCCCGTCCGGGCGCGACCTCTCGGGCGGGCAGTGGCAACGCATCTCCGTGGCTCGCGGGCTCTACCGGGACGCGCCGGTGGTGATCGCCGACGAGCCGACGGCCGCGCTGGACGCCCATGCCGAGCACGCCGTCTTCGCGACGCTGCGCGCGCTCGGCGGCAGCGATCGCATCACCGTGCTGGTGACGCACCGGCTGGCCAACGTGCGCCACGCCGACCGGATACTGGTGCTGGAGCGCGGCCGGCTCGTCGAGTGGGGCACGCACGAGGAGCTGATGGCGCGCGAGGGGCCCTATCGGGCGCTCTACGACGTCCAGGCGAGCGCCTACGCCCGACCCTGACGGACAGCCTTGACGTAGCGGTGCGCCGGCACCGACACGGGGCCGCTCGCGCTGGGTGCCGTGTGGTCGAACAGGCCCTCGTCGGACCAGCCGTTGCGCTCGTAGAACCGGCGCGCGCGGGCGTTGCCTGCCACCACGGCCAGCCAGGCCGTCGTGTGTCCGGCGGCCGCGGTGCTCGGCGGCGACGTAGACCTGCTCGACCTCGTCGTCGACGACCATCACGAACCCCGCCACCGCCTCCCCGACGGTGGCGACGGTCGTGTCGGCCACCCGCTCGGCGGCGCGGGTGTCGAACGACTCCCGGGTGCGGACGGCGAGCAGTGTGTCGGGCACGTTGCCCAGATGCCCGCCGCGCCGGGCGAGTGATCAACGCCCACCGGTTCCGGTTCGATCATGAGCCAGTGCGCGCTCGACCACCGGCACGAAGATCAACGCCCACTGGGTCATGGTCAACACCGAACCAGTGGGCGTTGATCACCCCACCCGCACCGCAGCGCCCCACGCCGGACCCTCCTGTGCGCCTCGGCGAGCATGATCCGGGTGGTTGTGGTGCCCTCCTGTTGATCTGCCGGCCCGGCGAGGGCGCCGTAGCGCGGGGCACGCCCCCCATCCGCAGCCGACGTCCCGGTTCTCCTCTTTCATGGCGACCGCAGGCCATGACGGACTTTCCTGCAACGGCGGCGGGCACTCCCGCCCCCGTGCAGGGCCCCGCCTCACCCCGTCAGGATCTCCGGCAGCTCGTGCTCCCCGTCGTGCAGCAGGCAGGCCACCCGCCGTCCCGGTTCCAGCAGGGCGGTCGGGCCGAGCTCGGGGTGCACCGTCGCGCACTCGGGCAGCGCGGCCGGGCAGCGGGAGTGGAACGGGCAGCCGGTCGGCAGCGCCTGCAGGTCCGGTGGCGAGCCCGGGATCCCCGCGAGTGGCCGGCGCGGCCCGTGCAGCGGCGGGAAGGAGTGCAGCAGGCCGTGCGAGTAGGGATGGCGCGGTCTGCGGTAGACGTCGCGGGCGTCGGCCTCCTCCACGATCTCGCCCGCGTACATGATCGCGATGTGGTCGGCGACCTCCACCAGCAGCGACACGTCGTGGGTGATGAAGATGACCGCGAAGCCCAGCCGGTCGCGCAGCTCCATGATCTGCTCGAGGATCTGGCGCTGCATCACGACGTCGAGCGCGGTGGTCGGCTCGTCGAGGATCAGCACGCGCGGTTCCAGCGCCAGCGCCATCGCGATCATGACGCGCTGGCGCATGCCGCCGGAGAGCTCGTGCGGGAACGAGCGGACGCGGTCGGCGTCGATCCCGACCATCACGAGCAGCTCGCGGGCCCGCTCCAGGCGCTCGGCGCGGCTCGTGTGCGGCCGGTGGGCGGCGATGGCGTCCACGATCTGCCGCCCGATGCGGTACACCGGGTTGAGCGAGTTCATCGCGCCCTGGAACACGATGGCCGTGTCCTGCCACCGCGCCGCCCGCAGGTCGCGGTCGGGCATCCGCAGGATGTCGACCGGCCCGGCCCCGTCGGGATCGTGGTAGCGCACCTCGCCCCCGACGATGATCCCGGGCGGTGGCAGCAGCCGCGTCGCCGCGTACACGAGCGTCGACTTGCCGCAGCCCGACTCCCCCGCGATCCCCAGCACCTCGCCCCGGTGCAGCGTCAGCGAGACCCCGCGCAGCGCGTGCACCG
The DNA here is from genome assembly GCF_042653605.1 of Pseudonocardia sp. GCM10023141. Lineage (NCBI taxonomy): Bacteria > Bacillati > Actinomycetota > Actinomycetes > Pseudonocardiales > Pseudonocardiaceae > Pseudonocardia > Pseudonocardia sp. GCM10023141. The sequence continues at coordinate 145,839 of NZ_JBHSIR010000006.1, forward strand.
GGTCGGCTCCGTAGCCGTAGTCGACGGCGAGGTCGCGGATCTCGAGGATCGGTTCGCCGGTCAGGGTCGCCACCGTGCGCGGTGCCATGTCGATGCTCACACCGTCTCCTTCACCAGCGCCGGAGCGGCGGCCCGCGGCGCGTCCCGCACGACGGCGGTGAACCCGATGCGCGGCACGATCCCGCGCCTGCGCAGCGATCTCCCGCTGGCCCCGGCCATCCGCAGCCGCGGGTTGACGAACTCGTCGATCCCGAAGTTGACGAGCGTGAACGCCGTACCGAGCGTCGCGATGCACAGCCCGGCCGGCACGAACCACCACCACGCCCCGCGCGGCAGCGCCTGGCTGGACTGCGCCCAGAACAAGACGGTGCCCCAGTTCCACTCCGAGATCGACGTGACCCCGATGAACGCGAGCGTCACCTGCGACAGGATCGCGAACGTCACCGTGGCGACGAAGCTCGACGCGATCACGGCGGTCAGGTTGGGCAGCGTCTCGAACCAGACGATCCGCCACGTCGACTCGCCGTTGGCGCGCGCGGCCTGGATGAAGTCGCGGTTGCGCAGCGACAGCGTCTGCGCGCGCAGCACCCGCGCGCCCCAGCCCCAGCTCGTGAACGCCAGCACCAGCGCCACCGTGACGCCACCGGCGTCGGGCAGCCTGCCGGTGATGATGATGACCAGCGGGAGCGCCGGGATCACCAGGAAGATGTTGGACAGCGCGGAGAGCAGCTCATCGGCCACCCCGCCGAGGAAGCCGGCGCTCACCCCGACCAGCACCGCGAGCGCCGTGGCGACGACCCCCGCGATCATCCCGACGACGAGCACGCCCCGCGTGCCCACCAGCAGCTGCGAGAACACGTCCTGCCCGACGTGGGTGGTGCCGAGCCAGTGGGCGCCGCTGGGCGGTGCCAGCACGTCGCTGCCCAGCGCGCTCGGGTCGTACGGCGCGATCCACGGCCCGATCACGGCGACCACCACGAAGAACCCGAGGATCAGCAGCCCCAGCCGGGACTTGCCGTTGCGCAGGAACAGCAGGCGCTTGCGGCTGACCACGGCGCCCGGGTCGACGACGACGGCGGCGGCATCGGTGGGAAGAGCGGTCATGACGCCGCCTCCGCGGGAGGAAGTGCGTCGGCGGTCATGACGCCGCCTCCGCGGGAGGAAGTGCGTCGGCGGTCATACCCCTGCCCCCTGGCGAGTACGTGGGTCCAGCACGGCGTAGGCGATGTCGGCGCACAGGTTCGCGACGAGCACGGCCAGCGTGATGACGAGGAAGATGCCCTGCATCAGCGGGTAGTCCTGCCCGCCGGTGGCCTGGAAGAGCATGTAGCCCACGCCCGGGTAGGAGAACACCATCTCCATCACGAGCGTCCCGGACACGATGAACCCCAGCGACAGCGCGAACCCCGACACCTGCGGCAGCACGGCGTTGCGCGCCGCGTAGCCGAACATGACGCGCCGCTCGGAGAGCCCCTTGGCCTGCGCGACGGTGACGTAGTCCTCAGAGGACACCGTGACCATCATGTTGCGCATGCCGAGCACCCAGCCCGCCACCGACGAGATGACGATGGTGGCCGCCGGCAGCACCGCGTGCTGCAGCGCCGAGCCGATGAACTCCGGATCGAGGCTCGGCACCAGCCCGCCGTCGTAGCCGCCCGACGACGGGAACACCGGCCACGTCACGGCCAGCACCATGATCGCGATCAGGCCGAGCCAGAAGTACGGCACCGCCGAGAGGAACGCGGTGACCGGTAGCAGCCCGTCGGCCCACGTGCCGCGGCGCCACCCGATGGCGACGCCACCGAGCGTGCCGAGCACGAAGCTCAGCACCGAGGCGACACCCACCAGCCCCACCGTCCACGGCAGCGCCTGCGCGATCACCTCGCTCACCGGCGTCGGGAAGAACGTGAACGACAGCCCCAGGTCACCGGTGAACAGCCGTCCCCAGTACTCGACGTACTGCTGCCAGATGCTCTGCTGCTCATCCAGCCCGAACAGCGTGTAGAGCGACGCGACGGCATCGGCGCTGATCTGGCCCTGGTACCGGTTGATCAGCGACTGCACCGGGTCACCCGGCATGACCCGCGGCAGCACGAAGTTGATCGTGACCGCCGCCCATGCCGTGATCAGGTAGAAGACGCCGCGCCGGGCGATGAACCTCATGCCGGCACCGCCACGCGGGCGTCGCCCAGGTCCGGACGGTCGCCGCCAGCATCCCGCGCGTACCCCCAGCAGGCCACCGTGCGCCCGGCACCGATCGCGACGAGCTCGGGCTTGCGGGTGCGGCACAGGTCCGTGGCGAACGGGCACCGCGGGTGGAACCGGCAACCGGCAGGCGGGTTCAGCATGCTCGGCGGCTCGCCACGGGCACCGGTCGCCCCGGTCGTCGACCCGAGCTGCTCCGGATCGGGCGCCGAGCGCACCAGCAGCTGCGTGTACGGGTGCGCCGGTTGCTGCGTCACGGATTCGCCGTCCCCCGACTCGACGACGTGGCCCGCGTACAGCACGTTGATCTCGTCGGCGAAGTAGCGCGCCGACGCGATGTCGTGGGTGATGTAGAGGATCGCGATGCCCAGGCGGTCCCGCAGGTCCTGCAGCAGGTTCAGGATGCCGATCCGGATCGACACGTCCAGCATCGAGATCGGCTCGTCGGCGAGCAGCACCTCCGGGTCGGCGGCCAGCGCCCGCGCGATGGCCACCCGCTGGCGCTGCCCGCCGGAGAGCTCGTGCGGGAACTTGTCGACGTAGCGCTCGGGCTGCAGCTGCACCCGTTGCAGCAGCGCTCGCAGCGCAGCCTCCAGTTCGGCACCCCGCAGGCCGGACTGGTGGATGCGCAGCGAGCGCGTGAGCGTGTAGCGCACGGTGTGCACCGGGTTCAGGGACGCGAACGGGTCCTGGAAGATCATCTGGACGCGCCGGCAGTACGCCCGGAACGCCCCGCCCCGGCGGGCGGTGACGCGCTGCCCGCGCAGCAGCACCTCGCCGTCCGTCGGGAGGTACAGCCGTGCGAGCAGGCGGGCCACAGTGGACTTTCCCGACCCCGACTCCCCGACCAGCGCCACCACCTGCCCGGCGCGCAGCGCCAGGTCCACCCCGTCGACGGCGTGCACCGCGGCCGAGCGGCGCCCGCCCGTCGGGAAGTGCTTGGTCACTCCGGCTGCGGCGAGCACGACCTCACCCGCCTGCCCCCGCACGGCTGTCTCGGTCATCGCCTCACGACCCCGACGGACGCAGCTTCATCAGGATCATCGACGCCTGCGGCCCCGTGGGCTGCGGCGACGAGTACTGGTCCTGATCGGTCGGCCACCCGGTCCAGTTCTTCGTCGAGTACTCCGCGGCGTTGGGCCGCGAGATCATCGCGATCGCCGGGACCTGCTCGACGAAGACCTTCTGGATGGTCGCGAGCGCCGCCGTGCGGGCCGCCGCATCGGTGGTGTTGGCGTAGGTGAGGAACGCCGCAGCGGACTCCGGGTGCTGGAAGCGCCCGTAGTTCCAGCTCGCCGCCTGCCCGAGCGGCTTGTACTGGGCGGTGTCGAACATGTCGGAGTACATGTCCCAGGGTGTGGAGCCGCCGTCGGTCCAGTGCAGCGAGGCGTCGAAGTTGCCCGCCTTGAGCGCGGTGGCCCAGGCATCGGCGGTCATCGTCTCGACCTTCGCGGTGATCCCGAGCGGCTTGACGGCGTCGCTGATGAGCTGCAGCTCCGTCAGGTAGTCCGACCAGCCCGACGGGTCCACCAGCGTGAACGTGACAGGCGTGCCCTTGGGGTCCTTGAGCACCCCGGCGTCGAGCGTGTAGCCGGCGTCGGCGAGCACCTTCTTCGCGCCGTCGGTGTCCACCGGGTACTTCTTGCCGGCGTGCTCGGGAGCGATGAAGTCGTTGCCTGCGGGCTCGGGCATGCCGGTGACGTTGGTCAGCGCCGGGAAGGCACCGGTGGTCGCGAGCTTGGAGACGTCATCGCGGTTGATCACCATGTCGAGCGCCTTGCGCACCGCGACGTTGTCGAACGGGGCCTTGGTGCTGTTCAGGAACAGCGCGTCGACACCGAGGCCGGTGGGCGCGTTGAAGTGGTTGTTCTTGGGGTCGGCGGCGATGTACACGCGTCGGTAGTCGGCGATGAACGTCCATCCCCACTGCGCGGCACCGGACACGAGCGCGTTGGTCAGCGCGCTGTTGTCGTTGTAGGACGTGTAGCGCAGCTCGGGCACCTGCGCCTTGCCGCCCCAGTAGCCCTCGCGCGGCACCAGCGTCACGGCCTGCGGCGTCCAGGTCTTGAGCGTGTACGGACCGGTACCGACCGGGGTCTGGTTGAGGTCGGTGGTGGGCGCCGCGATGTTCTGCCAGATGTGCTTGGGCACCATGAACAGGTTGAGGATCTTGTTCTGGTTGACGAACTGGCCACTCGTGAACGTCACCGTCACGGTCTTGCCGCTCGTCGTGATGTCCTTGTACGGCAACGCGTTCTCGTTGAACGCTGACTGGTCCTTGCGAATCTGGATCGAGTAGGCGATGTCGTCGGCCGTGAACGGCTGGCCGTCCGACCAGGTCACCCCGTCGCGGGCGGTGATCGCGATCGACGTGAACTCCGGGTTCCACTTCCACTCCGAGGCCAGCCACGGGATCGGCGCCACGGTCGGGCGCACCGCGTTGACCTGGGCGAGCGGCTCGTAGATCGCGTACGCATAGCCCAGCGAGCGCGCCGAGGACGTGTTGAGGAACGGGTTGGAGTTGTTCGTCTGCGGACCGTTCGGCATGCCGATCGTCAGCGGGCCCCCACCTCCCCCGCCCGACGGGCCGGCGGCCTTGGGCGCCGCCGAGCAGGCGGTCAGCACCAGCGCCAGCGCGGCCAGACCGACAGCGGCCTGACGCAGCGTGGGGAACCTCATCCTTGCCTCCTTGCAGTGGACGGGTCGAGCGATGTCGAGGTGAGGTCCGGGCAGGCGCGGTGCAGCCGCAGGTCCCGCACGGAACGACCGACGGCGAGCAGGTGCTCGCCCGGCGGCACGGACCATCGCCGGGCGGCGACGTCCCAGATCTCGAGCGCCCGCCGCGGTACCCGTACCGTGACGGTGGCGCTGTGCCCGGCGTCGACGTGGGCGACGGCGAAGCCGCCCAGCCAGCGCACCGGACGGTCGGACCCGGTGCCGGGCGGCGGTTGCACGTAGACCTGGACGGTCTCGTGGCCCGCCCGGGGTCCGGTGTTGTGCAGGGTGATCTCGACGTCCACACCGGACTCGTCCGCGGCGACGCGGGCGTACTCGTAGGCCCACGTCGTCCAGCCCAGTCCGTGCCCGAAGCAGGCCGCCGGGGTGAGCCCGTCGCGTTCCCACGCCCGGTAGCCGATGTGCGGGCCCTCGGTGTAGTCGATCACCCCGGCCCGCGGGATCGCATGCGGGACCGGCACGTCGCCGGCGCTCGCCGGCAGCGTCCACGGCAGCCGCCCTGCGGGCTCGGTGACGCCGCTGAGCACGTCGGCCAGCGCGGTGCCGCACTCCTGACCGGCCAGCCACGCCCAGAGCACGGTTCCCGCGTCGGCGAGCCACGGCAGCAGCACCGGCGCGCCGGCGTTGACCACGACGATCGTGCGCGGGTTGGCGGCGAGCACGCGCGTGACGAGCTCGTTCTGGTTGCCCGGCAGGGCGAGCGAGGTGCGGTCGTACCCCTCGGACTCGACCTCCTCGGTGGTACCGACCATGACGACCGCGATGTCGGCGTCCGCCGCGGCCGCCACCGCCTCGGCGATCTCGTCCTCGGCGGACGGTCCGGGCGGCCGGTGGCCGAGCTGGGCCCGCACGAACGACGCGTAGCCGACGGGATGGACGACCTGCAGATCGGCGCGCAGCTCGGCGACGCTCGGCTCGTCGATCTTGACGGGCACGGTCGCGACGACCGGGTTGTTGTGTCCGGACGCCAGGATGACCTCCTCGGCCACCAGCTCGTCGGACGTGGAGGCGATGCGGCCGTCGATCAGCACCTCGTGGCGACCGACGGTGCCGACGCCCAGCTCGTGGCAGCCGGCCCCGGAGAGGTGCACTGCGGCGGTCAGCCGCAGTGCCACCGCATCCGCGCGGATGCCCTGGAGCCAGCCGCTCCACTGCGCATCCGTGTAGGCCTCGAGGATCGCGCCCGAGGCGTCCAGCAGTTCCACCCGCACACCGGGTTGGCCGGTGCGCGGGTCGGTGCACAGGGCCGCCACGTCCAGCGGTGGCGGGTTGACCCGGGCACGGGCCCCTGCATGCACCACGAGCCGCACATCCTGGGGAAGGACGGTGCGCAGCTCGTCGACCGGATGGGTCACGCGGTCGGGCCGGACGAAGGCCGACCCGCCGCCCTGCACGAACGGCTCGACCGCAGCCGGGCCGAGCAGCGCGACGGTGCCCGCCGTCGCGAGCGCGAGCGGCACCAGCCCGTCGTCGTCCTTGAGCACGACGACGGCACGGGCGGCGACCTCACGGAGGAAGGCGCTCGCGCTCTCCGCCGTGCTGTGCTCGACGGCCACCGGCCGGGCCGTGCCGAGCGCGCCGACGCGGTGGGCGAGCAGCAGCAGCCGGGCGACCTTGTCGTCGAGCAGCTCCTCGGCCACCTCGCCGGAGCGGACGGCGGCGAGCAGGCCGTCGCCCCACGGCCCGTCGGGGCCTGGCATCTGCAGGTCGAGCCCGCCCCGCGCGGCCGCCCCGACCGATCCGGTGGCGACCCAGTCGCTGACCACGATCCCGTCGAAGCCCCATTCCCGCTTGAGCAGGCCGGTGAGCAGTGGCTCGTGCTCCAGCATCGGCGCCGACTCGCCGAGCACGTCCGCGCCGCTGTAGGCGCCCATCACCGCCCACACCCCGCCGTCGCGCACCAGACGTTCGAACGGCGCGAGGTAGCACTCGCGCAGCGTCCGCTCGTCGAGGTGGGAGATGTAGCGGGTGCGGTCGGTCTCGGAGTCGTTGGCGACGTAGTGCTTGGCCGTCATGCCGACCCCGCGCTCCTGCGCCGCCTCGACGAGCGCGAGCGCCAGGTCGCCGGTGAGCAGCGGGTCCTCGGAGAAGCACTCGAAATGGCGGCCGCCGACGGGCGTGCGCTGCAGGTTGACCTGCGGGGCGAGCACGAGGTCGACGCCGTGGCGGCGGGCCTCCGCGGCGAACAGGGCACCTGCCCTGGCCAGCAGCTCGACGTCCCAGGTGGCGGCCAGCGCGCTCGGGGCGGGGAAGGAGGCCGACGTCTCCTCGGGGTCGCGGCTCGTGCCGCGCACGCCCGCCGGACCGTCCGACATCGTGACGGGGCGCAGCCCGATCCGTTCGATCGGCGTCGTGGTCCACATGTCGGCACCGACGACGAGCGCGACCTTCTCCTCGAGGGTCAGCTCCGCTGCGCTGATCCCACAAACGTTTTCAGAGGGCAAGCCGGGGCCTCGATCTCAACGACGGTGTGCGATGGGACGAAAGACTTACTGACCTGTAAGTAAGAGAACGCGGTCACAGTAACCTGACCTCATGACCGGAGCAAGGAATTCGTTGGCGCGACCATCCGGCGGAGCCGCGAAGGCGCAGCGGCCCCGTGCCGGCACGGCCGAACGCCGCGAGGAGATCCTGCGCGCGGCGATCAACACGTTCGGTTCGAAGGGTTACCACAACGGTTCGCTGGCCGAGGTCGCCGACCAGGTCGGCATGACCCACGCCGGCGTCCTGCACCACTTCGGTTCGAAGAACCAGCTGCTCATCGCGGCGCTGCAGTACCGCGACCGGATGGACGTCGAGCACCTCGACGGCCAGCACATCCCCAGCGGCGCCGACCTGTTCCGCCACCTCGCGAAGACCGCGGGCCTCAACGCCGACCGCCGCGGCATCGTGCAGGCCTACGCCGTGCTCACCGGCGAGGCCGTCACCGAGGGCCACCCGGCGAGCGAGTGGGTGCGGCAGCGCTTCGCAGGTCTGCGCGTCGAGATCGTCGAGGCGCTGTGCGAGATGGTGCGCGAAGCAGGTGTCGAACCGGTCGACGAGGCGCCGCTCGACCGCGCCGCCAGCGCCGTCATCGGCGTGATGGACGGGTTGCAGAACCAGTGGCTGCTCGACCCGACGGCGGTGGACCTGGCCGCGACCACAGCGGAGGCGATCGATGCGATCGTGGCGAGCGTGGTGGCGCGGGCGGTGGCGGCGGCGCGAGGCTGAACGAACGGCACGTTCGTCCACTGCGGGTGCACGAACGCGCCGTTCGTATCGCGAGTTCCGGGGCCGGGGCGACACCCGGGGCGAGCGAACGGCAGGCACGGCAGCGGCCCTCCCCGTCGTCGACATGGGTGCCGAGCAGCGCCGCCACCAGGCGCGGCATGCCCGCGAGTGCGACGGCGGCCGGCCACGGTTCGGGAGTGCGATCACTGTTCGGAGCCACCCGTCGAGTCTGGGGTGGACGATGCCGGAAGCCCACCCAGCGGGAGGTCGAACCGCCCCCGCACCTGTCCCCGCGGGGCGGGGAGAGCGCTACCGTCGAAGCCATGGCTGACCGCTCCACCGCGCGTCGAGAACAACATGAGCTCGCCGCATCCATGCGCGAGCGCGGCCAGACCTGGACCGAGATCAGCGTGGCCGGACGAGGTCCGGACGTTCAAGAGCATCTCGTACCGGGAGGCCTGGCCGAGCCCCACCGGCCACGAGCCGTCACTCGGTGTCCTCGCACGTCTCGCCGAGCTCTACGAGTGCGACGTGGCGGACCTCGTCACCGACGTCGGCAACCATCGATCGGACGATTCGCAGCGTGGTGCGTCGCAGGGTGCATCACCAGCGCTCCACGGCTGGCAGCTCCATCACCTGGACATGGCGGAGCTGACCCGGACCGTCGGCGCCGTCGCCACCTCACTGACCGCTTCCGAGCGACGAGCCCAGCTGCTCAAGCTCAGCGCCGCAGCAGCTGCCGCGGCCCCGGCCGACCGCCCGTCGCGGCAGCTGCCGATGGGTGGCACCCCGACCGCGGGTGAGCTGGCCGGCCCCTACACCTTCGTCAGCTCCGGTCGGGACACGGAGTTCGTCGGGGAACACCGCATCGTGCTCCGTCCGGGGGGCGGGCGCCTGTGTGGCACGAGCCATCCGACGTCGACGGGCTCGATCGAGCTCGATCTCTCGATCGAAGGCCTGCTGGTAAGCGGCTCCTGGACCGACCACACCGATCCGGCGGGCTACTACCGCGGCGCGGTCTACCACGGCGTCGTGCAGTTCGTGCTGGATCCGACCGGGCGCTCGATGACGGGGAAGTGGCTCGGGCCCGACAGGTCGTTCCGCATCGACTCGGGCGACTGGGAGCCGACGCGGGCTGTGACCGGCTGAGCGGCTACGCACGCAGGATCAGCAGGTACTGGCCCCCACCCGATTCGACGTCGGCCGTGACCGACAGGTCCGGTGCCAGCCGGGAGAGCCGGTCCACCAGCCAGTCGGCCGCCGCCTCGGCGTCGTCGCGACCGGGGCAGCGGGCCATCACCTCACGCCCGCCCTTGCGCTCCAGCCGCTCGACGGTCGGGATGATCGGGGCCGGGTCCACCACGAACAGGTCCCTGCCCCACGCCACCACCGGCGTGGTCGCACCCTTGCCGGTGTTGCACGCGCGGTGGGCCAGCCGTTCGCGCGCGGGTGCGCCCTTGGACTTCGACCCCTTCGCCTTCGACGCCGTCATCCGCCGGTCGATGCTCGGCCCGCGCGCGTCGTTGACCGACTTGTCGCCGTCCACCGGCTCGTCGCAGAGCCAGCACCGCCAGCCGTCCTGCTCGCCCACCTCGTCCAGAGTCCGCACCGGAGCATCCTCGCAGGTACCGGATAGCGTGCCCCCCATGACCGACGAGCTGGTGCACCTCGACGTCGCCGCGGGCATCGCGACGATCACCCTGGACTCTCCCGCCAACCGCAACGCGCTCTCCGCGCAGCTGCGCCGGGAGCTGCTGGCGCACCTCGACACAGCCATCGCCGACGAGGCCGCGCGCGTGATCGTGCTGACCCACACCGGCACCGTCTTCTGCGCCGGCATGGACCTCAAGGAGTCGCGCGGGACCGACGCGAAGGCGCAGGGCGTCAACGAGGTGCCGGCGATCCTCGAGAAGATCTGGACCTCCCCGACGCCCGTGGTCGCCCGCCTGTCCGGCCCCGCCCGCGCCGGCGGTGTCGGCATCGTCGCCGCCTGCGACATCGCCGTGGCCGCCGACAGCGCCACGTTCGCGTTCAGCGAGGTCCGGATCGGCGTCATCCCCGCCGTCATCTCCGTGACCGTGCTCCCGCGCCTGACCGCCCGCGCCGCGCACGAGCTGTTCCTCACCGGCGAGACGTTCGACGCCGACCGGGCCGTCGAGATCGGCCTGATCAACAGCTCCGTGCCGGGGTTCGACATCGACACCGAGGTCGGCCGCTACGTCGAGATGCTCCGGCTGGGTGCGCCGCGCGCCCTCGCCGCGGCCAAGGAGATGCTGGGCCGCGAGCGTCCCACGTCGCTGAGCGAGCAGTTCGCCGAGATGCAGGAGCTGTCGGCCCCGTTCTTCGCAGGCGAGGAGGGCCAGGAGGGCATCCGGGCCTTCGCCGAGAAGCGCAAGCCGTACTGGGCGCAGTAGCGACCCCGGTCAGCGCCGCCCGCCGAACTCCCAGCGGTGCACCTCGATCTCGACGTAGTGCTGCGCCACCAGCACGGCGCGGGCCGCGTCCTGATCGCGGACACGGACCAGAAGAACTCCACGTGCCCGAGAACTCCACGTGCCCGATTCTGCGCTACGGAGCCGACCAGTTCGGGTCCCGCCCGGCCACACCGAGCGTCCGGACGAACGGGCTCGCGTCCTCGCCGACCTTCACCTCGGGTGCGATCCAGCCCGCCTCCCGGCCGGCGGGGGCCATCGAGGCGATGCCCTCGTAGGCCGCGGCGCCCAGGCCGTCGGGCACCTCGATGGGTTGCCCCGTGGCGATGGCGACGTCCCACGAGTGCACGACGAACTCGCCGGTCATCATCGACCCGACCGCCGCGGCCGGCATCGGCGCGCCACCGAACGTCGTGTCGCCCACCCACGCGTCCGGCTCGGCCCAGGCCCGGGCGGTCTGCTCGGCCTGCACGCTCGCGCGGTCCGCCCACTCCGACTCCGGTACGTCGCGCAGGAACGGGGCCCGGGGGTCGGTGCCCCAGTCGGCACCCCACTCGGTGCGGGTGGCGGCGCACTCCGCGAGCAGCAGGCCGAACGCGAGGTGGTTGACGACCTGCCCGACGGTGTACTCCGTGCAGGGCGACGGGTCGCCGTAGCGGGCCGGGTCGGCACCGCGGATCGTCGCCACGGCGAGGTCGATGCTCTGGCTCAGGTGGTCTGCGTGATCCATGCCGCAAGCCTGCCGCGGCGCCGGCGCCGGGTATTGGACGAACGCGACACGGCCCGCGAAAAAGCTAACCTGGAACCGTGACGCTGCTGGCAGAACCCCTGGAACAGGCCATCGACGTGCTGGCCGGGCGCCCGTTCGCCGCGCTCACCGGGGCCGGCCTGTCCACCGACTCCGGCATCCCCGACTACCGCGGCCCCGGTTCACCGCGGCGCACCCCGATGACGTACCAGGAGTTCGTCGGCGGCGAGGACGCGCAGCGCCGCTACTGGGCGCGCAGCTACGTCGGCTGGGGCCGGATGGCCTTCGCCGACCCCAACCAGGGCCATCGCGCCATCGCCGAGCTCGAACGCACCGGCGTGCTCAGCGGCCTCATCACCCAGAACGTCGACGGCCTGCACTCCGCGGCCGGCAGCCGCGCGGTGATCGACCTGCACGGCCGCATCGCCGACGTCGTCTGCCTCGGCTGCAGCCGCCGCGGCCCCCGCGTCGAGCTGCAGCAGCGGCTCGACGCGCTCAACCCCGGCTTCGCCGAGTCCGCGGGACCCGCGCTGACCGCCCCCGACGGCGACGCCGAGCTCGAGTCGGTGGCCGGTTTCCGGCTCGCCGCCTGCACCGGGTGCCGCGGCGTCCTCAAGCCCGACGTCGTGTTCTTCGGCGAGAACGTGCCGCGCGACCGCGTCGCCGCCGCCTACGCGATGGTCGACGCGGCCGGCGCGCTGCTGGTGGCCGGTTCCTCGCTCACGGTCATGTCCGGGCTGCGGTTCGTCCGGCACGCCCGCAAGCACGACATCCCGGTGGTCATCATCAACCGCGGCCCGACGCGCGGCGACGACCTGGCCACCGTCCGCATCGACGACGGCTGCTCCGAGGCGTTGCTGGCGTTGGCCGCCACCCTCTGACCCACCGCGCCGACGCAGTGGCCACCGCGCCGATGGCGCGACGTCGGCGCCGTGGCCAACTCGTTGGCGCCGTCGGCCGCTACTCGGCCGGGCCGGCGTCAGGGGGTCGGCACCGGGCGGTCCCGCCCGGCCAGCTCCCCGAGCCAGCGGGCCGCCGTCACGTCGTCGAACGGCGCGCTGCGGGACCGCACGCCCTCCAGCACCGCGGCGCACGACCGCAGCGCCTGCTCCACCACCGCGTCGGGGTACCCCAGCGCGACCTGGTGCTCGGCGAACTCGTCCTCGTCGTCGACCCAGACGCGGTCGGCGCGGTCACGGATCACGTCGAGGTCCAGGTCGATGCAGCGCACGACCTGGCCATCCCAGACGGGCGGGGTGGCGATGTCGACGTAGATCCGCGCCGGTGCCGCATCGACGTCGGCGTTGAACGAGGCCACGAAGCCGGTGTCGGGGACCAGCACGACATGGTCGTAGTCGGTGGTGAACACCGATCCCGGCCGGCTCAGCACGGTGCCCGCCACCGCCCCGAGCCAGCGGCCGTGCTGATCGTCGCCCAGGTGCACGGCGTCGTACTCCCAGTGCGCCCCGCCGCCCCACTTGCCGAACACGACCCGCACCGCCGACACGACAGTCAACCTACGCGATGATCACGGGGCGGTGAGGATGAGTCGCAGCGGGCGCTCGCCTGCGCCGGAGTCGGCCGCGGCGTCGGTGAGGATCTCCAGTATCGACGCGTGGCTGGGCGGATCGGCCCGCCGCAGCACGCCGTCGCCGCCCCAGACGAGCACGATGGCGCCGGCGGGCAACCAGGACAGGTCCCGGACGCAGTCCTCGAGCCCGTCCAGGTTCTGGCCGTAGTAGTCCGGGAACCGCAGCGCCCGACCGATCGCCGCCAGCGCCGCCGCCTTGCTGGTGACGGTGCCGACGACGCCGACGGTGGCCCCGCGGCGGCGCTGCGCCGCGGCCACCTGCGCCGCCCGCGTGGCCACTCTGGTGACGGTCACCGGCCGGTCGCCGTGACGTCGACCACCACGAACGACACGTAGTGGTCGCCCGTGTAGTAGACCTGCTGGTCCACCCCGCGGTCACCGCCGGTGATCAGGCGCCGGGCCCCGCGATCGGACTCGCCGGGCGTGGTCACGGTGTACTCGCGGTAGAAGCCGCTCGCCTTCGAGGGGAGCAACCGTTCCCGGTTGGCGAACGTGATGCCGTCGCGGTCGTAGCGCAGCTTCCCGCCCGCCACGATCTGGGCCCACACCTGCGCGGCCTCCTTCGGCAGCGCGCACAGCGGCTGCACCGGCAGCCGGGACGCCGCAGCTCCGGGCACGACGGACGCCTGCACCGCGCACTTCCCGGTGGCGGCGCTCGGCCCGGCCGCGGCGGTGGTGGCCGGCCGCGCCAGCAGGAGGAAGCCGGCCACGAGCACGACGAGGACACCGACGACCGCGATGCCGACACGGCGAGTCATGGGGATCGCGTCAGCCGTCTCGTCGCTGGGCGATCCGGGCGATCACGACGTCGACGACGCGGTCGACACCCGCGGCGACGCCCCAGCACAGCGGCAGCAGGATGACGGCAGCCAGCACGACCTGGAACGGGAACGCGAGCTGTGTCAGCCACAGCTCGACCGCGTCCCACCAGTCCGCCAGCGCCCGTACCACGGCTCACACAGTAGACCCGCCCGATCCGCACTAGATTCAGCCTCATGTTCGCCGTCTACGCCGCAGAGCCCAATGCCGACGCTCCGCTCGACTCGCTCACTGTGGGCGAACGACCCGAGCCCGAGACCCCCGACGGTTTCGTCGCCGTCCGCGTCAAGGCCGCCAGCCTCAACATGCACGACCTGTGGACGTTGCGCGGGGTCGGCATCAAACCCGAGCAGTTCCCGATGATCCTCGGGTGCGACGGTGCCGGCACCCTCGAGGACGGCTCCGACGTGGTGATCCACTCGGTCGTCAGCTCGCCGGGCTGGGACGGTGACGAGACGCTCGACCCGAAGCGCTCGCTGCTCACCGAGAAGCTGCAGGGCACGTTCGCCGACGTCGTCGTGGTGCCCAAGCGCAACGTCGTGCCGCGTCCGGCCGGGATGTCGGCCGCGCAGGCCGCGGTCATGGGCACCGCGTGGCTGACGGCCTACCGGATGCTGTTCGTGAAGTCCGGGCTGCGGCCGGGGCAGACGATGCTCGTGCAGGGTGCGTCCGGAGGGGTGTCCACGGCACTGGTCCAACTGGGTCGCGCGGCCGGGATGCGCGTCTGGGTGACGGGGCGCTCCGAGGAGAAGCGCGCGCTGGCCGAGAGGCTGGGTGCGCACGCGACCTATCCGTCCGGTGAGCGGCTGCCGGAGCGGGTCGACGGGGTCTTCGAGACCGTCGGCGACGCGACGTGGTCGCACTCGATGCGAGCCCTCAAACCGGGCGGTGTGATCGTTGTCTCCGGTGCGACGAGCGGTCCGAACCCGGGCGCCGATCTGCAGCGTCTCTTCTTCCTCCAGCTGCGCGTGGTGGGCGCCACCATGGGTACTCGTGACGAGCTCGTCGATCTCCTCTCCTTCGTCGCGAACAGCGGAATCGATCCGGAGATCGGGCTCGAGCTGCCCCTCACGGAGGCCGTCACGGGCTTCCGCGCGATGCTCGCCGGAGAGACCGCAGGCAAGATCGTCTTTACGCACTGAGACCGTCTGGCGCCGTCAAGCGGCCGTTCGTCTCCGATTTCTTCTAGCTGAGAGACCCTTATGCCGCTCTCAGGACGTACAGTCTGTGACCGTGTCTGAGCCAGCTAGTCGAATGGCGCCGGGAGCGGTCCACATCCCGGCGCCGCGAGTGACAGGTCTGGTCGAGCTGCTCGACCGGTTGGACCGCGCGGTGGCCACCGCGTTGTCGCCGGTCACCTCGGCGGAAGGGGTCAGCCGTGACGGCTGGCGAGTGCTGCTGATGCTCGCCAGAGGCGGCGGCCGAAGCATGGGAGAGATCGCCACGCACACCGCGATGCCGGCACCCACCGCAACCCGGGTGGTCGATCGGCTCGTGGCCGCACAGCTCGCGTTCCGCCGTACCGACCCGGTCGATCGGCGCCGCGTGCTCGTGCACCTCGCCACCGGCGGCCGAGCCGTCGTGGAGCGCGTCTGCGGACGCGTGGAGCGCCGAGCCAGCGACGCCATCGGCGCATCGCACACCCCCGAACGCGCCCAGTTGGCGCAATTGCTCGAAACGCTCGCCCTCAACTGCGCGCACTGAACCACTCCCCCGTCCCCCGCTGGCGGCTCCCCTGCCAGGTTCCCCGACCTGCAGCCGCCACCCGATCTCCGAGGTCCCGCCCGCGAGCCCGATGCGCTCGTGGGCGGCGTAGCTCGCCACCACAGCTCGTGCGCTTCGTGCAACGTGGTGCACATCGCGCAGCCCCCACACCCCTTCGGACACGCGCCCGAAGCCCGCAGCGGCCCACTGAGGGGCCGGCAACGCGGCATGCGACCCGTGGGGCCTACCGCCCCTGGGTCGGAACGGCCCCGACGACGTTCGCCGACGCCTTGCCGGCAGCGTCGAACGGGAACACCGCCACGAGGATCGCCGCAGCGGCGATCACCACCAGCCGCTTGAACAGGCTGCCCCTGGCGCACAGCCAGCCGGCCAGGAACGCCGCGCCCACCGGCACGACGATCGAGTAGAACCGGACCATCGCGGCGGCCTTGTCGGCCGTGCCGCCCGTGTAGGCGATGACCACTCCCGCCACCCCGATGGCCACCAGCCCGCCGAGCAGCAGCAGGAACCGGCCTCGCGAGCGGCCCACCACCACCCCGATGAGCAGCACGGCGGCCAGCACGATCGCGGCCACGCCGATGCCACCCGGGATCACCACGGCCCCATGCTGCCCCGGATCCCGGATCGGGGACAGCCGCCACGCGGTCGGTCGTGCGGGCCCTGTTCGGGCGGTGCCGGGCCGCGGGGCTCTGCTACGGCCGGTACCGCTCGGGGATCTCGAGCCCCGCCCGCTCGT
This sequence comes from Pseudonocardia sp. GCM10023141, assembly GCF_042653605.1. NCBI lineage: Bacteria > Bacillati > Actinomycetota > Actinomycetes > Pseudonocardiales > Pseudonocardiaceae > Pseudonocardia > Pseudonocardia sp. GCM10023141. Next base: position 162,041 of record NZ_JBHSIR010000006.1, read on the forward strand.
CGTCCCAGGCCATCGCGCTCATCCGCCACCCGTCCGGCGTCGCGACGAACTGGGTGGAGATCACCCCGGCACCGTCGAAGTCGGCCCCGTTGCGGGTTCCCCGCTTGCCGTAGGTGCTCAACCGGTGCGCGACGTTGCCGAACACCTCGGTGATCCCGCTCCGTTCCCACTCCGCGAAGGCCGTGAGCTCCCCGGAGTCGACCATCCGCTGCCGGGAGTCGATGAACTCCCGCACCGAGGCGACCTGCGGCGTCCCCGTGGACGTCGTGATCAGCAGGCCGCCGGCCAGGAACAGCGCGCACACGGCCTCGTAGTCGGGCGCAGGGGCACCGTCGAAGCTCACCGAACCGAAGAACCGCTGCAGCAGTCCCTCGACGGCCTGGCCGGCCTGCACGACGTCATCGGTTCCCACGTCTCGACCGGCTACTTCTTGGCCTTCGCCGCGTCCACTTCGGCGTCGGTGGAGAGGGCAGCGACGAAGGCCTCCTGCGGCACCTCGACCCGTCCGATGGTCTTCATGCGCTTCTTGCCCTCCTTCTGCTTCTCGAGCAGCTTGCGCTTGCGCGTGATGTCGCCGCCGTAGCACTTGGCGAGCACGTCCTTGCGGATCGCGCTGATGTTCTCGCGCGCGATGATCCGCGAGCCGATGGCCGCCTGGATGGGCACCTCGAACTGCTGGCGCGGGATCAGCTTGCGCAGCTTCGACGTCATCGACGTGCCGTAGCCGTAGGCGTCGTCCTTGTGCCGGATGGCGGAGAACGCGTCGACGGCCTCGCCCTGCAGCATGATGTCGACCTTGACGAGGTCGGCCTCCTGCTCGCCTGCCTCCTCGTAGTCCAGCGAGGCGTAGCCGCGGGTGCGGGACTTCAACGCGTCGAAGAAGTCGAAGATGATCTCGGCGAGCGGCATCGTGTAGCGCAGCTCGACGCGGGTCTCGGACAGGTAGTCCATGCCGCCCAGCTGGCCGCGGCGGCTCTGGCACAGCTCCATGATCGCGCCGATGAACTCCGACGGCGCCAGCACCGAGACCTTGACGATCGGCTCGAAGATCTGCGCGACCTTGCCCGTCGGCCAGTCCGACGGGTTGGTGACCGTCATCTCGGTGCCGTCGTCCTTGACCACGCGGTAGACGACGTTGGGGGCGGTGGAGATGAGGTCGAGGCCTGCCTCGCGCTCGAGGCGGTCGCGGGTGATCTCCAGGTGCAGCAGGCCGAGGAAGCCGCAGCGGAAACCGAAGCCCAGCGCCGCCGACGTCTCCGGCTCGTAGGTGAGCGCGGCATCGTTGAGCTGCAGCTTGTCGAGCGCCTCGCGCAGCTCCGGGTACTCGGAGCCGTCGACGGGGTAGAGCCCGGAGTAGACCATCGGGCGCGGCTCGCGATAGCCCGTGAGCGGCTCGGTGGCGCCGTGGCGCAGGCTGGTGACGGTGTCGCCCACCTTCGAGAGGCGCACGTCCTTCACACCGGTGATCAGGTAGCCCACCTCGCCCACGCCCAGGCCGACCGAGGGCTTGGGCTCCGGCGAGACGATCCCGACCTCGAGCAGCTCGTGGGTGGTGCCGGTGGACATCATCTTGATGCGCTCGCGCGGCGTGATCTTGCCGTCGACGACGCGGATGTAGGTGATGACGCCGCGGTAGGTGTCGTAGACCGAGTCGAAGATCATCGCGCGGGCCGGGGCGTCGGCGTCACCGACGGGCGCCGGCACCTGGCGCACGACCTCGTCGAGGACGTGCGGGACCCCGAACCCGGTCTTGGCGCTGACGCGCAGCACCTCGTCGGCGTGGCAGCCGACGATGTGGGCGATCTCGGCGGCGTAGCGGTCCGGGTCGGCGGCAGGCAGGTCGATCTTGTTGAGGACCGGGATGATCGTGAGGTCCTTCTCCATCGCCAGGTAGAGGTTGGCCAGCGTCTGCGCCTCGATCCCCTGCGCGGCGTCGACCAGCAGGATCGCGCCCTCGCACGCCTCGAGCGCCCGGCTGACCTCGTAGGTGAAGTCGACGTGACCGGGGGTGTCGATCATGTGCAGGACGTGCTCGGCACCGCGCACCTTCCACGGCAGCCGCACGTTCTGGGCCTTGATCGTGATGCCGCGCTCACGCTCGATGTCCATGCGGTCGAGGTACTGCGCGCGCATGAGGCGCTCGTCGACGACGCCGGTGATCTGCAGCATGCGGTCGGCCAGCGTGGACTTGCCGTGGTCGATGTGGGCGATGATGCAGAAGTTCCGGATCATCTCCGGCTTCGTGAACGTCTGGTCGGCGAACGAGCTCACTCAGGGATCCATTCAGGTGCGGTGGCCCTCATCGTCCCATGCCACCGACCGGCGAGGTGCAGGCCACAGGGTGGCCGCTCCCACCGTCGAGTGCTAGCAGTTTTCACGTCTGCAAAAAAGTGATATCGTCGCGATAGCCGGGCGGTGATGCCGGCGACCATCACGGGGGAGACCACCATGACCACCACGAACGACGCGGCCGCCCTCGGCGTCCGCATGCCCGACCCCGCAGTGCGGGAGCGCACGGCGGTGGGGACCAACGGGTTCCTCGCCCTGCTCGGGGGACTCGTCCTGCTCATCGGCGGGATCGTGCTGGCGATCTCCGCGGGCGACACCACGCCGTGGCTGACGGTCGTGGGGGTGATCGTCGCGATCGCGGGCTTCATCCTGCTGCGCGGCCTGATCACGATCGCCCCCGGCGAGGCCAAGGTGCTGCAGTTCTTCGGCCGCTACGACGGCACCGTGCGCACCGCTGGCCTGCGCTGGATCAACCCGTTCACCAGTCGCAGCAAGGTGTCCACGAGGATCCGCAACCACGAGAGCGACGTGCTGAAGGTCAACGACTTCGACGGCAACCCGATCGAGATCGCCGCGGTGGTCGTCTGGCAGGTCGAGGACACGGCGCGGGCGGTGTTCGAGGTGGACTCCTTCGTCGCCTTCGTGCACACCCAGACCGAGACGGCGATCCGCCACATCGCCACCAGCTACCCCTACGACGACCACACCGACGGCCAGATGTCCTTGCGCGGCAACGCCGATGAGATCACCGAGAAGCTCTCGGCGGAGATCGCGGTCCGCGTGCAGGCGGCGGGTGTCAAGATCGTCGAGTCGCGGCTGACGCACCTGGCGTACTCGCCGGAGATCGCCGGCGCGATGCTGCAGCGCCAGCAGGCGGGCGCGGTGATCGCCGCGCGGAGCCGGATCGTCGAGGGCGCCGTCGGCATGGTGGAGATGGCGCTGGCGAAGCTGTCGGAGCGCGAGATCGTCGAGCTCGACGAGGAGCGCAAGGCCGCGATGGTCAGCAACCTGCTCGTCGTGCTGTGCAGCGACCGGGCGACGCAGCCCGTCGTCAACACCGGCTCGCTCTACCACTGAGCGGGTGGCGGAACGGAAGGGATTCCTGCTCCGGCTCGATCCCGCCGTACATGACGCGCTGGCGCGCTGGGCGGCCGACGAGCTGCGCAGCACCAACGCCCAGATCGACTACCTGCTGCGCAGCGCGTTGACGGAGGCGGGCCGGCTGCCCAAGGACGCGAAGGGCACCCGGCCGCGGGGGCGGCCGCGCAACGACGAGACCGGCTCGGACGGTGCGGCTGCGGGGGGTTCGTGACGGCCGGCGGGGACCTATCGGGAGCGCACCCGACGCGCCCGCCCACCCCGTTGCAGGAAAGTCCGTCATGGCCTTCGGTCGCCATGAAAGAGGAGAACCGGGACGTCGGCTGCGGATGGGGGGCGTGCCCCGCTCTACTACGCCCTCGCCGGGCCGGCAGATCAACAGGAGGGGGTTGCGCCCTCCCGGCGCGGACGAGCGCGGATCATGCTCGCCGAGGCGCACAGGAGGGCCCGGCGTGGGGCGCTGCGGTGCGGCTGGGGTGATCAACGCCCACTGGTTCGGTGTTGACCATGACCCAGTAGGCGTTGATCTTCGCGCCGGTGGTCGAGCGCGCACTGGCTCATGATCGAACCGGAACCGGTGGGCGTTGATCACTCGCCCGGCGCGGCGGGCTCTCGCAACGGGGCCGGCGCGGGGGTGTCGGGTGCGGTTCCCGGTAGGTCCCGCTGGTAGGCCCCCTTCGGATGGGGATTCTCCGGACAGCCACTTTCCTGCAACCCGAGAGCCTGCCGCGCCGGTCGAGTGATCGGGGCCGCCTCAGGCCAACCGCGTCATCGACACCGTGACATCCAGCGCCGCGGCCGTGCCCCCGGAGAAGATGCCCTTGAGCGGCGGGACGTCGGAGTAGTCCCGCCCCACCGCCACCCAGACGTGCCGATGCCCGATCTCGATGTCGTTGGTCGGGTCGAAGCCCCACCACCCGCCCGTCCAGGCCTCGATCCAGGCGTGGCTCTCGCCGCGGACCGTCTGGCGGATCTCGGTCTCGGCCCGCGGCAGCAGGTAGCCCGAGACGTAGCGCGCCGGGATCCCCATCTCCCGCAGGAGCAGCAGCGTCAGGTGGGCGTAGTCCTGGCAGACCCCGGTGCCGGTCTGCCAGGCCTCCACCGCCGAGGTGTGCACGCCCGTCGTCCCGGGCTGGTAGGCGAGGTGCTCGTGCACCCAGCCGCAGGCCGCGAGCACCGCGTCGGCGGGATCGGAGCCCTTGCGCAACGTCCGCGCCGTGCGTGCGAGGTCGCGGTCGCGCCCGACGTAGGGCGTGAACTCCAGCATCTCGGTGTAGCGGTCCTGGACGGGATCGCTCGCCAGCTCGTCCCAGGTGGCCGAGCGGGCCGGGGCGAGCGCGTCGGCCGTCTCGACGACCGACGTGGCGGTGACGGCCAGCTCGGTGTGCGAGGCGTGCAGGTCGAACGCGGTGACGGCGGTGCCCCAGTAGTCGGTGTAGCGGTAGGAGCGTGTGGGCGGGGTGGTCTCCAACCTGCTCACGATGAGGTTCTGCCGGTTGTCGCTGCGCGGGGTGAGCCGCGCCTCGTTGTAGGACTCGTGCACCGGTGCCTCGTAGCGGTAGCCGGTCTCGTGCACGACCCTGATGCGCCAGCCCATTTACCCGACCTCCGGTGCGGACCACGCGACCCACTGCGCGGCGTGGAAGTACTGCTGCGACACGGCCTCGCCGACGTCGCGGATGCAGCCCTGCAGTCCCAGCAGCTGTGTCGGCAGGTCGTCGAGCAGCTCCTCCGGTCGCAGGAACTCCAGCTCGCTGCGGGCCCGGCCGAGCAGTCGCAGTGCCTCGCCCTTCGCGCCGATGCGGGCGGTGGGGCGGTTGTCGAGCTCGGTGAGGCAGACCTCGGCCTGGCGCAGCGCGTGGAACACCGAGCGCGGGAACAGCCGGTCCATCAGCAGGAACTGCACCACCCGGCCCGCGTCCAGCGCGCCGCGGTAGGTGCGCAGGTAGGTGTCGGCAGCGCCGGCGCTGCGCAGCACGGTCAACCAGCCCGGCGACGACATCCGGTCCGAGACGCGCGAGAGCAGCAGCCGCACCACCATGTCGACGCGCTCGACGGAACGGCCCAGCAGGTAGTACCGCCACGTGTCGTCGCGGCTCATGGTGGATGCGGCCAGGCCGGAGAACATGGCCGCGCGATCCTCCACATAGGAGAAGAACGCGTGCGGGCCCACCCACCGGGCGTACTGCTGGCGTTCGGGCAGCGCGTTCCAGGTGGCGTTGAGGCACTCCCACATCTCCGCCGAGACCACCTCGCGCGCCCCGCGCGCGTTCTCCCGCGCGCTCGACACCGACGAGACGATCGACCCGGCCTGATCGGGCGAGTACCCGGCGAGCTCCGTCAGCCCCCAGGCGTCGAGCGTGTCCCCGTCGGGCGCATCGACGCCGAGCACGCCCAGCAGGGTGCGGGCGGCCATGTCGGCGTCGACGGTGGCGTCCTCGAGCAGCTGGTGCACGGAGACGTCGAGGATGCGTGCGGTGTCGTCGGCCCGCTCGACGTAGCGCCCGATCCAGTACAGCGATTCCGCGTTGCGTGCGAGCACTACGCCTCCCCCTCCTGCTGTTGTTGCTGTTGTTGTTGCTGCTGGCCCATCGTGAGCTCGGGGCCGTGCTCGGCGGCTGGCGAGCTGGCCGGGGCGATGCTCGCGAGCCCGCCCTGCCCCAGCTCCCGTTCGGACTCGGCCGACTTGCCGGCCGCCAGCACCCAGGTGTCCTTGCTGCCGCCGCCCTGGCTGGAGTTGACGACCAGGCTCCCCTTCGGGAGCGCGACCCGGGTGAGACCACCGGGGAGCACGAACACGTCCTCGCCGTCGTTGACGGCGAACGGGCGCAGGTCGACGTGGCGCGGGACGAGCCGGTCGTCGACCTTCGTGGGCACCGTCGAGAGCTGCACGACCGGCTGCGCGATCCAGGCGCGCGGGTCGTCGCGGATCGCCTTGCGCTGGGCGGCGAGCTGGCGGGCGGTGGCGTCGGGTCCGAACAGGATCCCGTAACCGCCGGAGCCCTCGACCGGCTTGATCACCAGCTCGTCGAGGTGGTCGAGGACGTGCCCACGCTCGTCGTCGAGCCAGCAGCGGAACGTGTCGACGTTGGGCAGCAGCGGCTTCTCGTTGAGGTAGTAGCCGATCATCTGCGGCACGTAGGTGTAGACGAGCTTGTCGTCGCCGACCCCGTTGCCGACCGCGTTGGCGATCACCACGGTGCCGGCGCGGGCGGCGTTGAGCACGCCCGCGATGCCGAGCACCGAGTCGGGGTTGAACTGCAGCGGGTCGAGGAACTCGTCGTCGATGCGGCGGTAGATCACGTCGACGGGCTGCTCGCCCTCGGTGGTGCGCATGTAGACGGAGTTGTCGCGGCAGAACAGGTCCCGGCCCTCGACGAGCTCCACGCCCATCTGGCGGGCCAGCAGCGAGTGCTCGAAGTAGGCGGAGTTGAAGACGCCGGGGGTCAGGACGACCACGGTCGGATCGGCGACGTTGGCCGACGCGGCCGACCGCAGCGCCCGCAACAGGTGCGTGGAGTAGTCGCCGACCGCGCGGACCCGCTGGCGGGTGAACAGGTCGGGGAACACCCGGGCCATCGTCCGGCGGTTCTCCATCACGTACGACACGCCCGACGGGTTGCGCAGGTTGTCCTCGAGCACCCGGAAGATGCCCTCCTCGTCGCGGACGAGGTCGATGCCGGCGACGTGGATGCGCACGCCGTTGGGCGGGTTGAGCGCGTTGGCGGCCCGGTGGAAGTGCTGGCAGCTCGTGATCAGCCGGCGCGGCAGCAGCCCGTCGCGGACGATCTCGCCGTCGCCGTAGATGTCGGCGAGGAACGCCTCCAGCGCCCGCACCCGCTGCACGATGCCCTTGCGCAGCTTGCTCCACTCCCCCGCCGAGATCACCCGCGGGACGATGTCGAGCGGGAACGGGCGCTCCTGGCCCGACAGCGAGAACGTGATGCCCTGATCGACGTAGGCACGGTCGAGCGCGTCGGAGCGCACCGCCAGGTCGGCCGCCGCGGTCGGCGCGATGGCATCGTGCAGCGCGCGGTAGGGCGTGCGAATGGTGCCGTCGGCGGCGAACATCTCGTCGTAGGCGTCGGCGTGCGGCCGGTCGGGCTCGTGGTAGCCGTCGAACAGCGCGGAGTCGGGGCCGTCCTCGGATTCGAGTGCTGATCGCTGCTGCTGCTCCGCCCGCCGCTGCTGGGCGGAGCGCTCCTGCGCCGACCGCTGTTGCACCGCTCGTGCCACCAGGCCTCCTCACACGTCCGTGGCGGGGCGCCCGCAACGCTGCGGACGGGGCCTGCCGGATGGTCATCCTGACCCAACGGCGCGACGTTCGACCAGGGCTGCGGCGATACGGGCGTGTTACGTGATCATTCGCAGGGCGGCGCGGGGGCTCCGATCGGCGGGCGCGGCTCGGAACAGCCGCGTAGGCCTTCGGCCCAACGCATGACGACGAAAGGTAGCGGTTCGACTACAACCAGTTGGATCTTCCCTCGACGTCGTCACCCGGGCTCCTCCGCCGGGTCATCCCATGCCACGATGACCTCGATCGCGCAGCGGACCATGGTCGTCGGGGGCCACCGACGCTGCCGTGCCGGACCCGGAGGCCTGGCACCGCCACCACATCCGTGCGGCCGACCAGGGGGCGACCGGTGACATCGACACGCTCGCCCGGCCCGAGCGCAACCCCGTCACCGTGCGCCCTCGTCGCCGGTGGGCCCGCGTGCCTGTGCGCCGAGGAGGCCTTCCGCCTCACCGACCGTCAGATCGTCGCGCGGGCCACGGCCAAGCTCGTCTGGTACCAGCGCGCCGGCCGCGTGCAGCGCGACGCGGCGCTCGCCGGGATCGACGGGCTGCTGGCGTACGCCAAGAAGCGCGACAGCGCGTCGCTGCTCGCGGAGGTGCTGCGGATCTCGATCATCGTGCGGGTGCTGGCCGTCGACAACTCCGACCCGATCGACGCCACGCAGATGGACGCGCTGCTCGTGGAGTTCAGCGAACTGGCCGAACTCGACGGTGGCGCGCGCGGGCTCGGTGAGGCCGCCGTCCTGCGGGCCCACCACAAGATCCTGCTGCGCCAGGGCGAGCTCGCACTCGCCGACGCCGCCACCGCACTCGCACTGCTCACCGACATCACCGCCCCGCCCGGTGACGACGACTCCCCCGAGTGGGCCCGCCTGCTGGCGCGCGCGTTCAACGGGCTGGTCATGGTGCTGCTCAAGCTCGGCTCCCACGAGCTGGCCGACGAGGTCTCCCAGCAGGGCATCGCGATCGCCGACACCGTCGGGAGCCCGGTGGAGCGGTTGTTCCACCAGCTCAATCGCGTGCGGCTGCAGGTGTCGTGGGCACTGCGGCTCGAACGGGGTGGCCGCGACGCCGCCGCGGCCACCCGCTTCGTCGGGGCGGCCCAGACCGCGCAGGTCGCCGCGGCGCTGTGGGGGCCCGCACACAGCCAGGTGCCCGGGCAGGGCCCGCCCGCCGTCGCCGAGAGCGCGATCATCGGCAGTGCCTACGCGCTGCACCAGCCAGGCCCCGAGCACCTCGCGATGCTCGACGGGCTCGGGCCGAAGGCCCAGCTGCTCGACGACCGCATCGTGCACGCGATCGCCACGTCCCGCTGCATGCTCGCCGCCGGCCGGCTCACCGATGCCGCCACCGCGCTGACCCCGCTGCGGATCGAGCTGGGCGACGACGTGTCCGGCTCCGTGCTCGCGCTGGCCCTGCACCGGGAGCTGGCCCGGATCGACAGCATCAGCCGGGACGCCATCGATCGCGACGCAGCCGCGGCCGGGGCCTCCCCGGCAGGCCCCGACGCGTTGGCGCGCTACGCCGCAGCGCTCGAGGCCGAGCTGTGGGCGCTGCGGGAAGCCCGGCTGACGGCGCTGCGCAGCCACACCGAGCACCACCGCCTGCGCAGCGAGCACGGCGCGGTCGCGGCGCAGGCGCTGCAGGACACGCTGACCGGGCTGCCCAACCGGCGGGCGCTGGACCTGCGCCTCGTGGAGGCCACCAGCACGCCGTCGAGCCAGCCCTGCGCGGTGGCGCTGATCGACCTGGACGGTTTCAAGGACGTCAACGACGCGTGGTCGCACGCCGCGGGCGACACCGTGCTGCGAGCCATCGCCACCTGCCTGCGCACCACGCTGCGCAGCCACGACCTGGTGGCCCGCTACGGCGGGGACGAGTTCGTCGTGATCATGCCGGGCACCCCGCTGAGCACCGCGCAGGCGGCGCTCACCCGGGCCACCGAAGCCGTCGCCGCGTTGCCCGTCGAGGTGGCCGGGGGCGTCACGATGTCGGTGGGGGTCACCCACGCGCCGCTGGGATCGGATCCCGCCGTCGCGCTCGCCGCCGCCGACGGCGCGATGTACCAGGCCAAGCACAGCGGCGGCAACACCGTGATCAGCGCTTCTGCCACCATCACCCCGCCGTCGCGGCGGGCCCGGGCGGACCGGTAGCCGACGCCCGACCGCGCCAACCCGTTGGCCACGGCGCCGATGTCGTGACGTTGGCGCGGTGGCCACCCGGTCGGCGCGGTGGCCACCGCAACCGCCGCCCCCGGCGCGGACCCCGCTTATTGTCAGAGCGTGACAGCGGCGCACGCGGTGCCCCGGCCGGCCCCCGAGGGGTTGCGCGGGTGGGTCACCGTGGCGGCCGCGTTCCTCTCGATGACGGTCGTGTTCGCCGTCGCGTACAGCTTCGGGGCCTTCTTCGCGCCGATGGCCGCCGAGTTCGGGTCCGGTAGCGGCGCGACGTCGGTGGTGTTCAGTGTCACGGCCTGCTGCTGGTTCCTGCTCGGGTCCGTCAGCGGGCGGGCGGTGGATCGGTTCGGCCCCCGACCGGTGCTGCTCCTCGGCGCGGCGACGCTCGCGGCCGGGCTGATCCTGACCTCGATCGTGCAGCACCTGTGGGTGGGCTATCTCACCTACGGTCTCGGCGTCGGGATCGCTGTGGCCTGCGGCTACGTGCCGATGGTCGCCGTCGTGGGCGCGTGGTTCGACCGCAGGCGGGCGCTGGCGCTCGCCATCGCGATCGCCGGGATCGGCGTGGGCACGCTCGTCGGGTCGCCGCTGGCCGCCGCCGTGATCGCGGTGCAGGGCTGGCGGCAGACGCACGTCGTGTTCGGGGTCGCGGGCGCGGCCCTGCTCGTCCTCTGCGCGATAGCGGTCCGTCGCCCGCCTGCGGCGCAGGGCGCACCCGCGCTGCCGATCCGCGAGCTGGTGCGCACCCGGGCCTTCCGCTCGATGTACGCCGCGACGTTCCTGGCGTCGCTCGGGCTCTTCGTGCCGTTCGTGTTCCTCCCCACCTACGCCGCGGCGGCCGGAGTGCCGCCAGTGGCCGCCGCGGCGCTGATCGGCGTGATCGGGGTGGCGAGCGTGCTCGGACGCCTGGCCATCGGGGCCATCGCCGACCGGGTCGGGCGGATCCGCATGTTCCAGGCCAGCTTCGCCGTCTTCGCGGTCAGCTTCGGGATCTGGCTGGTCGCGTCGGCGCTGCCGGCGCTCGCGCTGCCGCTGCTCGTCGCCTTCGCGGCGGTGCTCGGTGTCGGGTACGGCGGCTGGATCGCGCTGCAGCCCACGGTCGTCGCGGAGATGTACGGCGTCCGCGGGCTGGGCGGGATCGTCGGGCTGATCTACACCGCGGCCGGGTTCGGTGCCCTCCTGGGCGCGCCACTGGCCGGGCTGATCATCGACGCCACGGGTACGTTCGGATGGGCCATCGCCGCGGCGGGCGTGAGCGCGCTGGCAGCGTTCGCCAGCCTGCTCCCGCTGCCCGCGTCGGGGTGATGTCGGGCCCGCGGAGCAGCGCTGTAGCATGGACAGCCGAGCGCCCGGCGTGCTCGCACGATCCATCCGCCGCCGGAGCCATGACCAGACCAGCGGCAGAAGAACTCGAGGCAAAACGCGTGGCCAACATCAAGTCCCAGATCAAGCGGGTCAAGACCAACGAGAAGCGTCGCCAGCGCAACAAGTCGGTGCGCTCCTCGGTGCGTACCGCTGTGCGCAAGTTCCGCGAGGCCTCCGAGGCCGGTGACGTGGAGACCGCCAGCACCCTGCAGCGCGCTGCCAGCAAGGCGCTCGACAAGGCGGCCTCCAAGGGCGTCATCCACAAGAACCAGGCGGCCAACCTGAAGTCGAACATGGCCAAGAAGGTGCACGCGGCTTCCACCGCTGCCTGATCGCCTCACGTACTTCACCCGACGGCGTCGCCCCCTTTCCCAGGGTGCGGCGTCGTTGTGCTGTGCAGGACTGGGCTGTGCGGGAAGGCGCCGCTCAGCGGGACTCGCGCGCCGTGCACATCCGCTCGACCGCACGCTCCAGCGCGTACTCGGGATCGGCCGCGGCGCCCTTGACGTCGGCGTTGACCTCGGCCGCCGCGGCGAACGCCACCGCGAGCGAATCGGGGCGCCAGCTGCGCACCTGCTGCTGGGCCTTGCGGATCTTCCACGGTGGCATCCCGAGCGGGCCGGCGAGCTGGTTGGGATCGCCCCGGCCGGCCGCGCCGACCTTGGCCAGCGTGCGCATGGCGTCGGCCAGCGCGTCGGCGACCAGCACCGCGGGCACCCCGAGCACCTGCGCCCAGCGCAGCGCCTCGAGCGCGCCGGCCCGATCCCCCGCCACCACCTTGTCGGCCACGGCGAACCCGGTGGTCTCGGCCCGGCCGCGGTGGTAGCGGCGCACCGCCTTCTCGTCGATCGTGCCACCGGTGTCGGCCACCAGCTGCCCGGTGGCCGCGGCCAGCTCCCGCAGATCGGAGCCGACGGCCTCGATCAGCACCGGCACCGCTGCCGGCGCGATCTTGCCGCCGGCGCGGCGGACCTCGGCGCGGACGAAGTCGGAACGCTCCTCGGCGCGGGTGATCTTGTTGCAGATCGTGACGACCGCTCCCTGCTTGCGCAGCGCGTCGGCGAGCGCCTTGTTGCGGGCTCCACCGGCGTGCACCACGACGAGCACGATGCCGTCGGCCGGGTCGGCAGCCTGCGCGAGGATGGCCGTGGCGAGATCCTTGTTCACCTCGTGCGCCGCCTGCAGGACGATGACCCTGGCCTCGGCGAACAGCGACGGTGACAGGCTGTCGGCCAGCTCGTAGGGCGAGAGCTCGGTGGCGCGGTAGCGGCGGACGTCGGCGCTCGGATCATCGGCTCGGGCCTGCGCCACCACCTCGTCGACGGCACGCTCGACGAGCAGCTCCTCCTCACCGAGAACGAGCTGGAGCGGAGCTGCGGTCATGGCGTCCATGCTCGCGCACGACACCGACAACCGAACGTCCGGGGCGGACCGCGTGGGGTGACGGGGCTCCCAGATCCTGGACGACGGTTGGGGACGCGGCCCTCCGTGGCGTACGGTGATGGTCATCCGCGGGCCCGTGCGCCGGCGGCCAACTGAATATGGCTCATCCAGAGGGGCAGAGGGAACGGCCCGTTGAAGCCCCGGCAACCGGCGACGCGCGTGTCAACGCGCTCGATCACGGTGCCAACTCCGGCCCGCATGGTGCGGGAAAGATGAGGAGTTCTTCAATGACTCTGCTTTCTGACGTCTCGACGTCCACGTCCCTCGATCTCGGTCCGGCCGTCGCGCTGTCCTGTCGCGAGTGCGGTCACCAGATCCCCCTCGCCGCCGAGTTCGCGTGCCCCCAGTGCTTCGGCCCCCTCGAGGTGGCCTACGAGTTCGGGGACGTCACCCGCGAGTCCATCGAGGCCGGCCCGAAGAACATCTGGCGCTACCGGCAGCTGCTGCCCGTGCCGCCCGGCGTCCAGGACCACCCCAACACCGAGCCCGGCCTGACGCGGCTGATCAAGGCCGACCGGCTCGGCGCCGCGCTGGGCATCAAGAACCTGTGGGTCAAGGACGACACCGGCAACCCCACGCACTCCTTCAAGGACCGTGTGGTGGCCGTGGCACTGGCCGCTGCCCGCGAGCTGGGCTTCACCGTGCTGTGCTGCCCGTCCACCGGCAACCTGGCCAACGCCGTCGCCGCCGCCGCGGCCCGCGCCGGCTGGGACTCGGTGGTGCTCATCCCGAAGTCGCTCGAGCAGGCGAAGGTGCTCACCACCGCCGTCTACGGCGGCACCCTGCTGGCCGTCGACGGCAACTACGACGACGTCAACCGCCTGGCCACCGAGCTGGCGGCCGAGCACGAGGACTGGGCGTTCGTCAACGTCAACGTGCGGCCCTACTACGCCGAGGGCTCCAAGACGCTCGGGTACGAGGTGGCCGAGCAGCTGGGTTGGCGGCTCCCCCAGCAGGTCGTCATCCCGGTGGCGTCCGGCTCGCAGCTGACCAAGGTCGACAAGGGCTTCACCGAGCTCGGCAAGCTCGGGCTCGTCGAGGCCACGCCCTATCGGATCTTCGGCGCCCAGGCCACCGGCTGCTCCCCCGTCGCGAAGGCGTTCGCGGAGGGCCACGACGTGATCCAGCCCGTGCGGCCCGACACCATCGCGCGCTCGCTCGCGATCGGCAACCCGGCCGACGGCCCGTACGTGCTCGACACCGTGCGCCGCACCGGCGGGGCCGTCGAGCACGTCTCCGACGAGGAGGTCGTGGCCGGCATCCGGCTGCTGGCCCAGACCGAGGGTGTCTTCGCCGAGACCGCCGGTGGTGTCACCGTGGCCACCACCAAGAAGCTCGTGGAGTCCGGCCGGCTCGACCCCGACGCCGAGACCGTGCTGCTGATCACCGGCGACGGCCTCAAGACGCTCGACGCCGTGGCCGGCCAGATCGGCCCGACGGCCACCGTGCCCTCCACCAGCAAGGCCGTGCGCGAGGCGCTCGAAGGCCGGTAGCGGACGCACGCACCCGGCCAGGTCGCACGCGGCGGTGGCGAGCGAGCTCACCAGCTCGTTCGTCGCCGACGCGCCGGATCATCGCCGGGGCGGAGCCCGCGCCGCTCGCCCGATCCGCCGCCCTGCCGCCCGCGGGCCGGATCGGCGAGCCCGGACCGGATCGCCCCTGCTGACGACGGCGAGATCGGGACGCCCGTCGTGATCGGCGTCGCCTGCCACTGTGACGACGGCGACGTCGCCGGCCTGGTCGGTGCGCCGCACGGCAGCTCCGGCGTCGGCCAGCACGGTGAGCAGCGCGACGTTGGGGTGGCCGTAGGGGTTGCCGGCACCGACGCTGACCAGCACGGCGCGTGGTGCCACGGCGTTGAGGAACGCGGGAGCGGTGTAGCGGCTGCCGTGGTGCGGCATCTTGAGGACCTCGGCGCGCAGGTCGGTGTGGGCGGCCAGCAGGTCGGCCTGCGCCGCCAGCTCGGCATCGCCGGGCAGCAGCACGCTGCCGGTGGCCGTGGTGGCCCGCAGCACCAGTGAGCTGTCGTTGACGGCAGTGCCGTCGTCGGGGTCGACGACCGCGGCGGGGTGCGTCGGACCGATGACGTCGAGGGCGAGACCGGGCCAGTCCAGCCGCTTGCCGGCGGTGAGCTCCACGAGCGGTGCCTGCGCCTGCGCCGCGATGTCGGCGACCTCCCGCAACGCCCACGCCGGCTCGTGGACCGGACCCAGCGCGACCCCGCCGACGGGGCGGCCGCGCAGCGCGCCCGCGAGCCCGCCGATGTGGTCGGCGTGCAGGTGGCTGATCACCGCGAGTGCGATGCCCTGGACGCCCAGCCTGCGCAGGCAGCCGTCGATGAGGCCGGCGTCGGGACCGGCGTCGACGAGCACCACCCAGCCCGGACGGGCGGTGGCCAGCACCAGCGCATCCCCCTGTCCGACGTCGCAGGCCACGACGCTCCAGCCGGTGGGCGGCCAGCCCGGTGGTGCGACGCGGGTGGGCACCAGCACCAGCGCGAGCCCCAGCAGCACGGCCAGCAGCAGGGCCCGCCGCCGCGGCGAGCGGCCCCACCACCACAGCAGCACCAGCACGACGACCAGCAGCGCAGCCCCCAGCACACCCTCCGGCCACGGAACGGCGGCCCCGGACACCCCGGCCGACCGATCGGCGATCATCACCAGCCAGCCGACAGCGGGCCCGGCCGCCCACGTGCACGCGTGTGCCAGCGGCGTGCTGATCGGCGACACCAGCGCGGCGAGGACGCCCAGCACGGTGGCCGGTGCCACCGCCGGTACGGCCAGCAGGTTGGCGAGCACCGCGATCGGGCTGACGAGCCCGCTCAGCCCGGCGATGACCGGAGCCGTGACCACGAACGCCGCGGCGGGCACGGCCACCGCCTCGGCCATCCAGCCGGGCACCCGGCGCCTGCGCAGCGCGAGCGCCCACGCGGGCGCGAGCACCACCAGAGCCCCGGTGGCCAGCACGGACAGCGCGAAACCGGGGTCGAGCGCGAGTGCCGGATCGGCCAACAGCAAGACGATGACGGCCGCGGCCAGCGCGGGCAGTGCGGACCGACCGCGCCCCATGGCGAGCGCGAGCAGCACCACCGCCCCCATCACCGCAGCGCGCACCACGCTCGGCGACGGCCGGGCGAGCACCACGAACCCCACGATGCTCGCCGCGCTCACCGCGGCCGACAGCCGGGGATCGGCCCGTAGCAGCCGCAGCAGCCCGAGCACGGCCCCGCTCAGTATCGCGAGGTTGGCCCCGCTCACCGCGACGAGGTGGGTGAGGCCGCTGGCCCGGAAGTCCGACTCCAGCTCGGCGTCGAGACCCGATGTGTCGCCGACGGCCAACCCCGGGAGCAGCCCGGCCTCCGCGGGGGCGAGGACGGCGCGCGACGCCTCCCGCAGCCCTGCCCGCAGACCGCCGGCCGCCTCCTGCCACCACGGTGGCGCCGTCACCTGCTGCGGCGGGCCCCGGACCCGCAGCACGGCGACCGTCAGATCGGACCGTCCGGCCGGGGCCAGCAGGCCCTCGGCGCGGGCGTGCTGCCCGGGGATGAGATCGCGCCAGCCCTCGACGGGCGCCACGAGCAACACGCGGCCGCCCGAGGACCACCGCTCGGGGCCGGTGGCGGCCGCCACCAGCGCGGCTGCCACGACGACCTGCGCGGGACCGCTCGGCCTCGAGCCGTACGCGGCACCCCTGATCGGCCGGGGATCGTCACTGATCACGATGTCGAGGGTGGCTGCGGCGCCGTGCTCGGCGGGAGCGACCAAGGGATGCTGCGCGACGGCCAGCGTGTGGGCCGCGATCACCAGCCCGGCCGCGGCCGCGCACCCGGCCACCGCGAGCACACCCGGCGCCCAGCGTCGGGTGCGAGCAGCGACTGCGACGGCCCCGGTGGCGAGGGCGATCGCCGTGCCGGCGAGCGGGCCGATACCCAACCCGAGCAGCATCACGGCCCAGACCGCGAGCGCGGCCGGGAGCAGCCGCAGGTCCACACTGCGCCCGGCCCCGGTGCGACCGGACCTCGCCGCGGTGCCGTTGCCGATCATGAGATCGTGACCAGATCGCGGAGCTGCGCGAACTTGCGCTCCCCGATCCCCTCGATCTCGCGCAGCTGCTCGACCCGCGCGAACCGCCCGTTGTGGGTGCGCCACTCCACGATGCGTTGCGCCGTGACCGGCCCGACGCCCGGCAGCGCGTCGAGCTGGCTCGCGCCGGCAGCGTTGAGGTTGACCTTGCCGCCGGGCGCCGCGCCTGCACCTGCGGCGGTGCTCCCCGCTCCGGAGCTCGGCTCCGCGGGCGCCTCCGGGGGCGGCGGGACCCCGACCACGATCTGCTCGCCGTCGGCGACCCGCCGTGCCGGGTTGAGCCCGAGCAGATCGGTGCCGGGAAGCACCCCGCCCGCCGCGGTGAGGACGTCGGCGACGCGCGCACCGTCGGGCACCTGCACGAGCCCCGGCGTGACGACCTTGCCGGACACGCTCACGACCAGCTGCGACGGCGGCTCCGCCCCCGTAGCTGCCCCCGTTGCCCCCGCCGACGGCGGCGCGGGCGCCGTGGACACCGCGACCGCGGGGAGCCCGGTGACCGGCTCCACCCGCGGCCGATCGCTCCACACCCCGACGGCGGCGACCACCGCCGCACCCGCGGCGACGACCGCGAGTGCGGTGGCACCCGGGCGCCCCGGATCCAGCCGCGCCCCGCGCAACACCCGCGGCACCCACCGCCGCCACCCCCGCGGCTCCGGTTCCGATCCGAGCCCGAAGCCGGGGACGAGCGGCAGCGGTTCGGTGCCGGGATCCCCCGACCCCGGCGGCCCCGATCCCGGTGCCCCGGGGGCGAATCGCCGTGCGGAATCCTCGGGCCCCGCCAAGAACGGCGGCCACCCCGACGCAGCGGACCCGAACGCCGCGGGCCCGAACGTCGAGGGCCCGAACACCGACGCGAGCCGCTCTGAGCTGTCGGGAGGGACTTGTCGCGCCACACCACGACGCTAGGGCGAGCGGGGCACGTCCGGTCGACGATCTCCGAACTGTGGACAACCGACCCGCGTTGTGGACAACTCGACCCCGCCGGGCGTCACCGCCCCCGAACTGTCGGTCCTCCCGCGCAGACTGGATGCCGGGGGCGCCGCCCGCCCACAGGGAAGCCCGGGAGTCTTCGGCGCGGGGTGTGCGAGGTCGGGGTGCTACCTCTTCGGCACCACCACGACGCCGAGCAGCCCGGTGCCCACGTGCGCGCCGATCACCGCACCCACCTCGGACACCAGCAGCCGGGTGACGTCGAGTCGGTCACGCAACCGCTCGGCCACCTCGTCGGCGCGCGCCGCGGCACCGAGGTGGTGCACGGCGAGGTCGACGGGTCCGTCGCCCGCCGCCTGCACGGCGAGTTCGACGAGCCGCTGCCCGGCCCGCGCGGTGGTGCGGACCTTCTCCAGCGGGAGGATCTTCCCGTCGGCGACGTGCAGCAGCGGCTTCACCGCGAGCGCGGTGCCGAAGAGCGCGGCGGCGGCGCCGATACGGCCTCCGCGGCGCAGCCGGTCCAGCGTGTCGACGGAGAAGAACATCCGGCAGCGGGCAGCCACGTCGGCCGCGGCCGCCTCCACGACAGCACCGCTCGAGCCCGCATCAGCGGCGTCGACGGCCGCGAGGACCGCGTAGCCGAGCCCCATGCCGGCCGCGCACGAGTCGACGACCCGGACGCGGTCCGGTCCGACCTCGTCGGCCGCGACGCGGGCCGCCTCCCAGGTGCCCGACAGCTCACGCGACAGGTGCACCGAGACGACACCGTCGGCGCCGTTCGCGAGCAGATCGCGGTAGAGGGCGGCGAACTCGCCAGGGGTCGGTCGCGAGGTCTGGACGTCGAGGCGCCGGTCGGCGAGCGCGGCGGTCAGCTGGGCGGTGTCGATGTCGACACCTTCGCGCCCCACGCGGTCACCGAGGCGCACCTCGAGTGCGACGATCCGGATGCCGCGCTGCGCTGCCACCCCGTCGGGGAGGTAGGACGTGGAGTCGGTGACCACTGCGACAGGCACGCCGCCGGACACTAGTGGGCGCTGCCGGTGACCGCACCGTCGGCTGCGAGCAGCGGCGTCAGCAGGTCTGCGCAGGCCGCTCCCACGTCGGAGTGCGCGGGCCATCCCCAGTGCATGCCGTCGGGGTTGCCGTGGCCGGCGAGCACGTGGTCGGCGACGATGGCCTTCAGGTCCAGCAGCGCGACGCCGTGGGCGGCCGCCCATGCGCGGGTGGCCTGCTCGGCGGCCGGCCGGCCGGGGTGCACCGGGCCGTACGCCGCCGCGCGGTGCACGGGCGGCAGCATGCCGATGACCGGGAGGCCCGGGCGGATCGCCAGCACCGCGGAGCGGCAGCGCTCCATGTACTCCACGGTGAGCCGCGGTGGCAGCGCCACGGGGCCGCCGCCGGGAAGGTAGCGGGCGAAGGCGCGCGCGAGTGCGGGCTGCGTCCGCAGGTAGCCACCGCGAACGGCGCGGCGCAACCGCTCGGGCCGCAGGGCCGGGATCAGCTCCCGCACCGCGGTGGGCAGCGGTGAGGGCAGCGTGTCCATACCGCCGACGGCGATGACCAGCGCATCCACGGACGGCATGAGCGTCCAGACGCGGGGGTCGTGGGTGAGCGCGTGCCAGGCGTGGCGCGCGGTCCAGCCGATACCGGCGACGAACTCGGCGCGACCACCCAGCCGGGCGGCGGCGATGTTCGGCCACAGCCGCGGATCGTCGGCCGGTTCGGCCCGCTCGGGGCCGTGGAAGGCGAGCGAATCGGCCAGTACCAGCAGGACCGGTCCGCCCGCCGTCGTCACAGCCCGACGCCCACGTTGTACCCCGCGAGCCGCCACCGCGGGTGGTCGCCGCGGCGCGCGAGCATCGCCCAGCGGCAGTTGCCCATCCCACCGATGGTGGGCCAGGTGGCCGTCGGCAGCGCCAGCAGCGCGCTGACCAGCCCGGCGATCAGGCCGCCGTGCGCGACCAGCACGACCGTGGTGTCGTCGTCGCCTGCGAGCTCGTCGTCGATCTCCTCGACGACCGGGCGGGACCGGCGCACGACCTCGAGCCGCGACTCGCCACCGGGAGGCGCCCACGACGGGTCGGACCGCCACGTGGCGATCGCGCCCGGCCACTGCTCCTCGATGTCGGCGACGGTGCGCCCCTGCCACTCACCCAGGTGCGTCTCGCGCAGCCGGGCGTCGAGCTTGACGGGCAGGGACGTGCTGCTGCCGACGAGATCGGCGGTGTCGATCGCCCGTTGCAGGTCGGAGCTGATCAGCAGGCCGGGCGTGAGCCGTCCGATCGCCGGTGCGACGGCGACGGCCTGCTCCCGGCCCGCTTCGGTGAGCACCGAGTCGATGTGCCCCTGCATCCGGCCCTGGACGTTGTAGTCGGTCTGACCGTGGCGGAGCAGCACGAGCCTGCGCATCGTCATTCCGTGTTCCCGTCCTCACTCCTGGGGTCGACGACGGCCTCCGGGAAGTCCAGCCGGGGGCAGTCCTTCCACAGCCGGTCGAGCCCGTAGAACCCGCGCTCCTCGGTGTGCTGCACGTGCACGACGACGTCGACGAAGTCCAGCAGGACCCAGCGGCCCTCGCGGGTGCCCTCGCGCCGGGTCGGCTTGACCCCGTGCAGGCGCATCTTCTCCTCGACCTCGTCGACGATGGCCTGGACCTGCCGCTCGTTGGGTGCCGAGGCGATCACGAACAGGTCGGTGATCACCAACTGCTCGGAGACGTCGAGCACCGTGATGTCCTCGGCGAGCTTGTCTGCAGCCGCGGCCACAGCCACCCGGGCCATCTCCACTGCCTGGTCGGTTGCCGTCACGCCGCGTTCTCCAACATCAAGCCCTCTCTCCTGTCGGCCCGGCGGGCCGACCCATAACCGGCCCAGTCTTCCAGTCGGGTGCAATCGACATGCCGGATGGGGGGCCACACCGAGCATGCTGGTGCCCTCGAGGAGGTTCGCCATGATCACTGGAACGCACGCGATCGTCTACGCGGCCGACGCCGAACGGGCTCGCGCCTTCTTCCGCGACGTGCTGGGACTGCCACACGTCGACGCCGGCGACGGCTGGCTGATCTTCCGGACGCCACCCGCCGAGCTCGCCTTCCATCCGACCGAGCAGGCGAGTGCCGGTTCGCACGAGCTCTACCTGATGTGCGACGACATCACCACGACGGTCTCGGATCTCCGGGCGAAGGGTGTCGAGTTCGTGGACGAGGTCACCGACCGCGGCTTCGGGCTGATGATCACGCTGCGCGTCCCGGGCGGCGGCACGCTGGGGCTCTACGAACCGCGGCACCCGGTGGCCTTCGACCTTCCGGGCTGAAGCCCAGCCTTCACAGCCTCGTCGGCCGGACCGGACGCGCCCAGGATCGGTGGGTCCCCGCGCGGTGGCGGTGGCCGGAACGAAGGAGGCGCATGAAACGAACGCTCGTCATTCTCGCCATGGCAATGGGTGTTGTGGTCAGCGGTGCCACGCCGGCGATCGCCGGTACCACCGGCTCGACCGTCGCCCAGATCCAGGCTCCGGGCGAATGGCGCCGGCACAGCGGCGGCTACAAGATCAAGACCGATTGCCAGTGGTTCGGGGCGAACTACAAGGAGATCTACGGCTGGACCGCCATCCTCTGCCTCGCCGAGGGCTCGACATGGGCTCTGCACTACTACGTGGGTGTGTGAAGCCCAGCTTTCACGGGGTCGCATCCCCGGCCGACGCTACCAACATTCCGCAGCGCAGCGCGGGCCGAAACCCAAGGAGACACGTGAGGAGGTTTCTCGGGATTCTCGCAATCGCACTCGGCATCGTGGTCTGCGGCGCCGCACCGGCGCTGGCCAGCACCGGTGCGCCGGGTTCGGGCACCGATTCGCAGATCCAGTCCCAGATCCAGTAGCACTGGTCACCGCCCGAGGAGGCGCATGAAAAGAGCTCTGTCCGCACTGGTGGTGACCATCGGCGCACTGCTGACCACCGCGACGCCCGCGCCGGCCGAAACCGCTTCTCTCGATTCGCGGATCCAGCCCCCGCTGGTATCTCTACTACCTGGACTGACGCAGGTCCGGGCGGTAGAGCCGGCGCTTGGAGATGTACTGCACCACGCCGTCGGGCACGAGGTACCAGACCGGATGGCCCTCCTCGACCCGGCGGCGGCAGTCGGTGGACGAGATGGCCAGCGCGGGCACCTCGACGAAGGACACGACACCCCGGGGCAGGTGCTGAGCCTCGAACTCGTAACCGGGGCGGGTGACGCCGACGAAGTGCGCGAGCTCGAACAGCTCGTCGATCTTGTGCCAGGACAGGATCTGGTTGAGCGCATCCGCTCCGGTGATGAAGAACAGCGCGGCGTCGGGCAACTCGGCGTGCAGGTCCGTGAGCGTGTCGGCGGTGTAGGTGGGGCCCTTGCGGTCGATGTCGACCCGGCTCACCGAGAACCGCGGGTTGGACGCCGTGGCGACCACCGTCATCAGGTAGCGGTCCTCGGGGCGGCTCACCGCCCGGTCGGTCTTCTGCCAGGGCTGCCCCGTGGGCACGAAGATCACTTCGTCGAGCCCGAAGCGGTCGGCGACCTCACTGGCCGCCACGAGGTGGCCGTGGTGGATCGGGTCGAACGTCCCGCCCATGACACCGATCTTCCGCTGCACGTCACGGAGCGTACTGACCGCGCCGATCAGCGCTGGTAGGCATGCCGGAACTGGATGCTGATGCGAGGACCGGCCGAGCGCACCTTCGGCACCGCGTGCTGCCAGGTGCGCTGGCAGGAGCCGCCCATCACGATCAGATCACCCGGCCCCGGCAGGAACCCGACGCTCGCTCCCCCGCAGGCGGGCCGCAGTCGGAACGGTCGGACCGCGCCGAGCGAGATGAGCGCGACCAGTGCTTCCGGCAGCTCACGGGCGACCCGATCACCGTGCCACGCCACGCTGTCGGCGCCGTCGCGGTAGAGGTTGGCGCCGACCTGCGTGAACTCCACGCCGTAGCGCTCGCTGAGCAGGCTCGCCATGGCACGCAGCTCGGCAGCCGGGGGCTCGCCCCGATCGACGTGCCACCGGTGCGTGAGGCGCGGCTCGGCCACCATCCGCTCGTACATCCGCACCGTGCGCTGATCGGCCCACGGGGTGCCGGCCAGCATCCGCGCGAACAGCAGATCGGCGCCGCGACACCACCCCCGCGCGACGTCGACCCAGGCGCCGTCGCCCAGCTCGTGGCGGCGCAGCGCGTGGAAATCGGGATCGACCTCGATCGCGGTGCCGCCGTCGAGCAGCGAGGGCTGCCAGGCCAGATCGGGCGTCACGGGTCCGACACTTCCAACTGATCGAACATGTGTTCGAGTATCCACCGTCGACCCGCAGTCCGCCACCCCGCCGATCGGGGGAACCCCGCCCGGCCCCACCGGAGCGGAGTCGACCATGGCCACACCGTGAGAGCGGTGGGACCGAAGGGCCGTCGTGGCCGAGGGAGACGTCAGGAAAGCCACTTTCCCGCAACGTCGTTGCGGGAAAGTGGCTTTCCTGCAACCCCCGGCGCCCGTCAGAGCCGCGTCAACGGCCGGCCCGACGCCGGCAGGAGCTGGCCGAGCAGCCGCACCAGCGTGGCCCGATCGGCGGCCGAGAGCGGAGCCAGCAGCTCCTGGTCAGCGGTCGCGATCTGCTCGTCCATCCACGCCAGCCCAGCCACGCCGGCGGCGGTGAGCTCGACGATGTTGCGTCGCCGGTCGGCCGGGTCGGGTCGCCGCGAGACCAGTTCGAGCGCCTCGAGCTCGTCGAGCAGCGACACCATGTCGCTGCGGTCGATGCCGATCCGGTCGGCCAGCACCGCCTGCGCGGCGGGTCCGGCGTCGGCGAGGCTCGCCAGCACGCCGTAGTGCTGCTTGCGCACCTCGCCCGTCGCGAGCCGCTCGTGGACCAGCCGCTGCGCATGGCTCGCCACCCGGCCGGACAGCCAGACGACCCGGTCGCCGAGCCGGTGCGCGTGCGTCATGCCGCACAGCATAGGCCGTGACAAATCATGGGTCTCTACCTACGATTGGCACTAACCCATCAAACGAGGAGAGATTGCCCGTGCGCGCAGCCCGCTACCACCGCTACGGCGATCCCGGCGTGCTCCGGATCGACGACGTGCCGACGCCCGTCCCGGCGCCGGGGCAGGTCCTGATCCAGGTCGAGGCCATCGGCGCCAACGCGATCGACACCGTCTTCCGTTCCGGGACCGGCGCCTTCGACCGTCCCCTGCCGGGCCGACTGACCGGCGACGTCGTCGGCACCGTCGTGGCACTCGGCGCCGGTACGAGCGGCGTCACGCTCGGCGACCGGGTTGCCGCGCTGTCGGAGGACGCGTTCGCCGAGCACGTCGCCGCGGACGCGCGCTGGGTCGTCCCGGTCCCGGTCACCGCCGACGCGGGGGCCGCCGCGGCGCTGTCCATGACCGGACCGCTCGCCGTGCGGCTGGTGCGCGCCGCTCGCACCGGGCCCGGCGACACCATGCTGATCCACTCCGCCGCCGGCGCGGTCGGCCACCTCGCGGTGCAGCTGGCCAGGCAGGCCGGCGCCCGCACCGTGATCGGGACGGCGTCGAACCCGGAGAAGCGCGCCTTCGTCGAGGCGCTCGGCGCCGACGCCACGGTCGACTCGCGGGACCCGGACTGGCCGGCGCTCGTCGCCGCGGCCGCTCCCGACGGGGTCGACGTCGTGCTCGACGCCATCGGCGGCAGGGTCTTCGACCAGGGCGTCGAACTGCTCGCCCCGGAGGGGCGGATCGTGGCCTACGGCGCCATCGGAGGCACGCTACCCACCGTGTCGGCTCGCCTGCTCTTCGCCGGCAAGCACGCCACCGGCGTCTCGCTGACGGCCTGGCGCGCGGCGCGTCCACGCCTCGCCGACGCCGACATCGCCGAGTTCGCCGAGCTGCTCGACGCCGGCAAGGTGCGCTCGCACGTGCACTCCACCCACGCGCTCGCCGACGTCAGGCACGTCCACGAACTGCTCGACGCCCGGGCGAACCTCGGCCGCGTCGTGGTCAGACCATAGGGCCCGCAGCGAGCGCGCCTGCGAGGAAGTCGAGCTCGCGGCGCATGCCGAGCGGCGCGTCGTCGTCGTGGCGGGCCACCGAGTGCCGGTAGCTCAGCGCCGAGGCGAGCAGGAAAGCCGCGCTGTCGACGTCGGCCCGCTCGACGCAGCCGGGCACGGCCGCCACCATCACCTCGCGGATCTGCGCGACGATCCGGTCGAACCGCACCTGCAGCGCCTCGAGCACCGCGGGGTGGGTGTCGGCCTCGCGCCACAGCAGGTGCGACAGCACCGCGGACGCGTCGAGCTTGCGGTCCAGGTCGTCGACGAGCCGGTGCAGGCTCTCGGCGATGTCACCGGCCACCACCACCTGCTCGGTGGCGATGCGCTCGTCGGGTAGCCGTTCCACCAGCGCCTCGAGCAGGTCGGGCTTGCGCTTGAAGTAGTAGTGCACCAGCCCCTTGGGCACCCCGGCCCGCTCGGCGATCCGGGACGTGGGCGTGGCGTCGAACCCCGCTTCGGCGAAGAGCTCCTCGGCGGCGCCGAGTATGCGCTCGCGGGCGGACTCCTCTGACTGTTCTGGCATGCGGCGCTCCGTCCCTGTCCGGGTCCATCATGGCGCGCGCGAAACGGCCGCGGCAGGAATGCCGCGGCCGTTG
Organism: Pseudonocardia sp. GCM10023141; assembly: GCF_042653605.1. Lineage (NCBI taxonomy): Bacteria > Bacillati > Actinomycetota > Actinomycetes > Pseudonocardiales > Pseudonocardiaceae > Pseudonocardia > Pseudonocardia sp. GCM10023141. Next base: position 187,369 of record NZ_JBHSIR010000006.1, read on the forward strand.
GGCTCAATCCTTCGACTTGTGCATCAGTGCGATGCCGCAAGCCCCTTGTGTTCCGCAGTTGCTGCCGGAACCGCCGAGGCTCCGACGATGACGGCCAGCACGCCCGCGACCCACGAGGTCCACGACGCGCCGCCGAAAGCGCTGTATGCCAGCACCCACGGCGAGATGAACAGCAGCACGCCCAGCACGACGTGGACGTACTCACTGGCCGTCGAACCCGGCGCGGCCAACGACCAGAGGCCCGATGCGGCGAGCAGGACGCCGAAGACGATCAGCGTCCACACCGCAGCGGTGTTCGTTGCCACGACGATCGGCGACAGAGCCGTCAGCACCCCGATCACGAGTGCCGCCCAGTCCTGCCAGCGGTGCCATGTCCGATTGGTCATCGCTACCACCTCCCCTTCCCGAAAGGACTTGTTGAGCATGCGCCTTGACTGGCCGCCCGGTCAAGACTGCTGACTGATTGATCGCAGCCGGGAATATCGGTCGTCCTCCTACCTGTCCGGGGAGGTCTCAGATCGGGAGCAGGGCCTCGACGACGGCGGCCAACTGCCCCACCGTCCGGCACTCGTGCATCGGCATGACCTCGGCGTAGCGGGGTGCGGCTGAGTCACCGCTACCCCACTGCCGCTTGGGCTCGGGGTTGAGCCAGTGGGCGTGGCGCGCCGTGCTGACCAGCCGCTTGAGCACCGCGAGGTTGGGATCGCGGTAGTTGGTGCGCGCGTCGCCGAGCACGAGCAGCGACGTCTTGGACGTGATCGCCTCGCCCCAGAACTCGGCGAAGCCCGCGAACGAGCCGCCGTAGTCGCTGTGCCCGTCGAACGCGACGAGATCGGCCTCGCGCAGCACCCGCTGCATGACGCCCGAGAGCTCGGCCCCGGGCTCGAACAGGTGCGTGACCTCGTCGGTGCGCTCCACGAACGCGAAGACCCGCACCTTGCTGAACTGCTCGCGCAGTGCCTGCACCAGCAGCAGCGTGAAGTGGCTGAACCCGGCGACGGACCCGGAGACGTCGCAGAGGATCACCAGCTCCGGACGGCCGGGCCGGCGGGTGCGGTAGGCGGGACGCATCGGGACGCCGCCGGTGGACATCGAGCGGCGCAGCGTGCGGCGCATGTCCAGGGTGCCGCGCTTGGCGTGCTTGCGGCGCACGGCGAGCCGGGCGGCCAGCCGGCGCGCCAGCGGGCCGACGGTGCGGCGCAGCTGGGCGAGCTGGTCGGCGTGCGCGGACAGGAACTCCACCTGCTCGGTCTGCTTGGGCACGGCGGTCTTCGCCACCGGATCCCGGCCGCGGATCTCCGCGGTGCGCCTGCGCACCTCGTCCGTGATCATCTTGCGGAACGCGGCGATCCGGTCGCGGATCTCGCGGCGCAGCACCTCGTCGGCGAACGCGTTCTCGGCCTCGCCCTCCTGGCCCGACCTCAGATCGTTCATGATCCGGGCGAGCAGCGTCTCCGGCGACAGCATCCGCAGCGCCTGGTAGGCTGACCAGCTCGGCTGCCCACCCGCTCCCCTGATGCCGGTGCCGGCCGCGCCGGAGCGGCCCAGCGCGTCGACGACGGCGCGGGCGAGCTCGGCCAGCGCGTCCAGATCGCCGTCGCGCAGCAGGTCGGCGAGGATGTCGCGCAACGCGTCGACGTCGACCGGGCCGTCGTCGGCGTCGTCGACGCGCGGCACCTCGACGACGCCGCTGCCGGCGCCGAGCGCGGCCGGGAAGTACAGCTCGAAGAGCGTGTCGAACGCCTGGCGCTGCCCGGAGCGCCGCAGCAGCGCCGCGGCCAGCCCCTCGCGCAACTGCTCGCGGAAGATGAGGTCGACGGCACCGAGCACCCGCGCGGCGTCGACCGTCTCGCCCGGCCCGACCGAGACGCCGTGGACCCGCAGCGCACCGACGAAGTCGACGAGGTGGCCGGGAAGGCCGTGGTCGGACGCGATCCGGGTGTCCTCCATCGCCCCATCATGCCTCCCCGATCCGCGGATCGCGACCAGCGCGAACCGGCATCCACCGGGCGGCGGCCCGGACGTCGGGTGCCGGACACTGGCGCGGTGCGCATCACCTACCTCGGCGGCCCGACCGCGCTGCTCGAGATCGCCGGCACCCGGTTGCTGCTCGATCCGACCTTCGACCCGCCCGGCGAGTACCCGATCGGCACCCGCTCGCTGGTGAAGACGGCCGGTCCGGCGCTGACGGCCGCCCAGGTGGGCGCCGTCGACGCCGTGCTCCTGTCGCACGACCACCATCCCGACAACCTGGACGCTGCCGGGCGCGCCTACCTCGCGACCGCTCCGCTGGTGCTCTCGACCGAGGCCGCCGCGGGCCGCGTCGAGGGCGTCACGGGGTTGCCGAGCTGGACCGATGCCACCGTGGGCGACATCACCGTGACGGCCGTGCCTGCCCAGCACGGGCCGGACGGCACGCAGCACCTGGTCGGCGACGTCACCGGGTTCGTGATCACCGGCCCGCTCACCGTCTACGTCAGCGGCGACAACGCCTCCCTCGACGTGGTGCAGGAGATCGCGCAGCGCATCGGGTCGATCGACGTGGCCGTGCTGTTCGCCGGCGGCGCCCGCACCCCGCTCGTGGACGGGTTCCTCACCCTGCCCAGCGCCGCCGCGGCCGAGGCAGCGTCGATCCTGGACGCCGCGCACGTCGTCCCGCTGCACTTCGAGCACTGGGCCCACTTCACCGAGGCCCCCGACACGCTCGTGGCCGCGTTCGACGCGGCCGGGCTGGCCGACCGGCTGCACCTGCCCGAACCCGGCGAGACGGTCGAGATCGAGTGATGCACCGGTAACAGCTGCACAGCATCTTCACATCTGCACCAGGGCTCCTCCACGTCCGCTGCCTAGGGTCGGTGCCATGCAGCAACAGCGCCGGGTGCTCGTGGTCGACGACGAGCCGACCATCGCGACGTCGGTGGCCGCCCGCCTGCAGGCCGAGGGGTACGCCGTCGACGTGGCGCTCGACGGGCCGTCGGCGATGGAGCGGTTCGCGGCGGGCCGGCCCGATCTGGTCGTGCTCGACGTGATGCTGCCGGGTTTCGACGGGCTGGAGGTGTGCCGCCGGATCCAGGCGATCCGGTCGGTGCCCGTGCTGATGCTCACCGCCCGCGACGCCGAGACCGACCTGCTGGTCGGGCTCGCCGTGGGCGCGGATGACTACCTGACCAAGCCGTTCTCCATCCGAGAGCTCGCGGCGCGGGTCCATGCCCTGTTCCGCACGATCGACCGCGCGGCGGAGAGTCGGGGTGGCGAGCAACCCGCCGTCGCGGCGGCGGTGATCGTCCTCGGTGATCTGGAGATCGACACGGCCCAGCGGCGGGTGGCCCGCCGCGGTGAGCCCGCGCACCTGACGCCCATCGAGTTCGACCTGCTCGTGCACCTCGCCGGCCAGCCGCGCACGGTGCTGCCGCGGGAGGTGCTGCTCGAGCGCGTCTGGGGGTGGGCCGACGCCACCGGCACCCGCACCGTCGACAGCCACGTCAAGGCGTTGCGCCGCAAGCTCGGCGCCGACCTGATCCGCACCGTCCACGGCGTCGGCTACGCGCTGGAGGTGACGGCGTGACCCACGCCTTCGAGCGCGCCGCCGCCGTGGCCGAGCAGCTCCCACGCCCGCTCGACCCCGTGCGCTCGATCAAGCTGAAGATGAGCATCCTGCTGCTCGCGTCGGGCGGGGCCGGCCTGGCCTACCTGTGGATGCAGTACGGGTGGCAGCCGCCGGTTCTGACGACGGTCGTGACCGTGGCGATCGTCCTGCTGACCGCCCAGGTGCTGGCGCACGGCATGACGCGGCCGCTGCGCGAGATGATCGCGGCCGCCAGGGCGATGGCGCAGGGCGACTACAGCAGGCGGGTCCGCGCCACCTCGCGCGACGAGGTCGGCGAGCTGGCCGCCGCGTTCAACCAGATGGCGTCCGATCTCGCCGCCGCCGACCAGCACCGTCGCGAGCTGATCGCCAACGTCTCCCACGAGCTGCGCACGCCCATCGCGGCGCTGCAGGCCGTGCTGGAGAACGTGGTGGACGGCATCGCGACGCCCGATCCCGACACCATGCGGACCGCGCTGGCCCAGACCGAACGCCTCGGCAGGCTGGTGACCGAGCTGCTGGACCTCTCCCGGATCGACGCCGGCGTGCTGCCGCTGCAGACGCGGACGTTCGAGCTCGCGCCGCTGCTCACCACCGCCGTCGCCGAGGCCAGGGTCGCCGCCGACGTCGCGGGGCGGGGCGTGCGGTTCGAGGTCGACGTCGCACCGCCCGGGCTGGCGGTGCACGCCGACCGCGCCCGGCTGCACCAGGTCGTCCTGAACCTGCTCGACAACGCCGCCCGGCACAGCCCGCCGGGCACCGACGTCCGCGTGCTCGGACGAGGAGAAGGTGGGGAGCTCGTGCTCGAAGTGCATGACGAAGGACCAGGCATCGCCATGGAGGACCGCGACCGCGTGTTCCACCGCTTCACCCGCGGGGAGCGCGCGGTGGGCGGCGGCACCGGGCTCGGGCTCTCGATCGCCCGCTGGGTGGTCGAGCTGCACGGGGGCCGGATCGCGGTGGTGGAACCGGCCCAGCGCGTCGCAGGCGTTCCCGCCGGTGCGGATCCGGCCGGCGGGGATCCGGCCGGCGGGGATCCGGCCGGCGGGGGTCCGGCCGGAGGGGCGCGGGCCGGTGTCGGGGGCCGGCCCGCGCTGCCGGGCTGCCGGATCCGCGTGACGCTGCCGAGAGCGTCATGAGCGAGGACGAGTCCCCTGCGCCTGCCACCCCGATCACGCCGGCGGCCTACCCGCCGTGGGGCGTCCCGGTCCCCTCGACGGGTCCGCCGGTCGTGCGGCCCGCCGCGGGCACGACGCTCGCCGTGCCGATTCCGCCCGCGACACCGCCGCTCAACCCGTACGCCGTACACCCGGCCCGGCCACTGTTCGGGGAGCGCTGGACCGGTCCGCAGGACGCTCCGTCGCGCCGGATGCTCGCCGCGGCGGTGGCCTCCGGGGTCGCTGCCGCGGTGGCCCTCCCCGACGGTCCGCGGGGTGTCGGCTGGTTCGTCACCGCGCTCGTGGCAGCGGTGTCGCTCGTGCTCGTCGCCCGCGCCTCGCCGCGCAACCCCCTGCCCGCGGTGGATCTGGCGTGGGCAGGCGCCGCGCTCGCGCTCGCCGCGGTCGGCACCGTGCGGGACGCGGGCTGGCTCGATGCGCTGTGCCTGCTTGCCGCCTGCGGCGCCGGCTCGATCGCGGTGGCGGGCAACGGGTTCCGCGGCGTGGTCGCCGGCGCGCTGGCCGTACCGGTGGCGGCGCTGCGGAGCGTGGCGTGGCTGCGCCGGTCGGCACGCACCGGCCGGTCACCGATCGGGGCGGCGCGGCTGCGCCTGGCGGTGTCGCTGATCGTCGGGCTGATCGCGCTCGCGGTGTTCGCGCCACTGCTGGTCTCGGCCGACGCGGCGTTCGCCCACGTGCTCGATGATCTGGTGCCGACGGTCGACGGCGGGTCGCTGACCCGCTGGGTCGTGCTGTTCTGCCTCGCCGGCGTTGGCGTGCTCGGTGGCAGCTTCCTGCTGGCCGCCCCGCCACCCCTCGCCGTCGACCAGCCGGTACGGCCGTCGCGGCTGCGCAAGCTCGAGTGGGCACTGCCGGTGGGCCTGGTCACGGCGCTGTTCGCCCTGTTCGTCGGCGTCCAGTTCGCCACGCTGTTCGGCGGCGACGGCTACGTCCTGCGCACCACCGGCCTCACCTACGCCGAGTACGCGCGCAGCGGGTTCTGGCAGCTCCTCGCGGTCACCGTGCTCGCCCTCGGGGTGATCATGGCGGGATCCCGGTTCGCGCCGGAGCTCACCGCGTCGGACCGGGCCTGGAAGCGCGGCCTGCTCGCGGCGCTGGCCTGCAACACGTTGGTCATCGTCGCGTCGGCGACGAGCCGGATGTGGCTCTACCAGCAGGCCTACGGCTTCACCGTGCAACGGCTGATCGTGCTCACCTGCGAGCTGTGGCTGGGTGTGGCCTTCCTGCTGGTGCTCGGGGCCGTACTGCGGCTCAACGCACGCGGGCTCACCCGCGGGATCGCCGCGGCGGGCACGGCTGCGCTGCTGGGGCTCGCCGTGCTCAACCCGGAGGGCTTCATCGCCGCGCACAACGTGGCACGGCTGGGCAGCACCGGCCAGCTCGACGACGCCTACCTCGCCACCCTGTCGAACGACGCGGTTCCAGCGCTGGACCGGCTGCCCGAACCCGTCCGCTCCTGCGTGCTCGCGCGGATCGCCGCGCACAACCCGGCGGACGCGGGCTGGCAGGGCTGGACCGTCGCCGGCAGCCTGGCCGCCGGAACGCTCCCCGGCGCCGCGGTCTGCCGGAACTAGCGGAATGCAGCGCCGAGCGCCCACTGGCTCATGATCGGACCGGAACCAGTGGGCGCTCGACCTAGATCTTCTCCAGCTTGTCGGGAACTGCCGCCACCGACGCTGGACTGCTAGTTGAGCCGCAGCTCCGCCGCCGCCTTGACGGTGTCGGACTGGTGCTTGAGCACCACACCGAGGGTGGCGCGGACGGCGTCGTCGTCGAGGGTGTCGAGGCCCAGCGCCAGCAGCGTGCGGCCCCAGTCGATCGTCTCGGCCACCGACGGCGACTTGCGCAGCTCCAGCCCGCGCAGCACCCGGACCGTGCGCACCAGCGCGTCGACGAGGTTCTCGGCCAGCTCCGGCACGCGCGAGGCGACGATGCGGCGTTCGAGGTCCGCGTCGGGGAAGTCGAGGTGCAGGAACAGACAGCGCCGCTTGAGCGCCTCCGACAGCTCCCGCGTGGAGTTGGACGTGAGCAGCGCGAACGGGCGCCGGGTGGCCGTGATCGTGCCCATCTCGGGCACCGTCACCTGGAAATCCGACAGCACCTCCAGCAGCAGCCCCTCGACCTCGACATCGGCCTTGTCCATCTCGTCGATGAGCAACACGGTGGGCTCGCTGCGCCGGATGGCGGTGAGCAGCGGGCGGGCCAGCAGGAACTCCTCCGAGAACACGTCATCACGCGTGTCGTCCCAGGACTCCTTGCCCTGACCTGCGGTGATGCGCAGCAGCTGCTTGGCGTGGTTCCACTCGTAGAGGGCGCGGGCCTCGTCGATGCCCTCGTAGCACTGCAGCCGGACGAGCCCCGAGCCGGTGCATTCGGCGACGGCCTTGGCCAGCTCGGTCTTGCCGACCCCGGCCGGACCCTCGACGAGCAGCGGCTTTCCCAGCCGGTCGGCGAGGTAGACGGTGGTGGCGACGGCCGTCGAGGCCAGGTAGCCGACGCCGGCCAGGCGTTCGGCCACGTCCGCGACGGAGCCGAACAGCGGGGACTGGTGGGCGCTCACCAGCGCCATCCTGCCTTGCCCGATGCCGATTCGCCCAGTGATGTCGCCCGACCCGTGACGGACGCGGCGCTGCCGCCCCGGTGGGCGTCGATCTCCCAGGTCAGCGCCTTGCCGCTGCGGCGTGAGCAGCGTCACGGTGCCGGACGTGGCGGGCAGCCCGGCCGACAAGTGCACACCAAGCCGGCTGCAAGTGCTCCGGCCGATGGTGGTGCTCTCCGATGAGAGGAACCACCGTGTCCCCCACCCGCACCACCGTGCCGGACCTGCTCGGCATCACGCTCATGCACCGCCTGATGCGCACCGACCTGCACCGCCTCACCGACGCGGCCGAGCGGATCGCCACCGGCGACGCCCCGTGCTCCGACCGCCGGGCCGCGGCGCTGACCGGCTGGGTGCTCCTGCTGTGCGACGAGATCCATCACCACCACCGCGCGGAGGACGAGATCGCCTGGCCGGTCATCGCCCGGTTCGCGGCGAGCAGCGTCGACCTGGCGGTGCTCAGCGACGACCACAGCGTGCTCGACCCGCTGCTCGACCTGGTCCGGGCGAGCGCTGACGGGTTCGCCGCAACCACGGGCAACGACGCGCGCCGGGTGGCTGCCGCCGGATTGCAGCAGAACCTCGCGCGGATCCGCGACGAGATCGACGAGCACCTCGACGCCGAGGAGGCGAGCCTGTTCCCGGTGATCGAGGCGCACGTGCCGGTGGCCGAGTGGGAGCAGGTCGACGAGCAGGTGCGACGGGGCGGGCCCGGAATGCGCTTCACGCTCCCCCGCATGGCCGGCGTCGCGACCCCGGACGAGTGGGCTCGGCTGCGCGCCGCTGCCGGGCCGGTGCTCGGGGTGCTGATCGCGCTGATGCGACCCGCTCACCGGCGCCGCGAGCGGCTCGTCTTCGGCTGAGCACGCGAACCCGGTGAGCCAGATGGCCCGGCCGACCCTCGTCGCAGGGTTCACGACCCGCCGATGGCGGCCTTCGCGCCCATGCTCGCGGCCAGCGCGGCGGCGGCCCGCCGGTGCGCGGCCTGCTGCTCGGGTGGGTGCCCGAGCAGCGCGGCGAGGTCGGCGAGCACCCGGTCGACCGGGCCGAGGGTGACGGTGCCGCTGGACAGACCCGCGAACGTGCCCGCCCACGGCAGCAGCTCGTCGTAGCAGCGGGCGGCCACCTCCCGGTCCCCGAGTCCGACGGCGACCTCGGCGCGCAACACCGTCCAGAGCTGCCAGTAGTAGTTGCGTGGCAGCACCACGTCGGGCCGCCAGCCGGCGCGCGCGTCGTCCGGACGGCCGGCCGCGAGCAGCCCGGAGGCCAGGAAGTCGCTGAAGGTGGGTGGCATGTGCGGCCGCAGCGCCGCCATCTCGTCGACGAGTTCGCCGTGGCGGCCCCGGGCGTGCCGCACGGCGAACCGGCCGACGAAACCGATCAGCTCGGCGTTGACCACCCCGGCCGCCGCCAGGCGCCGGGCGACCTCGGTGTAGCGCGCCTCCGCAGCGTCGAGATCGCCCCGCACGAGCGCCCGCAGCGCCGCGAAGATCGTGGCCCAGCCCAACGTCATCCCGAGCTGCCCACCGGTGGCGGCCGCGACCGCCGCGTCGACGTGGTGCTGCGCGCCGTCGAGGTCGTGGCGGGCGGCGCTGACCATGAACAGCAGGTGGTGGCCCTGTGACCGGTAACCGGCCAGACCCGACGCCTCGGCGATGGTCACCAGTTCGGTGCCGACGCCCTCCAGCTCGGGCCACAGGTCCGGGGAGAGCGCGGCGAAGAACCGGGCGTTGAGCGCCGCGCAGCGCAGGAGCGGGTCGCCGTGACCCGCCGACAGCGCCATCGCCTCGGCGCTCGCCGACCGCACCCGCTCGTCGTCGTGGCTCTCGAGCTCGAAGACCAGCGCCACGAGCAGCCGGCAGCGCAGCTCCACCGCCGGCGGCGGTGTGGCCGCCAGCGCGGTCTCGATCAGCCCGACGAGCGCGGTGTCGACCCGCGAGTCCGGCCGGATCGTCCAGGACACGGGCGCGTCGTAGCTGGTCAAAGCGTCGTTCAGCAGGTCGGTGCCCCGCGCGAGCGCGACGGCGGCCGCGCGGGCCGTCACAGCGGCGACCCCGTCACCGGCGTGGGCGAGCGCGGAGACATGCGCGCAGCGCAGCGCGATCTCCCGCTCGGTATCCACCTGGGCCGACCCGGCCAGCCCGACCGCGGCACCCCACAGCCGGGCGGCCTCGCGACGGGCGCCGAACCGGTCGGCGGCCGCCGCGGCCGCCGCGGCGTGCTCCAGCGCACGGGCCGGCGCGACGGCCGGGCCTGCGGCCAGCGCGTGGTGGGCGAGCACGGCGTGGTCGTCGGGGCGGGTCCCGGCGAGGACCTCCAGCGCCGCCGCGTGCAGTCGGGTGCGACGCAGCCGGGGCACGTCGGCGTAGAGCGTGTCGCAGACCAGCGCGTGGGCGAACCGCACCTGCCCGGGTGCCGGTTCGGAGAGCAGCCCGGTGAGCACGCCGACCTCCAGCGCGTCGAGGGCCGCGTCCTCGTCCCCCGTGAGCTGCAGCAACGTGTCGACGTCGACGTCGCGGCCGAGCACCGCGGCGTGGCGCAGCACCGTCTGAGCAGGGCCCGGCAGCCGGGCCAACCGGCGCCGCAGTACGTCGCGGACCCCGGCCGGGACGGCGTGCCCGGCGGCGGCGATGCCCTCCACCGCGACCAGCCGGGCCAGCTCCCGCACGAACAGCGGGTTGCCGCCGGTGCGCTCGGTGACCAGCGCGATCGTCTCGGGGTCCGCCCCGGTGACGCCGTGCCGCGCCAGCAGCGTGCCCACGTCGTCGGGATGCAGGCCGGCGATCGCGATCCGGTCGGCGGTGGGTTCGGCGAGTGCGGCCAGCGCGGCCTCGACGTCGGCGCCGACGTCGGCGGGCCGCACCGTGACGATCACCAGTACGGGCGCGGCGGCGAGGCCACCGACCACGGACCGCAGGAGCTGCAGCGTCTCGCCCTCGGCGCGGTGCAGGTCGTCGATCACCAGCAGCAGCGGGTGCGACCGGGCCGCCGCGCCGATCAGGTCGACGGCCGCGCGGGAGAGCCAGAACGTCTCCGCCGTCGAGGTGGGGCCGGTGTTCAGCGCCTCCAGCCGGGCCGCCCAGGCGCGGTCGGCGGGCCGCGCGGCGAGCACGTCGGTGACCAGCTCGCGCCACGCCCAGGCCGGCGGGGCGCCATCGACCTCGGGGCAGCGGCCCAGCGCGGTGGTCCAGCCCGCCGCCGCACGGTCGGCGCGGAAGGCACTGACCAGCGCGGACTTGCCGCCCCCTGCGTCGGACGAGATCAGCACCACCTGCACGCCGCTGCTGCGCACGCGGTCGGCCGCCCCGCGCAGGCGCGCGAGCTCTCGATCGCGGCCGACGAGGTCGGGTGCGGGGTGCGGCGGTGCGGGCCGCGGGGCAGCGACGGCCGGGCGTACCGGCGGCTCGGCGGTGCGCAGCTCGTGGTCGACGTGGGCGAGCACGTCGCGTTCGAGTGCCCGCAGCTCCGGACCGGGATCGACACCCAGCTCGGCCGCGAGCGTCCGGCGGGCCCTGGCGAGCACGGCCAGCGCGTCGGACTGGCGCCCGGCGCGGTAGAGCGCCAGCGCGAGCAACCGCACCGCGCCCTCGCGCAGGGGATGGTCGTGCAGCAGCCGCTCCAGGTCCGCGACGGCAGCCGCCGGATCCCCGGTTCCCAGCCGTGCCTCGGCCAGCCGTTCGGTGGCCTCCAACCGCAACTCCTCGAGCCGCGCGACCTCGGCGACGGCCCACGGCTGCGTCGCGAACTCGGCGAACGCCGGTCCGGACCAGCACGCGAGCGCGTCGCGCAGCAGTCCGGCGGCCGCGGCCGGGCCGGCGCTGCCCGCCGCGTCGAGCAGCCCGGTGAACCGGTGGCTGTCGAGCGCGTCCGGCGGCAGCGCCAGCGCGTAGCCGGGCGGCGTGCTCAGCAGCACCGTCGCCGGGGCGCGCGGCGGCCGCGCGGGTTCGAGCGCCCGACGCAGGTGCGAGACGTGCACCTGCAGCGTCCCGAGCGCGCGGGGCGACGGCTCGCCGTGCCACAGGTCGTCGATGATCGTGTCGGTGGCCACGACGTCGCCGCCCGCGACGGCCAGCCGGGCCAGCACCGCGCGCCGGGCGGGCCCACCGAGGTCGGCCGCGGCCCCGTCGACGGCGGCGCGCAGCGGGCCGAGCACCCGCAGGACGACGTCGGACACGGGACCAGTTTGCCCGTTTGCTCCCCGCACGCACCCCCGGGGCGGTGACCCTGCCCGCCGGTCCTGTCGGGGGCGTCCGCCACCATGGGTCGCGTGACCACTGAGCTGCCTGCCATGGCTGAGCACGACCTCCGGGCCCGCGCCGAGCAGGTGCTGGCCACGCTCGCCGGCCCCGATGCGCGCCTGCGCGAGGACCAGTGGACGGCCATCCACGCGCTCGTCGCCGAGCGCCGCCGGGCGCTCGTGGTCCAGCGCACCGGGTGGGGCAAGTCGGCGGTGTACTTCGTCGCCACGGCGCTGCTGCGCGAGGCGGGCGCGGGCGCCACCATCATCGTGTCGCCGCTGCTGGCGCTGATGCGCAACCAGATCGACGCCGCCGAGCGCGCGGGCATCCGCGCGGTCACGGTCAACTCGGCCAACACGAGCGACTGGGAGCGCACCTACGAGGCCGTCGCGGCCGGCGAGGTCGACGTGCTGCTGGTCAGCCCGGAGCGGCTCAACAACCCCGATTTCCGCGATCGCGTGCTGCCCCAGCTCACCGCGAGCGCCGGCATGCTCGTTGTCGACGAGGCCCACTGCGTCTCCGACTGGGGCCACGACTTCCGGCCCGACTACCGGCGGCTGCGCGCGCTGATCGCCGAGCTCCCCGCGGGTATCCCGGTGCTGGCCACCACCGCCACGGCCAACGACCGCGTGGTCGTCGACGTCACCGAGCAGCTGGGGCTAGCGGCGGGCGAGCCGCTGGTGCTGCGCGGCTCGCTCGACCGGGAGAGCCTGCGGCTCGGGGTGGTCGCGCTGCCCACCGCCGAGCAGCGGCTGGGCTGGCTCGCGGCGCAGCTCGACGTGCTGCCCGGCGCCGGCATCATCTACACGCTCACCATCGCCGCCGCCGAAGAGGTCGCCGACTTCCTGCGCGAGCGTGGCTATCCGGTGGCGTCCTACACGGGCAAGACCGAGCCCGCGGAGCGGCTCGCCGCCGAGGGTGATCTGCTCGCCAACCGCGTCAAGGCGCTGGTGGCCACGAGCGCGCTGGGCATGGGCTTCGACAAGCCCGATCTCGGCTTCGTCGTGCACCTGGGGGCTCCCGCCTCGCCGGTGGCCTACTACCAGCAGATCGGCCGTGCCGGGCGTGCCGTGGAGCGCGCCGAGGTGGTGCTGCTGCCGGGCCGCGAGGATCGCGACATCTGGGCCTACTTCGCCTCGCTCGCCTTCCCGCCGGAGGCGCTGGTGCGCCAGACGCTGCGGGTGCTCGATGCCGCCGGCGGGCCGCTGTCCACCGCCACGATCGAGACGCGTGTCGACCTCTCGCGCACCCGGCTGGAGATGCTGCTCAAGGTCCTCGACAGCGATGGTGCGGCCAAGCGCGTCAAGGGCGGGTGGATCTCCACCGGCGAGTCCTGGACCTACGACGAGGAGCGCCACCGCCGCATCGCGGAGGCCCGCAAGGCCGAGCAGCAGGCGATGCTCGACTACATCGCCACGTCCGAGTGCCGGCTGGTGTTCCTGCGTCGCCAGCTCGACGATCCCGACGGCGGCCCGTGCGGTCGCTGCGACAACTGCGCCGGTGCCGCCTGGAGCAGCGATGTCGACGCGGCCGCCACCGCCGCGGCGAGCGAGCGGCTGGCCCGGCCCGGCGTCGAGGTGCCCCCGCGCAAGCAGTGGCCGAGCGGGATGGGCGAGCTCGACGTCAAGGCGTCGGGGCGCATCGCGGCGGGCGAGCTCGCCGAGTCCGGCCGGGTCATCGGGCGGCTGTCCGACATCGGCTGGGGCACCCGGCTGCGCGAGCTCACCGCGGGCGAGGATCAGCCCATCCCCAAGGACGTGCTCGACGCGTGCGTGCGGGTGCTGGCCGGCTGGGGCTGGGAGGAGCGCCCGGTGGGTGTCGTCGGGATCGGCTCCCGCACCCGTCCCCACCAGCTCGATCACCTCACCCGGCGGATCTCGGAGATCGGCAGGCTCCCGCTGCTGGGGATGCTCACCCCGGCCGGGGAGCGACCGGGCGAGCACGCCAACTCCGCGCAGCGCCTCGCCGCGGTGTGGTCGGCGTTCGAGGAGCCCACCTTCACCCTGCCCACGGGCCCGATCCTGCTGGTCGACGACCTGATCGACACCGGCTGGACGATGACGGTGGCCGCCCGCCTGATCCGGCGCGCCGGCGCGGGTGCGGTGCTGCCGTTCGCGCTGGCGATCGCGGGCTGATCCGCGCACGCATGAGCATGACCGTCGAGCACCGCGCCTACGTGGAGCGGTTCGCGCTCGTCCTCACCGACACCGGCATGCAGCGGATGTCGGCCAGGGTGCTGGCGCTGTTCGTCTGCTCCGACGCCCCGACGCTCACCGGCACCGCCATCGCCGAGCAGCTCGACGTCAGCGCCGCGGCGGTGTCGGGTGCGGTCCGCGCGCTGCAGCAGGCGGGGCTCGTGCGCCGCGTCCCGGCCCCCGGCAGCCGTCGCGACCACTACCAGCTCGCCGGCGACGGGTGGGCCGATGCGGGCGTCGCCCGGCGCGAGCACCTCGACGCGCTGGCCGCGCTCGCCGGCGAGGGGCTCGGCCACGTCGAACCGAACGGTTCGGCGGCCACCCGGCTGCAGCGGATGCAGGATCTCTACGCGTTCCTGGCCGAGGAGATCCCGGCATTGCTCGCACGGTGGCGTGAACGACAGGCCACGCAGCCGGCCGCCGACTAGAATCCCGTTCTATGCCCCATGACCTGGTCCTGAAAGCGATGAACTCCGCCCACCGCGTCCTGCGCACCGTCTCCGGTGGCCACATCGGCAACGAGGCGATGGGCATGCCGGTGATCGAGCTGGTCACCGTGGGTCGCAAGAGCGGCCAGGAGCGAGCCGTGATGCTCACCTCCCCGCTGGAGGAGGACGGCACCATCGTCGTCGTCGCCTCCCGCGGTGGCGACGACCACCACCCGGCGTGGTTCCTGAACCTGCGCGACAAGCCCGACGTCGAGGTGGCCTACAAGGGCGGCCCGCGCCGCCCGATGGTGGCCTCCGTCGCCACCGCCGAGGAGCGCGCCCGCATGTGGCCCGTGATCGCCGGCAAGTACCGCAACTACGCGGGCTACCAGAAGCGCACCGACCGGGAGATCCCGCTCGTGCTGCTCAAGCCCGTCGGCTGAGCCGCGGCAGGTCCATCAGGAGCAGGCAGTGCTCCTTGCGCACGACGATCGGTCCGGCCATCGGCTCGGGTGGCACCAGCGTGCACTCGGCCGTGGCGGGCACCGCGGTGATCCGCCAGTCCGACGCGCCCGGCCGGCCGGCCGCGACCCAGGCGTCCAGGCTGCCCAGCAGCCGCTGCGCTGCCTGAGCACCGTCGGAGCCGCCGAACGCGCGCACCGCGGCCGAGGGTCCGGGTACCACCGCGGCGAGGCCGCCCCCGGAGACGAGCCCGATCGTCGCGCCGCCTGGTCCGGACAGCATCCCGTCGGCGAGGTCGACCTCGGGCGAGCGTGCCAGCAGGCGCACCGCACCCGGCTCGGTCAGCGAGAGCCACAGCCCCAGCCCGTCCCAGATGTCGTCGGCGCCCAGCGGGGTCGCCACCGCCGCCAGGTGACCGGGCCGGGCCAGCGCACCGTCGAGTGCGCCGGCCTGGGCGGCGCCGAGGGGAACGTCGCCGTCGGCGGGCTGGACGACCAGGCCGTTCCCCAGTACCACCTCGGCGTCCGAGCCGGCCCCGATACCGCGCAGCCGGATGAACGCGCAGCTGCGGACGGTCTCGCTGCGCAGCACCCCGTCGGCGCCCAGCGCCAGCGCCACCGACAGCTGGCTGCCCCGCACGGCCAGCGGCAGCAGCAACCGGCCCTCCGGTGCGAGCTGCGCGAGCCACTCCGGGCGCAGGTCGGCACTGCCCACGGTCAGCACGATCCGGTCGTAGGGTGCGCCGGGCAGGTGACCGAGCGCGCCGTCGGCGCAGACCAGGTCCACATCCTCGACACCGGCGGCGGCCAGGTGCACCGCGGCGGACGCGACGAGCTCCGCGTCGATGTCGACGGACGTGACCGAGCCCAGCGGACCGACGAGCCGGTCCAGCAGCGCCGCGTTGTAGCCGGTGCCGGCGCCGATCTCGAGGACCTGGTGCCCCTCGCGCACGGCGAGCTGCTCCAGCATGATCGCCATCATCGACGGCTGCGACGCCGAGCTCGTGGCGACACCGTCCTCGAACTGTACCGGGACGGCGTAGTCGGCGTACGCGTCGTCGATCGGGAGGTCCGGGAGGAACAGGTGTCGCGGGACGGCACGCAGCGCCGCCTCGACCTCCGGGCTGCGCACCCGGCCGGTGGCCCGCAGGGCGTCGACCATCGCGGCGCGGGCCTGGTCTGCTGCCGTCACCACAGCGAGTGTGACGGCGCGGGCGGGGCCCGACAACCGCAACGCGCCACCCGACCGGGTCGACAACGCCCATCGGGCCTGATCAGAGGCCCGATGGAGGTGGTTCAGGCGCCCTCGACCGCACCGGGTGGCAGGAAGTCGACGTCGTGCAGTGCGGACAGCCGCACGACCTCGGCCGGATCGGTGAGGTTGTGCAGCTTGTCGAACAGGTCGGCGAGCCGCCCCGCCGGGCTGACCCAGAACAGGCCGCGCGAGGGCGCGTCGCTGCGGTTGTAGTAGGCGTGCGGCAGCCCGCGCGGCATCCGGACGGTGTCGCCGGGGCCCGCGGTCTCCCACTGGCCGTCGAGGTAGAGGGTGAAGACGCCCTCGATGATGTAGATGTGCTCGTCCTGCAGCGGATGGACGTGCGGCGGGACGCCGGTGCCGGGCGGGTCGTAGGTCTCGAAGGCGAAGCTGGAGTCGCTCGCGGCCTTCATCGAGTACGTGTGGCCGAGCACGTTCCAGACCTTCTTCGCCATCCCCTCCTTCGCCAGCGTGATGCCCTTGGGCAGGGGTCCGAGAACGATCTCGTCACCGGTCATGCCCGTCACCGTAGCGCTTCCAGAGCCCGCAGGATTGACCCATTGAAACGGATCTCGATTGCACCTCATGGCGGGTCGATCCCGGTCCTAGCGTTCCTCTCATGACGAACCACAGCATCGCCGCCCTCCGCACCAACCTCACCGGCCGCGCCCTCCTGCCGGGCGACGCCGGGTTCGACCGGGCGGCCACGCCGTGGAACGTCGCGGTCCGGCAGCCGGTACACGCCGTGGTCGAGGCCGCGACCGCCGCCGATGTCGCCGCGACCGTCCGCTTCGCCGCAGCCGCGGGGCTCACGGTCACCGCGCAGGCAGGCGGCCACGGCGCCACCGGCGACGCCGACGGTGTGATCCTGCTGCGCACCGGCGGTCTCGACGAGCTGACCGTCCGGCCCGCGCAGCGCACGGCCCGCGTCGGCGCCGGCGTCTCATGGGGCCGGGTGCTCACCGCCGCAGGCGAGCACGGCCTCGTCGGACTGGCCGGCAGCTCACCGGTGGTCAGCGTCGTCGGCTACACCCTCGGTGGCGGGCTGAGCTGGTTCGGCCGCAAGCACGGGTGGGCGGCCGAGAGCGTCCGCAGCCTCGACGTCGTGCATCCCGACGGCTCGACGGCCACCGTCACGGCCGGGTCCGACCCCGACCTGTTCTGGGCCCTGCGCGGCGGCGGTGGCGACTTCGCGCTGGTCACAGCGATGGAGTTCGACCTGCACCCAGCCCCGGAGCTGTTCGGCGGGAGGCTGCTGTGGCCGGGTGAGCGCGCCGGCGAGGTGATGGCGGCGTTCCGGGAGGTCACCGCGACCGCCCCGGACGAGCTGACCTGCTGGCTGGAGCTGCTGCACTTCCCCGGCGGCACCCCGCTGGTGGCTGTCGACACGACCTACCTCGGATCGGCCGACGAGGGCCGCGACCTGCTGCGCGCGCTGGAACGGGTCGACGGGCGGATCGGCGACACCCGCGCGGTCATGCCGATCGGCGAGCTGGGCTCGATCACCGCCGAACCGACCGACCCCTCCCCCGGCCGCTCGCGGGCCGGCCTGCTCACGGCGTTCGACGACGAGGTGGCCGCCGCCCTGCTGGAACGGCCGATCGACCCGCTGCTGAGCGTGCAGATCCGCCACCTCGGCGGCGCAATGGCCCGGCCGTCCGACACGGCGGCCGGCCCGCTCGCGGAGCTCTATGGCTTCTACCTGTTCGGCATCCCGGCCACCCTCGAGCGGGCTGCCGCGGTCGGGGTCCGGCAGCAGGAGCTCGTGGACGCGCTCGCGGCGCGCGCCGGCACCCGGACGCCGTACACGTTGCTCGCCCCCGGCCAGACCGCCGCCGACGCGTTCCCGGCCGAGAGCCACGCCCGGCTCTGCCGGATCAAGCAGGAGCGTGACCCGCGGGGGACGCTGTGCAGCAACTTCCCGACGACGGGCAGCCAGGTCGCACGGTCGCGGCGGCGTCCGCTCGTGGTCTGAGATGGCAGGAAAGCCACTTTCCTGCCATCTCGTTGCGGGAAAGTGGCTTTCCTGCAACGGCGCCGACGGCTCCCGCCTACCCGCCCATCCCCACCAGGTCGTCGGCGTGGACGACCTCACGCCGCTGCTCCGGGGGCAGCTCCCGGCTGCGGTGCCCGATCAGCTCCGGCAGCTCGGCTGCGTCGAAGCCCACCACCCCGCGGGCGACCACCATCCCGTCGGGCCCGAGCAGGTCGACGACGTCGCCCGCCACGAACTCGCCGGTGATGCCGTGGATGCCGGCCGCGAGCAGCGAGCGGCGCCGGTCGATCACCGCGGTGACCGCACCCGCGTCCAGCAGGAGGCTGCCGCGCACGTCGGCGGCGTGGCGCAGCCAGAACCGCCGGGCCGACATCCGCCGCCCCGACGGCCGGAACGCGGTACCGACCTTCGGCCCTTCCACGGTGACGTCCAGGCCGGCGGCGACGTCGTCGGCCGCCGCCAGCAGCACCGGGATGCCCGCGGCGGCCGCCATCGCCGCCGCCGTGATCTTGGTGGCCATCCCGCCGGTGCCGAGGCTCCCGGCACCGGGGCGGGCCACCTGCACGGCGGCCAGGTCGGTGGGGGCGTCGACGTCGGCGAGCAGGCGGGACCCGGGGCTGCGGGGGTCACCGTCGTAGAGGCCGTCGATGTCGGAGAGCAGCACCAGCGCGTCGGCGCCGATCAGGTGGGCGACGAGCGCGGCGAGCCGGTCGTTGTCACCCACCCGGATCTCGTCGGTGGCCACCGTGTCGTTCTCGTTGACGACCGGCAGGACGTCGAGGCCGAGCAGCCGCTCCAGCGTGCGTTGCGCGTTGCGGTAGTGGGCCCGCCGGATCATGTCGTCGGCGGTGAGCAGCACCTGCCCGATCGCTTGGCGGTGCCGTGCGAACGACACGCCGTAGGCCTGGGCGAGCAGCAGCTGACCGACGGCGGCCGCCGCCTGCTGGGTGGCGAGGTCACGGGGACGGCGGGTGAGCCCGAGTGGCGCGAGCCCGGCCGCGATGGCACCGGAGGACACGAGCACCACCTGGCTCCCCGCGGCCCGACGCGCGGCCAGCGCGTCGACCAGCGCGTCGAGGCGCAGTGGGTCGATGCCACCGGACAGGCTGGTGAGCGATGACGACCCGACCTTCACCACCACGCGGCGGGCGGCGGCGAGCTGCCGGCGGGTGACCGTCACGGCGCCGACCACCCGCCCACGACAGTGGTGCGCACGGTGCTACTCCTCGGTGATGTCGCGCACGAGCTCCACGCCGGCGAGCAGCTCCTCGTCGGTGCGGTGGCGGCGCCGGTCGATGCGGGCCGCCTTGCGGATGTGGGCGGGGATGCGGTCGCTCTGCTCCAGCCGCCGGTCGGTGCCGCGGCCGGACATCATCGCCGCCACGCCGGCGGGCGTGCTCGGCTCCCAGTCGAAGGTGACGTCGCCGATCGTGACGGCGTCGCCGGGCATCGCACCGGCCCTGGCCAGCGCATCCTCGACACCGAGGCGGGCGAGCCGGTCGGCGAGGTAGCCGACGGCCTCGTCGTTGTCGAACGCCGTCTGCCGGATCCACCGCTCCGGACGCGCACCGCGCACGACGTAGCCGCCCTCGATGAGGGTGTCGGGCTCGATGACGAAGCCCGAGTCGTCGACGGCGGTGGGCCGCAGCACGATCCGGGTGGCCTCCGGAACCGGCTGCGCGGCGCGGTAGTCGTGCACCTGCGCGGCCAGCGCGAACAGCAGTTCCTTGAGCCCGGCATGGGTGGCGCTGGAGATCGCGAACACCGGCCAGCCGAAGCGCTCGGCCACCTCGGCGGCCACGATGTCGGCCATGTCGCTGGCGTCGGGCACGTCGATCTTGTTGAGCGCGACGAGACGCGGGCGGTCGGCGAGCTCACCACCCAGTGCGGGGGTGTAGCGGGCCAGCTCGTCCTCGAGTGCCTGGATGTCGGCGACGGGGTCACGGCCGGGCTCGAACGTGGCGCAGTCGACCACGTGCACCAGCACCGAGCAGCGCTCGATGTGGCGCAGGAAGTCGAGCCCCAGGCCACGGCCCTCGGACGCACCGGGGATCAGCCCGGGCACGTCGGCGATGGTGAAGACCTCGGCGCCCGCGCTGACCACACCCAGCTGCGGGACGAGCGTGGTGAACGGGTAGTCGGCGATCTTGGGGCGCGCCGCTGACACGGCCGCCACCAGCGAGGACTTGCCCGCCGACGGGAACCCGACCAGGCCGACGTCGGCCATCGAACGCAGCTCGAGCACCAGGTCGCGGCTCTCGCCGGGCTCCCCGAGCAGCGCGAACCCGGGCGCCTTGCGCGCCGCGGAGGCCAGCGCGGCGTTGCCGAGCCCACCCCGGCCGCCCTCGGCGGCGGCGAAGCGCGTGCCGGGACCGACGAGGTCGGCGATGATCTCGCCCTCGGTCGAGAACACGACCGTGCCGTCGGGCACCAGCAGCTCGAGGTCGTCGGCGTTGGCACCGGCCCGGTACCCGCCCATGCCCTGCTTGCCGTTGCGGGCCATCGCGTGCGGGCGGTGGTGGAAGTCCAGCAGGGTGTGGATGTTGGGGTCGACCACGAGCACGATCGACCCGCCACGGCCGCCGTTGCCCCCGTCCGGGCCACCGAGGGGTTTGAACTTCTCACGGTGTACCGAGGCGCAGCCGTTGCCGCCCGCCCCCGCCGTGGCGTGCAACACCACGCGGTCCACGAACTTCGACATCGACTATCTCCTCAGTACGAAAACACAACAACGGCGGGCCACCCGAGGGCGGCCCGCCGTTGTTGTAGAAAAACGCTGGTGGTGCCGGACCTCAGACCGAGACCGGCACGATGTTCACGACCTTGCGGCCGCGGGTGTAGCCGAACTCGACAGCGCCCTCGGCCAGCGCGAACAGCGTGTCATCGCCGCCGCGGCCGACGTTGACGCCGGGGTGGAACTTGGTGCCGCGCTGGCGGATGAGGATCTCACCCGACTTGACGACCTGGCCGCCGAACCGCTTCACGCCCAGGTACTGAGCGTTGGAGTCGCGACCGTTGCGGGAGCTGGACGCACCCTTCTTGTGTGCCATGGCTGCGTCTCCCTTTACTTCGCGATACCGGTGACCTGGACCTTCGTCAGCGGCTGACGGTGCCCCTGACGCTTGTGGTACCCGGTCTTGTTCTTGAACTTGTGGATGCGGATCTTCGGGCCCTTGGTGTGCTCGACGACCGTGGCCGACACCGTGGCGGCGGCGAGAGCCGCTGCATCGGTGACGACCGTGTCGCCGTCGACCAGGAGCAGGGCGGGGAGAGTGATCTCCGCGCCCGGCGCACCCTTGATCTTCTCAACGGTGAGCACGTCGTCGACGGCCACCTTGTACTGCTTACCGCCGGTCTTGACGATCGCGTACATCGACGCACTGCTCCAAAGCTCGAGGGACGAAGCGTGCGGCCATCTCGGTGATGACCTCACGCGGGCCGCGGTGGCGCATCCCGGAGCTCGGGTGTACGACGGAGTGCGGCGCAGGTTTACCAGGGTACGGAAGGGCTTCGGGAGGGGTCAAACCGGGTCTCCCTCGGCCGGTGTCGCCTCACCCACCGGGGGTCCTGCCGGCCGGGATGCGGCTCGGCGGGTGCGCCTCGGCTTGGTGACGACGGTGGGTTCCGGCTGCGGCGCGACGCTCACCGGAGCGGGCGCTGCAACGGCCTCCGCCTGCTCCTCGACGCGAGCTGCGGGCACCGTGACCACCGTGGCGACCGGGGCCTCACCGCTGGCAGGAGCCGGGGCTCCCGCGGTGCGCGTGACCCGCCCGCGACGCCGTGGCGCCCGACCGTTTCCGCCGGCCACCGGCTCGACAGCGGCATCCGTGTCGGGATCGGTGGACGTGACAGTGCGGGCCGCGACCGGGCTCACGACCGGCGCCGGCTCGGCAGGCGAGCCGTCCGGGACAGCGGCGATCGACTCGGCAGGCGCCACCACGGCAGGCGTCTCGGCTGCCGGTGCGACCGCCGGTGCGACCGATCGGGCCGCGGCGGCCAGCATCGGGGCCGGGATCTGCGGGCGGACCGGCTCGACCGGGGCATCGACGTCGGCGTCGCCCCGGCCGTGACCGGTGCCATTGCCGTTGCCGCCGCCACCATTGCCGTTGCGGCCGCTGTCGTTGCCGTTGCGCTCCTGGTCGCCGCCATTGCGGCCACCACGACCACCGCGCGACCGGCGCCCGGAGGCCTCCCGGTCGCCACCACGGCCACCGCGGTCGTCGTCGCGGCCGCGCTCGTCGCTGCCGCCCTTCTCGACGACCGGCTCGGTGCTGATGATGACGCCACGCCCGCGGCAGTGCTCGCACGGCGTGGAGAAGTGCTCCAGCAGCCCGCCGCCGACGCGCTTGCGCGTCATCTGCACCAGGCCCAGCGACGTGACCTCCGCCACCTGGTGGCGGGTGCGGTCGCGGGCGAGGCACTCGGTGAGCCTGCGCAGCACGAGGTCGCGGTTGGCCTCGAGCACCATGTCGATGAAGTCGATGACGATGATGCCGCCGATGTCACGCAGCCGCAGCTGGCGCACGACCTCCTCGGCCGCCTCCAGGTTGTTACGGGTGACGGTCTCCTCGAGGTTGCCGCCGGACCCGGTGAACTTGCCGGTGTTGACGTCGATGACCGTCATGGCCTCGGTGCGGTCGATCACCAGGGTGCCGCCCGAGGGCAGCCACACCTTGCGGTCGAGTGCCTTGAGCAGCTGCTCGTCGATGCGGTACTCCGAGAAGACGTCGGTGGTGCCGACGTGGCGGTGCAACCGCTCCGTCAGCTCGGGTGCCACGTGGCCGACGTAGCTCGACAGCGTGTCCCACGCGTCGTCGCCCTCGATGACCAGCCGCGAGAAGTCCTCGTTGAACTGGTCCCGCACGACCTTGATCAGCAGGTCGGGCTCTTCGTAGAGGAGCACCGGGGCCTTGGGCTTGTTCGGCCCGGTCTTCTCGGACTTCTCCTTGACGATCTCCCACTGGGCCTGCAGCCTGCGGACATCGCGCTCCAGCGCCTCGTGGCTGACGCCCTCGGACGCAGTGCGGATGATCACCCCGGCCTCGCTGGGAACGATCTCCTTGAGCATGTCCTTGAGCCGCTTGCGCTCGACGTCGGGCAGCTTGCGGCTGATCCCGGCGGCGCCACCACCGGGCACGTAGACCAGGAACCGGCCGGCCAGGCTGATCTGCGTGGTGAGGCGGGCGCCCTTGTGCCCGAGCGGGTCCTTGGTGACCTGCACGAGCACGCTGTCGCCGCTGCTCAGCGCCTGCTCGATGCGCCGGGCCTTGCCGCCGAGCCCGGCGGCGTCCCAGTCGACCTCGCCCGCGTAGAGCACGGCGTTGCGGCCGCGCCCGATGTCGACGAAGGCCGCCTCCATGCTGGGCAGCACGTTCTGCACGCGGCCGAGGTAGATGTTGCCGACCATCGCCTGGTCAGCCGCGCTGCGACCGGCGATGAAGTGCTCGACGAGTATGTCGTCCTCGAGCACCGCGACCTCGACGCGGTCGCCGCGCTCACGCACGACCATGGTGCGGTCGACGGCCTCGCGGCGGGCTAGGAACTCGGCCTCGGACAGGATCGGGACGCGGCGGCGGCCGGCGTCGCGGCCGTCCCGGCGGCGCTGGCGCTTGGCCTCGAGCCGCGTGGAGCCGCGGACGCTCTGCACGCCGTCGCCGTCGCTCTCGCTGTCGACGCGCTCGGAGCGCGCCTCCCGCGGAGCGCGGACCCGGGTGACCGTGCCGGGCGGGTCGTCGTCGGCCCCGTCGGCGGCGTCGTCGCCCGAACCGCGGCGGCGGCGCCTGCGGCGACGGCGGCGGGATCCGCTGGCGTCGCCGTCGGCCTGGTCATCGGACTCGTCGGAATCCTCGTCGGCGGACTCGCCGTCGGACTCGTCGGTGTCGTCGGCCTCGCCACTTTCCTGACCTGCGGCGTCGTCGCCCGACTCCTCGTCGGAGTCGTCGTCGTTCTCGTCGTCGAGGCCGTCGCCCCCACGACCGCGCCCGCGGCCCCGACGGCCACGACGGCGGCGCCTGCGGGCCGCGCCGTCGTCGTCGGACTCGGCATCGCCATCGGGGTCGACGGTGTCGACGTCGGTGGGCTCGACGTCGAGGACGTCGGCCGCAACGGGCTGCTCGGGGGCGGCCTCCGCCTCGGGAGCGGTGCCGCCCGCTGCCTCGTCGGCGGCGGGCTCGGGGAGCGCGAAGGCGTCAGGGGCCCGACGGCGCGTGCGGGTGGGCCGCGCCGGGGGCTGGAAGACCGCGGCGGGCGGCGCGAAGACCGGGGCGAGCGCGGCCTTGCGGCCCCGCTTCGGTGCCGGCTCGGGGGCCTGCTCGAGATCGGCCACCGGCTCGGCGGCGATCACCGGCTCGGCGACCGTGGGGATGACCGGGTCGGCGGCGGGCGGGGCCGCAGCCGCATCCGGCTGGAGGGCGACGATCACCTGCTCGGCGGCCTTGCGGTCGATGCTGGACTGCGCGGACTTCGCCTCGATACCCAACCCGGCGAGCACGGCGAGCACGTCCTTGCTCGTGCTGCCGATCAGCTTGGCCAGCGCGTGCACCCGCATCTTGTCGGGCAGCTCGTCCAGGGCGGGTACGGTGACCGGCCCGCCGGTGCTGCCGGCGGGCGAATCGATATTCGACATTCAGCTCCTCCGCCCCCGGGCGCCCTCGATGAAGGCGGCCGCACAGGGGCCACGTGCAGTTCTCTCTCCGCGCGGTGCGTGGAGAGCAATCCTGGTGTCTCGCTCCGTCCCGGGGGACGGCCGTGCACGACAGCGTGCCGCCACCGGCATGCGCCGGCGGGCCGAACTCCGATCCGCCCGGTTCAGCTCCGGGTGGTGACCCGGTCGGAGCCGAGTGGATCAGCGAGGTCGCCCCGGTCGTCGAGCAGGCCCTGTGCCATCCGGGTCGCCTTCGCGGGGACCAGCAGCTTCAGGCCTGCGACAACGTCGAGTGCGCCCAACACGTCATCGGGTCGCACGGCGGGTGTCGTCTGCCGCACGATCGCCGTCATTATCGCACAGACTCCCGCCGGACCGGCGCTCATCGGCGCCGCGTCCACCGTCTCGGGGGAGTTGCCCAGGTGAGTGGGCACGTCAGTGACCACTTCGGCGACCACTTCCGCGCGCACCAGCGCCGCCCGGACGTCGATCTGGCGACGCCCGGACGGTGTGACGCGTTCCACGACCACCTCGGTGGCGGCGAACAGCGCGTCGAGCGCTACCTGCAGTGCCTCCGGCGCCACGCCCGGCAGCTCGATGTGCCAGCTGCTGGCGTCGATCCGGTCGGTGAGCGCCGCCCCACCTGCCACGGCGGCAGCGAGGATGTCGATGCCGTCGGGCAGCGCCGCGTCGAGCGCCGTGGCCAGCGCGGCGGGATCGATCTCGCGGGTGAGCCCGATCTCGACGTACTCGGCAAGGCTCGCCGTGCCCGTCGGGGCGGCCCCGATCCACGACAGCCGGGGGTGGGGGCTGAAGCCGTGGGAATGCGCGACGGGCACGCCGGCCCGGCGCACCGCCCGCTCGAAGCTGCGGGCGACGTCGCGGTGGGACAGGAAGCGCAGCCTGCCGCGTTTCGCGAAGCGCAACCGGATGCGCTGCACCGTGGGTGGAGCCGGGTTGGCGGCCTCACCCTGCCGCACGCGAGCCATCCGCCCACCCTAGAGCGCGCGCCGCGACTCCCCCACGTCGCACACCTTCGCCGGTCGTCGCACAGGTTGGGCGGTGTGCGACGACCGGCGATGGTGTGCGAGGTGGCCGGGCGTCAGCTCGCCGGATGCGCTGCCGGGTTGAACGACAGCAGCTGCTCGCCGGCGGGTTCGAAGCCGGCGCGCTGGTAGAACGCCACGCTGCCGGGGGTCGGGGCCAGCAGCAGGCGCCGGTAGCGGCGGGTGCGGGCGTGGGCCATCGTGGCCGCGAGCAGGGCGCCGGGCACCCCGCGGTCGGCGAAGGAGGCGAGCACGAAGGCGTTGCCCACGTGCCCGATCCGCCCGCCGCGGGCGCCCGGTCGGGGCATGTGCACGATCTCGACGACGTTGATCGACCCGATGGCCGTGTAGCCGCTGCGCGGCGACCCGACCTCGGCGATCCAGAACGTGCGACGGGGCTGCTCCACGCGGCACCACTGGGCGAAGGAGGCCTCGAAACCGGGGTCCTCGATCGGGTGCCCGGTCCGCTCCTCCAGCCAGGCCCGGCGCAGCGTGGCGAGCGCGGGGACGTCGCGCTCGTCGGCGACCCGGATGCCGACCTGCGGCCCGGATCCGGTGCCCTCAGCCACCCGCGCCGCTGCCGGGGGGTGTCGCGGTGAGCGGGTTGACGACCGTCAGCGGCAGCAGCACCGTGCCGCTCGGGCCGACCTCGATGTCGGTGCCGGTGGAGGGGCAGACGCCGCAGTCGAAGCAGGGCGTCCAGCGGCAGTCGTCCTGCTCGCGGGACTCCAGCGCGTCCTGCCAGTCGTCCCAGAGCCAGTCGCGCTCGAGCCCGGAGTCGAGGTGGTCCCACGGCAGGATCTCCTCGCGGTCGCGCTCCCGCGTGGTGTACCAGTCCATCGACACACCGAGCGGTTCGAGCTCGGCCGCGGCCGCGGTGATCCAGCGCTCGTAGGAGAAGTGCTCGCTCCAGCCGTCGAAGCGGCCACCCTCGCGCCAGACGCGCTCGATGACGCGGCCGACGCGCCGGTCGCCACGGGCCAGCAGGCCTTCGACCAGCGACGGCTTGCCGTCGTGGTAGCGCATGCCGATGTTGCGGCCGATCTTGCGATCGGCGTTGACGGCGGCGCGCAGCTTGCGCAGCCGGTCGTCGACGACGTCGGGGTGCGCCTGCGCGGCCCACTGGAACGGGGTGTGCGGCTTGGGCACGAACCCGCCGATGGAGATGGTGCAGCGCACGTCGTTGCTGCCGGACGCCTCGCGCCCGGCCTTGATGACGCGGTGGGCCATGCCCGCGATCTCGAGGACGTCCTCGTCCTCCTCGGTGGGCAGGCCGCACATGAAGTACAGCTTCACCTGCCGCCAGCCCTGTGCGAAGGCCTCGGAGACGGTGCGGATCAGGTCCTCCTCCGACACCATCTTGTTGATCACGCGCCGGATCCGCTCGGAGCCGCCCTCCGGGGCGAACGTGAGCCCGGAGCGGCGGCCGTTGCGGCTGATCTCCTTGGCGAGGTCGATGTTGAACGCGTCCACGCGGGTGGACGGCAGCGACAGCGACGTGTTGGTGCCCTCGTAGCGGTCGGCGAGGCCCTTGGTGATCTCCGCGATCTCCGAGTGGTCGGCGCTCGACAGCGACAGCAGGCCGACCTCGTCGAACCCGCTCGCGCGCACGGCGGCGTCGACCATCTGGCCGATGCCCTGCAGCGTGCGTTCCCGCACCGGGCGGGTGATCATCCCGGCCTGGCAGAACCGGCAGCCGCGGGTGCACCCGCGGAAGATCTCGACGCTGGCGCGCTCGTGGACCGTCTCGGCCAGCGGCACCAGCGGCGCCTTCGGGTAGGGCCACGAGTCGAGGTCTGAGGTGGTGCGCTTGGTGACGGTGGCCGGCACACGCGACTCGCTCGGGGTGACCGCGGCGATGCCGCCCTCGGCCGCGTAGCTCACCGTGTAGAGCGACGGGACGTAGCAGCCCTCGGTCTCCGACAGGCGCAGCAGCAGCTCCAGGCGGCCCCCGGGGCGGCCCTGCGCCTTCCACTCGCGCACGACGTCGGTGATGTCACCGACGACCTCCTCGCCGTCACCGATGGCGGCGACGTCGATGAAGTCCGCGATGGGCTCCGGGTTGAACGCTGCGTGGCCGCCTGCGACCACGACCGGGTGGTCGTCGGTGCGGTCGGCCGCGTGCAACGGGATGCCGGCGAGGTCCAGCGCGGTGAGCAGGTTGGTGTAGCCCAGCTCCGTGGAGAAGCTGACGCCCAGCACGTCGAACGCGCCGAGCGGGCGGTGGCCGTCGACCGTGAACGCCGGGACGCCGTGCTCGCGCATCAGCGCCTCGAGATCGGGCCAGACCGCGTAGCAGCGCTCCGCCAACGCGTCGGGCCGCTCGTTGAGGACCTCGTAGAGGATCATGATGCCCTGGTTGGGCAGGCCGACCTCGTAGGCGTCCGGGTACATCAGCGCCCACCGGACGGCCGCCGACTCCCAGTCCTTGAGCTGCGCGTTCAGCTCCCCACCGACGTACTGGACAGGTTTGGAGACACGCGGCAGGAGCGGCTCGAGATCAGCGAAGACGGACGGGGCGGTCACCGAGGTAAGGGTAGCCCCGTCCGTCGACGGCCGCGGGACTCACCCGTCCGCGAAGGCCTCCCGGTGATCGTCCACCCACGTGGCGAAGGTCCGGGGCGCCCGGCCGAGCACCAGCTCGACGTCGCCGGTGACGGCGGCACCGCCGCCCTCCCGGACCAGCGACCAGCCCCTCTCCACCATCGCGACCGTCACGGCGTCCACCCCGGCAGCGCGCATACCCTCCGCGGCCGCCGCGGGTTCCACGTCCACGGTGGTGACGGGGCGTCCGAGCCCCGTCGCGAGGATCGCGGCCTGGGCGGGTGTGCTCAGCGGCTCGGGACCGGTCAGCGTGTAGACGGCGCCGACATGCCCCTCGCTCGTGAGCACGGCGACGGCCACCGCCGCGACGTCGCGCGGGTCGACGATCCCCAGCGCGCCACCACCGGTCATGTCGGGCACCGGCTGCCCGTCACGGATCATCGCCGCCCAGCCGAGCGTGTTCGACGCGAAGCCGGACGGCCGCAGCAGCGTCCAGGCCGCGCCGCTGTCGCGGACGGCCTGCTCCCCCGCGGTGTGCCGGGACCGGGCGTCGGCCGGGTCGTCGGTCTCGCCGGTGCCCAGCGCCGACAGCTTGACGATCCGGCCGACGCCCGCGGCACGGGCCGCGTCGACGACGGCCCGGTCGTGCGCGGCCATCGCGCGCCCGAACGGCACGATCAGCAGCACCGCGTCGATGCCCGTCATCGCCGACCTCAGCGAGGCGGCGTCGTCGAAGTCGCCCCGCACGACCTCTCCCGGTTCTCGCGGTGCCACCCGGGACGGGTCGCGCGCCAGTACACGGAACGGGGTGCCGTGCTCGGCCAGCAGCCTTGCGGATTCGGTGCCGATGGTGCCGGTCGCACCGGTGATCAGGATCATGGCCGCCACGCTGCCAGCACCCCCACCTGCGCCGATAGGACGTTTCGGCACAGTTCTCGCCCCGTGCGACGGCTAGGATGGCGACCATGCCGAACGCCGTCGCCACGCCGGCCGTCCACGTGCGCGAACCGGACACGGCCACCGTGCTCGCCTTCACCACCGCCGTCGACGGCTCGTACCGGCTGGTGGCGATGGGTCCGCGCACCCGGGCGAGCTACCTGGCGCCCAAGTCGGTCGCGCTCTGCGTCCAGCTGCCGATCCGGACCGGTCGCGCCCGTCCGGTGCTGGGCGTTGCGGTCCACGAGCTCGCCGACCGCATCGTCGACCTGCGGGAGCTGTGGGGCGCACCGGCGCGGCACCTGGCCGACGAGCTGGCCCGCCTCGGGCCTGACGTGGAGCGGATCGAGCTGCGCCTGGCGGGCGCCGTCGCCGACCGGCTCGCGGCGCGGTCGAGCGCCGAGCTGGCCCGGGCCGATCTGGTGCGGGAGGCGGCCCGCCGACTCGTGGGTGCCCCGGGCCGGCTGCCGGAGGTCGCGCGCAGCGTCGGGGTCAGCGAGCGGCACCTGCGCGCGCTGTTCACCGATGGCGTCGGCATGGCGCCGAAGCAGTTCAGCAGCATCCGTCGAGTCCGCGGGATCCTCGACCAGCTCGGCCCCGGCGACGGGTGGGCAGCACTCGCCGCGCGTGCCGGCTACTACGACCAGTCCCACCTCACGGCCGAGTTCCGCGGGGTCATGGGCGTGCCGCCGGGCGCCTACCGCGCCGGCCGCCTCCCTGCCGCCGCCCCCTGCTCGGCCTGACGACCCAACTCGCGGGCCCATCCATCGCAACTCGCGGGCCGTTACGTCGCAACTCGCGGGCCCATCCATCGCAACTCGCGGGCCGTTACGTCGCAACTCGCGGGCCCATCCGTCGCAACTCGCGGGGCGATCCGTCCCGACTCGCGCACGGCAGTGCGGACGCCTGCCGGCGAGTTGGGACAGAACGGCCCGCGAGTTGCGCTCGAGCGCACCGCGAGTTGCGCTCGAGCGCACCGCGAGTTGCGCTCAAGTGCACCGCGGGTCGGGACGGAACGCACCGCGAGTCGGGACGAACGGCCCGCGCGCCGGGGTGCTGTCAGCCCCAGGCCGCGCGGGGTGGGTTGCCCGCGGCCGCTAGGCGGCGGGCGGTGGAGGCGAGCACGATCACGATCACGGTGACCACCGCGATCAGCACCGGTGCCGGCGGCTCGCCGCCGGCGATCCCGGCCAGCGTCCAGACGGCAGCCGCCGTGTAGCCGACCACCGCGGTGCCGGAGAGCACGACCCACGCGACGATCGCGGCCACCGCCACCAGCACGACGACCGCAGCGACCCCGGCGATCGCGTTGTTGCTCGGCAGCCCGGCCCACGCCCCGGTGAACGCAGTGGCGGACATCCCCGTGATCGACACCCAGCCGGTGAGGATCGCGACCGGGGTGCGGAACACGAGACGCTCGACGCGGTCGGTGGCGGGCTCCCTGCTGAGCCTGCCGAACGGGACGGCGGCGGCGATGAGCAACGCGATCAGGAACAGCTCGGCCAGCGGGATCGCGTGGCCGCCCAGCGCCAGCAGCCAGCACGTGTTGAGCAGGGCCGCGGCGGCCAGCCACCAGCCCGTGCGGCGATGGATCATGCGGTGGCGTTGGCCGGGTAGCAGCTGGTAGGCGGCGTAGGCCAGGAACCCGAGCCCGATGGGAACCCAGATCACGTACGCCCAGCGCGCCACCAGCAACGGCGTCGGGTAGGCCGCCACGACATCGGCCACGGGCGTGCCGGCGGCCCCCAGACCGGCCATTCCCGAGACGACGGCCTGGACGACGGCGAGCGACGCGACAACGAAGCCCCGGACGAGGTCGGCGAGGGCTGATCGGTGCGAAAGGACCGTCATCGGCACATCATCGTCCCGCACGCAGCACTCGGCCACCCAGGTCGCTGGGCGGTCAGGGAATTCACATCTTCACTTCAGCAGGAGCGTGCCGATCCGCCGCGATGCCACCGCCAGCCCGATGACGATCATGACGGCGAAGTAGGCCAGATCGCCCAGCATCCCGAGGCCGAGCACGCCGGTGGTGAGGCCGCGCATCAGCTCGACGGCGTGGTAGAGCGGCAGGCACTCGACCACGATCTGCAGCCACCGCGGGTAGACCGTGAGCGGGTAGAACGTGGTGGAGAACAGGAACATGGGCAGCACCACGAGCGTGACGAGGTCGAAATCCTGCCAGGACCGCATGAATGTGGTGGCGGCCATGCCCACGGCGGCGAAGGCGAACGCGATGACCAGCGCCGCGGGGAGCGCGAGCAGCGCCCACGGCGAGATCAGCAGCCCGAATGCCGCCATCACCGACAGGAAGGCGAGCGAGTAGAGCCCGCCGCGGATCAGCGCCCAGCAGATCTCGCCCAGCGCGACGTCGACCGGGCCGAGCGGGGTGGCGAGCACGGCGTCGTAGAGCCGGGCGTACTTCAGCCGGAAGAACACGTTGAACGTGGAGTCGAACACCGCTCCGTTCATCGCCGACGCCGCCAGCAGCCCCGGCGCGATGAACGCCGCGTAGCCGATGGGGCTGCCGTCGGGACCGGGCAGGGTGCCCACGAGCGAGCCGAGGCCCTGCCCCATCGCGATCAGGTAGAACACCGGCTCGAAGAACCCGGACACGAACGCCAGCCAGGTGGAGCGCGACGCGGTGGCCGAGCGCAGCACGAGCTTGCGCGAGCGGCCCGCGTAGCTACCGGCCGGCAGCAGCGGCAGCCAGCCCGGCGGTGCGGGTGCGGTGGTGGTCACGAGGCGAGCCTCCGCCCGAACAGCCGCGTGGCCAGTGCGATGCCGATGGCGGCCAGCACGATCAGATAGGCGAGGTGCCCGAGCGCCGGGAGCAGCTGCCACCGGTCGAGTGCGGCCGCGCGCGCCAGCTCGGTGCCGTGCCACAGCGGGGAGACCCAGACCAGTGGCTGCACCCAGCCGGGCAGCCGGTCGACGGGAAAGAACGTGCCGCTGAACAGCGTCATCGGGATGACCACGAACCGGAACAGCACGCTGAACCCGTTGCCCTCGTTCTCCACGGTGGCCGAGAACGCGGTGATCGGCGCGGCGACCGCCACCCCGGTGAGCACCGCGAGCAGCAGGGCCAGCAGGATGCCGGGGCTCTCGACTCCCCCGACGAGCGCGATGACCGCGACGTAGATCGCGCCGTTGCCGGTGGTCTTGGCCACGAACCAGGTGAGGTGGCCCAGCGCGACCTGCGCCGGGGTGATGGGCCCCGCCGCCATCGCGTGGTAGACCCGCTGCCACTTGAAACCCGACAGCACCGGGTAGGTGGACTCGAACGCCGCGCTCTGCACCGCCGACACCGCGAGCAGCGCAGGCGCGAGCCACGCGAGGTAGCTCGCACCGCCGGTGGCCGCCGCGGCGCTGCTGCCGCCACCGATCAGCGAGCCGAACCCGACGCCGAAGGCGAGCAGGAACAGCAGGGGCTGCAGCACCGAGGACACGGCGGTGGCCCGCCAGTTGCCCCGGTACCAGGTCCACAGGTGCTCGACGACGATCCCGACGCCGCCCGCGAAGCTCGGGACGCGCCCGGGTGATCTCGCCACCACGACCGGCGCCATCACTCCACCAGGCTCCGGCCGGTGAGGCGCAGGAAGACGTCCTCCAGCGACGCCCGCCGCACCAGTGCCGAGAGCGGTCGATGCCCGGCCCGCACGACCTCGGCCTGCGCGTGCTCGCCGTCGGCGGTGTAGAGCAGCAGCCGGTCGGGCAGCTCCTCGACCCGTTCGGCGAGCGGGGCGAGCGCCGCGGCAGTGGGCCGCAGCTCGGGCTCGAACCGCAGCTCCAGCACCTCACGCGTGGCGTGGCGCTCGATCAGCTCGACCGGCGAGCCCTCGGCGACGATGCGCCCGTCGTCCATGACGACGAGCCGATCGCAGAGCTGCTCGGCCTCGTCCATGTAGTGGGTGGTGATGATCTGGGTGACGCCCTCGCGCTTGAGCCGGTAGAGCCGCTCCCACAGCAGGTGGCGCGCCTGCGGATCGAGCCCGGTGGTGGGCTCGTCGAGCAGCAGCAGCTCGGGGTCGTTGACGAGGGCTCTGGCGATGGTGAGCCGCCGCTTCATGCCGCCCGACAGCGGTTCGACGGCGGCGTCGGCGCGATCGGTGAGCTTGGCGAACTCGAGCAGCTCGGTGGCCTTGGCGCGCACGTGCGCCCTGGACAGCCCGAAGTAGCGGCCGTAGATCTGCAGGTTCTGCCGCACCGTGAGCTCGACGTCGAGGTTGTCGAGCTGGGGCACCACGCCGATGCGCGCCCGGATGGCCGGACCGTCGGGGCCGGGATCCATCCCCAGCACCTGCAGGGTGCCGCCGGTGCGCGGGGACACGCACGCGATCATCCGCATGGTGGACGACTTGCCGGCACCGTTGGGGCCGAGGAACCCGAACACCTCGCCGCGGGCCACATCGACATCGATGCCACGGACGGCCTCGACATCGCCGAAGGCCTTGCGCAGCCCCCGCGCCTGGACCAGTGCGTCGCTCACGGGTGCGACGTTAACCCGGGATCCCGACAGAACGCTTGGACGTTCGGGCGCTCACGCCTTCCAGTGCGGGTCGCGCCCGATCAGCCCGAGCAACCGGTCCTGCAGCGGCGCGTCGGACGGCACCGGTACCTCGGGGCCGAACACCACGATCCCGGGGCCGAACGCACCGGGGATGCGCATCTCCGGCGGCATCTGCTGCACCCCCGGCCAGGAGCGCTCCACCTCGGCCGGGTCGATGGTGTCGTCCTGACCGGTGGCCTTCGCGAGGTCCCAGCCGTGCAGGACGAGATCCGCGCTGGCCACGCCGTCGATGTGGTTCTCAGCCGTGCTGGGCCCCATCGGGGTGTCGTGCGTGGACCCGGCCTCGGCCGGATCGGCGAGCACGGCCTCGATGTCGGCGCGGGCCGCCCGGAACGCGCCCAGCGGGTCGTCGGCCAGCGCCGGGGCCGGGCTCAGCTCCCGGCCGAACGGCTGCAGCATCGCGGCGTGCATGTCGAGGATGTGCCCGACGACGTCGCGCGCGGTCCACTCGTCGCACGGCGACGGCCACGACCACTGGTCGGCCCGCACGCCGGCAACGAGCGCGTCGAACCGGTCGGCCCGGCGGCGGTAGCGCTCGGCGACCTCGCTGCCGCTCACGCCTGCACCTGCGCCAGCGTCGTGTCGAGGCGCTCGTAGCCCTGCCCCATGCCGTGCTGCATGCCGAGTTCCAGCATCATGTCCCGTACCTCCTGGGTGGCGAAGATCAACGTGTTCGTCAGGGTGGTGCGGCCGTCGCGCTCGTCGAAGGTGAGCGTCGACAGCGTCTCGGTACCGGTCTCGGCCTCGCAGTCGTCGTTGGTCTCGATGCTCACGAGCCGCTCGGCCTCGACGATCTCGCGGAAGCGCCCGCGGATGGTCATCGTGCTGGCGTCGGGCGCCTGCACGACGTAGCGCCAGTTGCCGCCGACGACCAGGTCGATCTCGCACTCCACGAGCTGGTGGCCGTGCGGTCCGAACCAGCGTCGCAGCAGCTCGGGACGGGTGTAGGCGGCGTAGACCAACGCCCGGGGTGCGGCGAACTCGCGGGTCAGCACGATCTCGCGAGCCGCCGGGGTCTCGACGGTCAACGTCTCGGCAGTGCTCATGCGTCGTCTCCTTGGATCTTCTGCAGGTCGGCCAGCAGGTCGTCGAGGCGCTCGAAGCTCCCGGCCCAGAAGGCGCGGAAGCCCGCCAGCCACTCGGTGGCCTCCCGCATCGGCTGTGCCTCCAGCCGGCACGGGCGGCGCTGCGCGTCGCGGCCGCGCGACACCAGCCCCGCGCGCTCCAGCACCTTGAGGTGCTTGGAGATGGCGGGCTGCGACATCGCGAACGGTTCGGCCAGCTCACCGACGCTCGCCTCACCCCTGGCCAGCCGGGCGAGGATCGCCCGCCGGGTGGGGTCGGCCAGCGCCGCGAACGTGGCGTCGAGCAGGTCCACAGCCATCAATAACCCCTCAGTTCCATAACCAATAGGTAATATAGAGAGGCAGGGATGGACCCGTCAAGTGGGTGGCTCGGTTTGCCCGCTGGAAGATCGACACCCGGGCCGCACCCGAGCGGTCGCTCACACCGCCAGCGCCACCACGGCGTTGCGGGTGTCCTCGAGCCGGTGCACCCCGGGGCCCGCCGGGAAGCTCTGCCGCTCGGCGCGCACCACCTGTCGCCGCTCCTCGGGGTCGACCAGGTACGTGCCTGCCGCCCCGATCGCCACCAGCTCGTCGTCCACGCGCAGCAACACCGGGGCATCACGACCGGCACTGATCGCGATCCGGCCGGCGGCCATCCCGGCGAGCACCTCATCGACGGACTCGCCCGTGCTCTGCACCCACGTGGTCGGGACGCCCAGCGGGCGGCCGTCGGCGGGGGTGTGGAAGTCGCTGCCGCCCAGCGGCAGCACGTCGGGGCCCCAGATCCGCCACCACGACAGCGGGCCGCCCCAGCTGCGGTCCCACCACGTGTGGTGCCAGATCTCGGCGAAGGGCGGGCGGCCCGTCATCGGGTGGCGCCACGAGCAGTCCCCCGACAGCGGGTGGTTCACCGACATCAGCCCGCCGCGGGAGGAGACCTGGGTGAGCCAGTCGTCGGCCGGGAGCCGGAAGTCGACCCAGCCGATGTCGCCGAACGCGTTGGCGTGGCCGTGGTCGCGGGTGACCTCCTGCCCGGGCAGCAGGGTCACCCCGGCGCGCGTCCCGGCCGCGGGCAGGTAGGGATGGTGGCTGGTGGTGTTGTGGTCGGTGATCGCCAGGAAGTCCAGCCCGCCTGCCGCGGCGAGACCGGCCAGCTCGTCGATCGTCAGCGCGCCGTCGGAGTGCACGGTGTGGCTGTGCAGATCGCCCGCGAGCCAGCGCATGCCCGTCGCGGCAGGCAGCTCCCGACGCGGGGGCCGGTCCGCGACGGGCGGCAGCGGCGCCGGTTCCGGTGGCTGCGCCGGCCCGATGTCGATCGTCAGCTCGAAGTCCAGTCCCTCCGGTGGGATCCGGTGCAGCCCGAGGCAGACGTGCCACGTGCCCGCGTCCAGCGGCCCGGGCAGATAGCCCGGGGTGGCCCAGTCGGTGGCCACGGTGAACCGGTCGCGCGCCCCGCCCGACCAGCCCCGCGGGCCGTGGGGGCCGAAACAGCCCAGGTCGAGCACCCCGGCGGCGCGGTCGAACGCGAGCGTGACGCTCAGCGCGGCAGCACCGTCGGGCACGTCGACGGGGATCATCCGGTAGAACTGCTCGGCGCGGTCGTCGAGCGTGAAGCGGCCGCGCATCAGGCCGTCACCAGCGCGCGCTCGCTGCCCACCAGCTCCCCGTCGGAGCGCCGGTAGAGCAGCACCCGGTCCGGCGCCGCGACGGCCCAGCCCCGCGTGCCCGGCTCCGGCTCCGCGCCCTCGGCGACGGTCACCTGCAGCAGCCCACCGGGCACCTCCATCGTGACGAGCGCACCGACGCCCATGTTCTCGATGATCGCGACGGTGCCCTCGATCCCGGTGTCGACGGCGGTGGTGCTCAGGCGCGTGTACTCCGGGCGGACGGCGTAGACCAGCTCCTCGCCGTCACTGACGTGCGGGGTCATCGCCGCGGGGATCGGTACGCGGGTTCCCGCCACCGCCACCGTGTCGTGGTCGACGACGGCGTCGATGAGGTTCATCGGCGTGGACCCGATGAAGCTCGCCACGAACGTGCTCGTCGGGCGCCCGAACACCTCCTTGGGCGTGCCGATCTGGCGGATCCGGCCGGCGTCCATCACGGCCATCCGGTCCGACATCGCGAGCGCCTCGGCCTGGTCGTGCGTGACGAAGACGGTGGTGATGCCGAGGTCGCGCTGCAGCCGCTTGAGGAACGTGCGCGCCTCCAGCCGCAGCCGGGCGTCCAAGTTGGACAGCGGCTCGTCGAACAGGAACACCGAGGGGTGGCACGCCACCGCACGGGCGAGCGCCGCCCGCTGCTGCTGGCCACCGGAGAGCTGGCCGGGACGCCGGTCGAGCAGGTGCCCGAGGCTCAGCCCCTCCGCCGTCTCCTCCGCCTTCCGGTGGCGCTCCGCCTTGCCCACCTTCTGGATCCGCAACGGGTAGGCGACGTTGTCGCGCACCGTCATGTGCGGGAAGAGCGCGTAGTCCTGGAACACCATCGCGATGTCCCGAACACCCGGGGGCAGCCGCGTGACGTCCCGCCCGCCGATGGCGATGCTGCCGCCGGTGACGGTCTCCAGCCCCGCGATCGACCGCAGCAGCGTCGTCTTCCCGCAGCCCGACGGCCCGAGCAGGGCGAAGAACTCACCGTCGGCGATCGTCAGGTCCAGGCCGTCGACGGCCCGGACGCCGCCGGGGTACTCCTTCTCCAGCCCGCGCAGCTCGATGTCGGCCATCAGCGCTTGATACCTCCGTGGAAGCGGAACCCGTAGCGCCGGTTGACGAACACGTACAGGGCGACGACAGGGATCGAGTAGAGCAGCGAGAACGCGGAGATCAGGCCCAGGTTCGCCTGCCCGCCCTCGGTGTAGAAGGTGTAGAGCACCACGGCGGCCGGCGACTTCTCCGGGCTGCGCAGCAGGATGAACGGCGTGAGGAAGTTGCTCCACACGTTCACCACCGTCCACACCGCGATGGTGGCGAGCCCCGGCC
Organism: Pseudonocardia sp. GCM10023141; assembly: GCF_042653605.1. Classification (NCBI taxonomy): domain Bacteria; kingdom Bacillati; phylum Actinomycetota; class Actinomycetes; order Pseudonocardiales; family Pseudonocardiaceae; genus Pseudonocardia; species Pseudonocardia sp. GCM10023141. The sequence goes on from NZ_JBHSIR010000006.1 coordinate 225,089, forward strand.
GCACGACGGGGAGCACGATGTCGCGCAGGATCTGCAGCGGCCCGGCCCCGAACACCCGCGCCGACTCCTCGTAGGAGCGCGGCGTCGCGTCCATGAAGTCCTTGAGGATGAAGATCGCCGCCGGCAGCAGGCCACCGGAGAGCACCAGCACCACGCCGAGCTGGGAGTCGATCAGGTTGAGCTGGAACATCAGCAGGAAGATCGGCACCATCGCCGCGGTGCCCGTCACGATCGACGACAGCAGCAGCAACGCGTACAGCAGCCCGTCGCGGCCGGGGATGTGCACCCGCGAGAGCGCGTACGCCGCGAGCGCGCCGAACACCGTGACCAGCACCATCGAGCCGACGGCGAGCAGCACCGAGTTGCCCAGCGAGGACAGCGCGTAGGGGTTGTCGGTGAGCTTGCCGAAGTTCGACAGCGTCCAGTCCGGCAGCGACACCGACAGGTCCGGGGTGCGGTCGAACGGCGTGAACACCAGCCACAGCACCGGGATCGCCATGAAGGCCGTGATCAGGGCGATCAGCACGTAGAAACCGATGCGCCGCACGACGTCGCGGGGGCTCACGTCCGCTTCCTCAAGATCCGGAGGTACACCACGGCCAGCACCAGGTTGATCAGCAGCATCAGCAGCGAGATCGCGGTGCCCAGGCCGAGCTGGCCGTCGAAGATCGCCGTGTTGTAGACGAAGATCGGCAGGATCTCCGACTGGTGGTTCGGTCCACCGGCAGTGATCAGGTATGGCGCGAAGTCGTTGAACGTCCAGAGGCTGATCAGCAGCACGTTGGTGAGCACGTGCCCGCGGATGTGCGGGAACACGACGTCACGCAGCTGCTGCCAGCCCGACGCGCCGACCATCCGCGCTGTCTCCAGCTGCGACGGCGGGACGCTGCCCAGCGCCGCGGAGAACAGCAGCATCGAGAACGCCGTGCCGCGCCAGGTGTTGAAGATGATGATCGAGAGCATCGGGTGCTCGAGCAGCCATGCGGTGCCGGGCGTGTTCAGCAGGACGTTCAACGTGCCGGTGTCGCGGTCGAGCATCGCGATCCACAGGAACGAGACCACCGAGCTGGGCAGGATCCACGCGAGCATCACGAGCGACTCGACGACGGTGCGCACCGTCTTGTGGGCGGCGCGCATCGTCCAGGCGAGGACGAACCCGAGTATCGACTGGCCGATGATCGCCGAGCCGAGCACGTAGAGCAGCGTCAGGTAGAGCGAGTTGAGGAAGTTCGGATCCGCCAGCGCGGTGCCGTAGTTGTCGAGCCCCACGAACTTCGGGTTCGCGGCGGCGATCCCGGTGAGCCGGAAGTTCGTGAGTCCGAGGTAGAGCGTCCACAGTGCCGGGAACACCAGGAACACGCCGATGAGGACGAGCGCCGGCGTGACGAACGCCGAGGCCCGCACCCGGCCGAGCCCCGCGGCGTCGGTGTCCGGCGCCGCGGGAGCCCGTACGGGTTCGGCCTCAGTTGGAAGTGATGTTGCTTGCGCCACCGAGCGCACCCTCCAGAGCCTTCTGGTACGCCGTGGCGGCCTGGTCGGGGGCGGTGCCGGAGACGACGGCGGCCGTCGCGTCCTGCAGCGCCTTCGACACCTGCGGGTACTCCGCGACACCCGGCCGGTAGGCCGTGAGCGGCAGCACCTGCGAGGACATGAAGCTCAGCATCGGGTCACCGGCGAGCACGTCGTTGTTGACGTCAGTGCGCTGGGTGATCTTGGCCGTACCCGCGAGCTGGGCCTTCACCGCGGCCGCGGAGTTCATGAACGCGAGCAGCTTCCAGGCCTGCTGCGGGTACTTGGTGTTCGGGTTGATCACCCGGGCACCCCCGCCGGACATGCTGACGAAGTCCTGGCCCTTGAGCCCCTTGCCCGCCTGCTGCGCGGGGATCTTGGCCCAGCCGACGACCTGGTCGCGGTTGGCCATCGGCGCGACGCCCGCCTTTGGCTCCACCACCGAGCGCCAGAAGTAGTCGCTCTCCAGCAGGATGCCGACCTTGCCCGCGGCGAACTCCTGGAACGACTTGTCGCGGCCCTTCGCGTCCTGCTGCAGCTGGGGATCGCCCAGGCCGCCGCTGTAGATCGACTTGTAGAGGCCGAGCATGTCGCGGACGGCCTGGGTGTTGCCCTGCCACTTGCCGTCGGCCTGCAGCGGCGCACCGGTGCCCGCGAGCACCGGCAGCACACCCTGCATCGTGGTGGCCTCGCCCATCGCGGTGCCGCCGTTGAGCTGGATCGGGTCGACCCCGGGCAGCGCCTTCAGCTTGGCGCCCGCGTCCAGCACGTCCTGCCAGCTCGTGGGCTGCCAGTCGGCCGGGAGCCCGGCCTGGGCGAACAGCTGCTTGTTGAAGTACAGGACGCGACCGTCGGTGCCGTTGGGGATGCCGTAGCTCTTGCCGTCGAACACGGCGAGCTGCTGCACGGCCTGCGGGACCTGCGCCCAGCCGTCCCACGCCGCCGCGGCCGGGCCGACGACCTCGGCCAGCGGCTTGATGTAGCCGGCCTGCGCGAACTCGCCGATCCAGATGCCGTCGAGCGAGACGATGTCGGCGCCGCCACCGGTCTTCATGTCCAGCGACTGCTTGGTCTTGAACTGCTCGTCGTCCACACCGGAGGGCTGCAGCGTGACGGTGGCGGTGACACCCTCTGCCGCCATCTGCTTGGTGAACTCGGGGATCACGTACTTGACGATCCAGTCGGCCTCCGCGGCGTTCTTGCCGCCCTGCGCGACGTTCGCGGAGATCGTCAGCGCGACGGTCTTCGCGTCGGCGTTGCGCTGCGCGTCGGTGCTCGCACCGCCCCCGCCGCCGCAGCCCGCGAGCGCCAGCGCGGCAACGGCCGTGAGGGCCAGCGCAGACCGCCGGGTTGATGTACCCAAAGTCATCGGTCGCCTCCGTTGGCGAAGATCTTGTCGTGACACCTTGTCTGGACTATGTCATGACGTATGCACGCCGTCCACGGCTGGGTGAACGGGTTCAGCTCCCGTTCAACGGCTGGTCAGCGCGACCTCGAAGCTGTAGCGCGACGCGCGGTAGAGATGATCGCCGTACTCGACGACGACACCGTGGTCGTCGAACGTGGTGCGCCGCATCGTGAGCAGCGGCGCGCCCCTCGTCTCGTCGAGCAGCTTGGCCTCGGCGGCCGAGGCGCGACGGGCCCCGATGCTCTGCTGCGCGGCCGTCAGCCGGATCCCGGCCTCGCGGAGCACCTCGTAGAGCCCCCGGCTCTCCAGCACGGCCGCGTCCAGGTCGACGGCGCCGATGCGCACGTAGTTGCGCATGATCGCGAGCGGTTCGCCCTGGGTGCGGCGCAGCCGGTCCAGCACGAAGACCTCGGTGCCGTCGGGCACCTCGAGCGCGACCGCGACCTCCCCCGCCACCTCCGCGCGACCGAGCCCCAGCACGGTGGTGCTCGGTGACCGCCCGGCGCCGGCGAGGTCGTCGAACAGGCTGGTGAGGCCGACCGGGCGACGCACCCGCGGACGTGCGACGTGGGTGCCGACACCCCGCTTGCGCTGCAGCAGGCCCTTGTCCACCAGGTACTGGATCGCCTGGCGCATCGTCGGGCGCGACAGACCCAACTCCCCCGCCAGCGCGATCTCGTTGTCGAGCCGCGTTCCGGGTGCCAACTCGCCGGACTCGATGGCCCGCTCGAGCTGGCGGGCCACCTGGAAGTACAGCGGAACCGGGCTGTCCCGGTCGACGACGACCTGCGGGCGGGACATGGTCGGGTCCGGCATCGGGGCGCGGCCTCGCTTCGGGTTGGACCGGAAATGGTCCGGACAACCTAACTTTGTACGGTCACCGCTGTCGACGGCGGGCCCGGACGGGACGCTGGGCGCCTCATGGAACCTTGTGGCTGTTCGGACCGGTCCTGCGACCGCCACATGGAACCATGTGGCTGCAGCCCGATCGGACCCCCAACCACGTCCGAAGCTCCCAGCGACGCCCTCCCTGTCCGCCACCGGCGGAATCGGGCGACCCCGGCCCGCGACGGTGCGAGCCTGAGCCCATGCCGCGCTCCGTCGCCGTCCTGTCCGACATCCACGGTGTCCGGCCCGCTCTCGACGCCGTGCTCGCCGAGCCGGACGTCGCCGGTGCCGACCTGATCGTCGTCACCGGGGACCACGCAGCCGGACCGCAGCCCGTCGCCGTGCTGGACCGGCTGCAGTCGCTGGGTGGGCGCGCGCTGCTCGTGCGGGGCAACGCCGATCGCGAGCTGGTGGACATCGCGGGCGGCGCCGAGTGCGCGCACGAGGAGTCGGTGTGGGCCGCGGCGCAGCTGTCCGCCGCCCACATCGCGCTGCTGGCGGGGCTGCCGCACCCCGTCACGCTCGACGTCGAGGGTTTCGGGCCGGTGCTGTTCTGCCACGGCACGCCCCGCGACGACGACGAGGTGGTGCTGGTCGACAGCCGGATGCCGCGCTGGGCCGAGGTCTTCCAGGACGTCCCGGACGAGGTCCGGACCGTGGTCTGCGGGCACACCCACATGCCGTTCGTGCGGCTCGTGGACCGGCGGCTGGTGATCAACCCCGGCAGCATCGGCATGCCCTACGGCCGCGCCGGTGGGCACTGGGCGCTGCTGCACGACGGCCCCGTGACGCTGCGCCGCACCGTGATCGACGTCGACGCCGCCTGCGCCGCGGTCGTCAGCGGCTCGACCTACCCTGCACGGCAGGAGTGGGCCGAGTACTACCTGCGGGCGGCCGCGAGCGACGCGGAGGCGCTGGCGGTGTTCGGGCCGCGCGACGGGCGCGGGTAGGAGGCGTCAGACGGCGCGGTGGAACCAGTGCTCGTCGCGCCAGTCCCCGGGACCGACGCACAGCGCACGCGGCCACCGGCCGACCTCGGTCCAGCCCTGCTTCGCGTAGAACTCCGGCAGCGGGGTGCCGCCGCGCGCCGACAACAGCAGCTCCCGCAGTCCCATCGCGCCGGCCTCGGCGACGGCCGCGTCGAGCAGCCGCGTGCCCCAGCCCCGGCCCTGCAGATCCGGGTGGACCATCAGGCGCAGCACGTCTGCCCGGTGCTCGACGATCGGGCCGGAGCCGCGGCGCAGGAACGCCGAGCCGGCGAGCTCATCGCCGGTCTCGATCACGATCATCTGCTCGCGACCGGCCCGGACCTCGGACACCACGTGCTCGGCGGCGGCCAGCACGAGCTCCTCGGCGGCATCGGGCCGGAACCCGACGGCTCCACCCTCCCGGCTCACGGCGAGCCAGAGCGCGGCGAGTGCCGCGCCCGTACCGGCCGGCGCGTCGCGCAGCACGCGCGGAGCGCCGACCGCGGGCTCGCCGCCGGACGTCACAGGTGCGGGAACCAGAGCTTGATCTCGCGGGCCGAGCTCTCCGGCGAGTCGGAGCCGTGGACGAGGTTGAACTGCGTCTCCAGCCCGAAGTCTCCGCGGATCGTGCCGGGCGTGGCCTTCTCGACCGGGTCGGTGCCGCCGGCGAGCTGGCGCCATGCGGCGATGGCGCGCGGGCCCTCGACGACGGCCGAGAGCACCGGGCCGGACGTGATGAACGCCAGCAGGTCCTCGAAGAACGACTTGCCGTCGTGCTCGGCGTAGTGCTGGGCGGCGAGTTCGCGATCGACGGTGCGCAGCTCGAGGGCGACGATGTCGAGGCCCTTCCGCTCGATGCGGGCGAGTACCTCGCCGATGAGCTTGCGGGAGACGCCGTCGGGCTTGACGAGGACGAGGGTGCGTTCAGTCACGCCCGGAAGGGTATCGGCGGGTCAGTGGATCACCGGCTGCAGGGCCGCCGCCGCGAACGACACGGAGAACCGGTCGCACCAGATCGTGACGCTGGACAGCCCCTGGAGGTCGACATCGGCCGGGACCGCGTAGTTCGAGCTGCCGATGTTGCCCTTGAGCTCACCCAGGTCGACGTGGCGGCCGTCGTCGAAAACGTGCCAGCCGGCGTTGCCCGCGAGTACCGGCGCGTCGGTGAGCCAGACCTTGAGCAGCGGCCCGTTGCTGGTGCGCAGATCCACCAGCCGCAGCACGCGGGAGCCGTCGGGGAGGCGCAGCAGCTCCACCGCACCCGTGCTGGCGTGCTCGTGGCTGACGAGGTCACCGCGCGCGAGGAGCTCCCGCTGGTCAGGCTGCGGTGCCGCGGCGGTAACAACGGGTGCCGCCTCGTCGACCTTCTTGTCGATCACCAACAGCCACGGCTCGAAGACGCACAGCGCGACGACGACGAGCGCGATGCCGGCGACGATCAGGATGCGCACCAGCGGGCGGCGCAGGAGAGCGGTCATGCATCCACTGTGTCGCGGATCCGGACGTCCGTTACGCGGCGTTGATGACGGATCGCGAACATCGCTGCCGACGCCGGGACGTCACGAGTGGCCTACTCTCGATGCTCCTCGGCGTCGCCACCGCCCTCCCCGGGCCCTGGCTCGCCACCCTCGCAGGGGGCGTCGACTTCGCGTTGCAGGTGTGGCGGGTACCCGTGGCCGGTGGGTTCCTCGCGGGCTGGATCGTCGCCGTGCTGGTGCCCCGGGGCGATGGTCGCGCCCCCGTATCCGAGCATGCCGACGTATCCGACCCCGTTGCCCCACCGGCTGCTCGAGCCGCTCGACCAGCAGGTGCTCCGCGCCGGCGCCTACGCGTTGGGCGGTGGACCCCCGCTGCTGCTGGTCGACGGTGGCGTCGCCACGCCCGCGGGTGTCGCGGTCCGATCGGAGCGGGGCCGGGTACGGGTGCTGGCGCGCACCGGCGCGGGGCGGGAACGGATCATCGGGCTCCACGGCGACCTGCTGGTGTACTGGTCGGACGCCACCACCGTCGTCGTGCGGCGGCTCAGCGACGCCACCGGTGCGCGGCTGGCCGGTCGGCTCGGCACCGACGGGACGCTGCTGCTGACCGCAGGCGGCGATCCGCGCACGCTACGCAGGCTCGACGTCGGACACGCAACTGGTGGCGTCGCCGCACGGATCGATCACGCTCGCCGTGGCGGGCCGGGGTATCTGGTCGCTGCCCGGCTCGGCCTTCCTGCGCCCGCTGCCCGCGCCCGGACCAGGGTGCGGGATCCCGCTGCCGGGCGACGAGCCGATCCCGGCGGGCTGACGATGACCGGTCTGGCGGCGACCGATCGGCTCAGCTCCGCTGCGACGGCAGCTCGCCGCGGGCCATCTTCTGCGCGACGTCGCGCCGCATCAGCAGCAGCCCGATCCACACGAGCAGGAACACCCCACCCATCCAGCCCAGTGCCGGTACGAAGAGGAACCCGCACACGATGGTGACCACCTGCAGGCCCAGTGCCAGCCCCAGACCCCACGGCCGTCGCTGCATCCCGCACGCCACGATCATCAGCAATGCGATCACGACGATCACGGTGACGCCCAGCGGCGTGGCGCCGTCGCCGAACTTGGACAGCACCAGCAGCGCGAGCAGCACCACGATGGCCTCGAGCACCAGCGTGGCGGCGAAGACGCCGCGGATGCCCTTCATCGGGTCGGGTGGCGCGGGTCGAGGCGGCTCCTCCGGCGCGGTCACGCCGGTTCCTTGCCGAACAGCGTGCGGGCCTCGCCCGCGGTGACCACCGAACCGGTGATCAGTACCCCGACCCCGGACAGGCCGGCTTCCTCCGCCAGCTCGCTCGCCTGCTCCACCGCCAGTGCCAGCTGCGGCTCGACGCTGACCCGCGCCCCACCGAACACCTCGGTGGCCAGTGCCCCCAGCTCGTCGGCGTCCATGGCGCGGGCCGACGAGTTGGCCGTGACGACCACCTCGTTCAGCACCGGCTCCAGCTCCTGCAGGATGCCGCGCACGTCCTTGTCCTGCATCACGCTGATCACGCCGACGAGCTGGGTGAACCGGAACTCGGTGGTGATCGCCGCGGCCAGCGCGCGGGCGCCGTGCGGGTTGTGGGCGGCGTCGACGAGCACCGTGGGCCCGCCCTCCCCCGCCGCGAGCCGCTCCAGGCGGCCCGGCGACTGGACGCGCGCGAACGCCGCGCGGATCGCGTCCGGATCGAGGGGCTGGCGCGGGCCGGCCCCGACCAGCGCCTCCGCGGCGGCCAGCGCGAGCGCGGCGTTGCTTGCCTGGTGTTCACCGTGCAACGGCAGGAAGATGTCGTCGACCACTCCGCCGAGGCCCTGCAGCGAGATCCGCTGCCCGCCCACGGCGATCTCGCGGTCGCGCACCCCGAACTCCACACCCTCGCGAGCCACCTGCGCGTCGACGGCGATGGCGCGATCCAGGAGCACCTGCGCCACCTCCTTGTCCTGCGCGGCGAGCACCGCGACGGAGCCGGGCTTGATGATGCCTGCCTTCTCCCGCGCGATGCCCAGGATGTCGGAGCCCAGGTACTCGACGTGGTCGACGCCGATCGGCGTGATCACCGCGACCGTGGCGTCGGCGACGTTGGTGGCATCCCAGGTGCCGCCGAGGCCGACCTCGATGATCGCGGCCTCCACCGGGGCGTCAGCGAACGCCGCGAACCCCATGGCCGTGAGCACCTCGAACTTCGACAGCGCCCCGTGCTTCGCGTCGACCAGCTCGACGAACGGCAGGACGTCGCGGTAGATCTCGACGTAGCGCTCCGGCGTGATCGGCCGGTTGTCCACGTTGATGCGCTCGGTGGCCCGCTGCAGGTGCGGGCTGGTGTAGCGGCCGGTGCGCAGGCCGATCTCGGTGAGGATCGCGTCGATCATGCGCGCCGTGGACGTCTTGCCGTTGGTGCCGGTCAGGTGCACCACCGGGTAGCCGCGGTGCGGATCACCCAGCGCGTCGACCAGCGCGGTGATCTTCTCCAGCGACGGCTCCATGACCGTCTCGGGCCAGCGCCGATCCAGCTCGGCGTCGGCGGCGAGGAACTCGCCGAAGCTGATGGCCGTGGACGTGGCCGGGATGGCGTCCAGGCCGTCGCCGCCGCGGATGGCGTCGAGGACGTGGGAGATGACCGCGTCCTCCGGCGACGGGATCTCACCCTGGCCCTCGGGACGGCCGGTCTCGTCGGCGAAGGCCGCGTCCTGGTAGTCGCCGTCCCGGTACTCGTCGTCCTCGGGGCCGCTCATGCGCCCGGCATCGCGGCGAGCCGGGCCGTGATCCGCTCGACGTCGGCAACGGCCGCGGCCCGGCGCCCCCGGATCCCGTCGACGACGTCGGCCGGTGCCTTGTCGACGAACTTCGGGTTGCCGAGCTTCTTGTCGGCCTGGTCGAGCTCCTTCTGCGCGGCCGCGAGGTCACGACCGAGCCGGGCCCGCTCGGCGGCGACGTCGATGACGCCGGAGGTGTCGAGCTCGACGTGGACGACACCGCCGGCCAGCGCGACCTCGACCGTGGCCGTGGCCGTGAACTCGGCGCCGGCAGCGTCGAGGCGAACGAGCGAGGCGATCGCGGCGGCGTGCCCGCCGAGCCCGGCGGCGTCCAACCCGACCAGGCGCGCGGCCACCCGCTTGCTGTCGGGGACCCGCTGCTCGGTGCGGAAGCGCCGGACGTCGGTGATCAGCTTCTGCAGGTCGAGGACCCGCGCGCCTGCGGCGGCGTCGACGGGACGGCCCGCGTCGGCCGGCCAGGGTGCCACGACGACCGACTCGCCGCCGGTGATCGCCTGCCCCTGAATCGCTTGCCACAGGGCTTCGGTGATGAACGGCATGGTCGGGTGCAGCAGCCTGACGAGCGCGTCGAGGACGTGGCCCAGCACCGCGCGGGTGCCGTCGGCGGTGGCCTCGTCGCTGAGCTGCGGCTTGGCCAGCTCGATGTACCAGGAGCAGAACTCGTCCCACGCGAAGTGGTAGAGCGCCTCGCTGGCCTTGGCGAACTGGTAGTCGTCCAGCAGCGTGTCGACCTGATCGCGGACCTCGGTGAGGCGCCCGAGGATCCAGGCGTCGGCGTCGGTCGGGGCGACCGGCAGCGGCAACGTGGTGGAGGCGCCGTTGGACAGGGCGAACCGGGTGGCGTTCCACAGCTTCGTGCCGAAGTTGCGGGCCGCGGCGACGTTGTCCTCACCGATGGGCGCGTCGGTGCCGGGGTTGGCGACCCGCGCGAGCGCGAACCGGACCGCGTCGGCGCCGAACGTGTCCATCCAGGCGTTCGGATCGACGGTGTTGCCGACCGTCTTCGACATCTTCTTGCCGTACTGGTCGCGGACCATGCCGTGCAGCGCGACCGTGTCGAACGGCCGGACGCCGTCCATGGCGTAGTGGCCGAACATCATCATCCTGGCGACCCAGAAGAAGATGATGTCGTACCCGGTGACCAGCACCGACGTCGGATAGAACTTGTCGAGATCCGGGGTCTTCTCCGGCCAGCCGAGCGTGGAGAACGGCCAGAGGCCCGAGGAGAACCAGGTGTCGAGGACGTCCTCGTCCTGGGTCCAGCCGGCAGGCGGCTCCTCGTCGGGGCCGACGCAGACGACCTCGCCGTCGGGGCCGTACCAGACCGGGATGCGGTGGCCCCACCACAGCTGGCGCGAGATGCACCAGTCGTGCATGTTGTCGACCCAGCTGAACCAGCGGGGCTCCTGCTCCTTCGGGTGGATCGTGACCGAGCCGTCGCGGACGGCGTCGCCCGCGACCTGGGCCAGCGGGCCGACCTTGACGAACCACTGCAGCGACAGCCGCGGCTCGATCGGCTCGTACTCACCGCGCGAGGCGTGGCCGACAGAGTGCAGGTAGGGGCGCTTCTCCGCGACGATCCGGCCCTGCGCGGCCAGCGCCTCGCGGACCTTGACCCGCGCCTCGAAGCGGTCCATCCCGTCGAACTCGGTGCCCGTGTTCGCGATCTTCCCGGACTCGTCCATGATCGAGGGCATCGGCAGGTTGTGCCGGCGGCCGATCTCGAAGTCGTTGGGGTCGTGGGCCGGGGTGACCTTGACGGCGCCCGTGCCGAAGCTCGGATCGACGTGCTCGTCGGCAACGATCCTGATCATGCGACCGACCAGCGGGAGCTCGATCTCGGTGCCGACGAGGTGCCGGTAGCGCTCGTCGTCGGGGTGGACGGCGACGGCGGTGTCGCCCAGCATCGTCTCGACGCGGGTGGTGGCGACGACGATCGCGTTGTCGCCGTCCCCGTAGCGCATGGAGACGAGCTCGCCCTCGACCTCCTTGTGGTCGACCTCGACGTCGGACAGGACGCTGCGCATCGCCGGTGACCAGTTGACCATCCGCTCGGCGCGGTAGATCAGGCCCTCGTCGAAGAGGCTCTTGAAGATCGTGCGGACGGCGAGGTTGGAGCGCTCGTCCATGGTGAAGCGCTCGCGAGACCAGTCGACGCTGTCGCCCAGCCGCCGCATCTGGCCCAGGATGGACCCGCCGTGCTCGGCCTTCCACTCCCAGGCGCGCTCGATGAACTTCTCGCGGCCCAGCTCACGGCGGGTGGTGCCCTCGGCCGCCAGCGCGCGATCGACCAGCGCCTGGACGGCGATGCCGGCGTGGTCCATGCCCGGCAGCCACAACGTCTCGAAGCCCTGCATGCGCTTGCGGCGGCACAGGACGTCGATGAGCGTGTGTTCGAAGGCGTGCCCGATGTGCAGGCTGCCGGTGACGTTGGGCGGCGGGATGACGATGCAGAACGGCGGCTTCTCGCTGGCGGCATCGGCGGTGAAGTAGCCGGCCTCGACCCAGCGCTCGTACATGCCGGCCTCTACCTCGCCCGGATTCCACTGGGCGGGGAGGTCGGCAGTACGCGGCGGGAGGGTGTCGGTCACCCTGTCAAGTCTACGAGCCCCTCACCATCGGGTTTTCGCGGGCCGCTGACGCACACCGCGAGGGGGTGACGCACATCGTCAACGGTGTGCGCCACCCCCTGACGGTGTGCGTGACCGGGTCAGGCGGGCAGCAGTAGGGCGTGGAGGCGGTCGAAGCCGAGCACCGGGGCCAGGGTGCTCGTGCGTACCCGCTCCAGGTCGAGGTTGCGGACCTCACCGCTGGTGGGCTCGTAGACGCGCCAGCCGTCGGCGTCGGTGCCCAGCGCCATGACGTAGTGGCGCGGCAGGACCGGTCCGATCAGCATCGGCACCGGTCGGCCTGCGGCCAGCGCGATACCCGCGGCCAGCAGTGCATCGGCGACGTCGGCGGCGGACCGGTCGTCGACCAGCCGCACGCGGTAGGGACCGGCGCCCGGCGCGTGCTTGCGCAGCCACGCGACCATGCCCCACGGCGACGTCCCGATGGCCTGCGGCCAGAACCGCGTGGACTCCTTGTGCACCTGCCGCTGCCGCGCGTCGTAGCGCGCCCCGAAGCCGATGGAGATGCTCGCGGCCGGCTCGCGCGCGGCCGAGCCGCCCCCGTTGCCCGGCAGCAGGCCCGCCGGACGCTCACCGTCGAGGCGCAGCGTCTCGGCCGGGTCGGCCCATGCCGCCAGCGCGACGAGCACGGCGCTGCCGCAGGTGGTGCCGTCGACCTGGTCGAGCCGGACGCCACCGCGGCGCTGCTCGCCCAGGCGCCCGCCCAGCAGTGGGCTCCGCCCCCCCGCGAGCGGCCGCACGGCCGGCATCGGGGCCGCGGCCGGCCGGGCGCGACGGAGCAGCGTCTCTGCCCGTCGGGCCAGCCCGCACACCGTTCGCATGCTGTCGATCCTCCCTTGTCCGCGATGCGGACGCCACGGTCCGAGCGGGTCGTCGTGGTGCCTGCTCAGCGTGACGATCCGGAGCCGGTGCGGCGGTCGATCCGCCACGAGAGCAGCGCCAGCACGATCGCGGCGCCCATCAACACCGCACCGAGCCACGACGGTGCCGTGTAACCCAGACCCAGGGAAATGGCGATCCCGCCGAGCGCCGGACCGAGCGAGTTGCCGACGTTGAACGCCGACGTGTTGGTGGCGCTCGCCAGCGTCGGGGCGTCGCCCGCGAGTGCGAAGACGCGGGCGTTGAGCGGAGCGCCCGCGATGAAGGCGATCGCGCCGAGCAGCACCTCGGCCACGACGACGACCACCGGGATCGACGCCAGCAGGCCCACCACGCACATCAGGACGGCCGCGGCGGCGAGCGCACCGAGCAGGCTGGTCCACGGGTGGGCGTCGGCGATGCGACCGCCGATGATGATGCCGACCAGTGCCCCGACACCGAACCCGAGCAGCACCGCGGGCACCCAGCGGGTGTCGAGCCCGGCGACGTCGGTGAGCAGCGGCGCGATGTAGGAGAACGCGCCGATCATCCCCGACTGGTACAGCGCGGTGGTGCCGAGCGCGAGCCAGAGCCGGCCGCGCCGGAACGCCGCGACCTCGTCCGCGATCCGCAGCGGCGGCTCGGCCGCGTCCCGGTTGCGGACGCTGACGAGCACCCCGACGATGCCGATCCCGGCCAGCGCCGCGACCGCCCAGAACGATGCCCGCCAGCCGAACTGCTGCCCGACCAGCGTGCCGAGGGGCACGCCCGCGACGTTGGCCACGGTGAGACCGGCCAGCAGCACCGACAGCGCGCGGGCCCGGTCACCGGGTCCGACGGTGGAGACCGTGACCACGCCCGCAACCGCCCAGAACGCGCCGGTGGCGACCGCGGAGACGACGCGCGAGACGACCATGACGGTGTAGTCCTGCGCCAGCGCGCCGAGCACGTGCCCCGCGACGAACACGACCAGCGCGGCCACGAGCGTGATGCGCCGCGGCATGCGCAGCGTCAGCACGGCCATCGCGGGCGCGCCGACGATCATGCCGATGGCGAAGGCCGAGATCAGGTAGCCGGCCTGCGGGATCGTGATGCGCAGGTCCGTCGCGATCTCCGGCAGCAGCCCGGCGATCATGAACTCGCTGGTGCCCAGCACGAACGTGCTCAGTGCCAGCAGCGGCACGACCTTCGGGATGCGGGCGCGCACAGCGACCCCGGTCAGTCCGGTCGTCAATGAGCACTCCCCCGCGCGAAGCCGGCCGATCCGACCTGTGGTGCAAGGCGCGGGGTCGGCGTGGCTATTCCCGCCCGCTCGAGACGCCAGCAGGGCGTCCCTCCTGACGTTCGGGGGGACGTGTGTGCGCCTCCGGTCGGGTTCCCACGCCGCGGTTAGGGTGCCGGGGTGTCCGCTGAACTGACCCCCGAGGTCCGCGAGTTCCTCTCCGCCGGCACGCGCACCGGCAAGATCGGCTACCTGGCCGCCGACGGTCGCCCGCTGGTGGCGCCCGTCTGGTTCTTCATCGACGGCGACGAACTGGTGTTCAACACCGGTGCCCGCACGGCGAAGGGCAAGGCCGTGGCACGCGATCCGCGGCTGGTCCTCTGCGTCGACCTGCAGGAGTCACCGTTCGCGTTCGTGCAGGTCCAGGGGGTTGTGGAGATCTCGGAGGATCCCGCCGAGCTGCTGCGCACGGCCACCGCCCTCGCTGCCCGGTACATGGGTCCCGAGCGGGCCGAGGAGTTCGGCAGGCGCAATGCCGTGCCCGGCGAGCTCGTGGTGCGGCTGCGCCCGACCAAGGTCATCGCGCAGATGAACATCACGGGCTGAGACCCTCCGTCAGCCTCGGGTGTCGGGCCACCCCGCGGCCAGCCTGCTGACGGTGGCCGCGTGCTCCCGCGCCGCGGCCACCGGGTCAGCGGCGCGGCCGGCGGCCAGCCCGACCAGGAAGGCCGTGACCGGCGCGCCCGGCCGGCTCACCCCGTGCGCGACGTCGGCGGTCAGGTCGAGCACCATGTCGACGATCGAGCCGTCCTCGACCCCGTCCCCGAGGCCGAGCTCCCGGCCGACCGCCGCCACCCACTCCGCCAACGCCTGCGCATCCTGACTCCCGCTCACGGGCGGAGCTTAGCTCCCGAACAGGGCGGGGATCTTGAGCAGGAGCTGGTAGAGGCCGTAGCCGAGCGGCACCAGCACCCACAGCCACGCGAGCACGGCGCCGACCCACTGCGCCGGACCCCATGCCGGAGCGGTCTTCTCCATCTCGACGCTCACGCCGCTGCCCCCGCATTCTCCGTCGCCGGCTCGTGGAACTTCGCGTTCACGGGTCTGATCAGCTCGTTGCAGATGAACCCGATCACCAGCAGCACGATCATGATCGTGAAGGACGCGGTGTAGCGACCGGGGCCTGCCACCCCCGCCGCGATCTGGCTGTCGGCGATGGCATTGACCAGCAATGGGCCGAGCACCCCCGCCGCCGACCACGCCGTGAGCAGCCGACCGTGGATGGCACCCACCTGGTAGGTGCCGAACAGGTCGCGCAGGTACGCCGGCACTGTGGAGAAGCCGGCGCCGTAGAACGACAGGATCAGCAGCGCGCAGAGCAGGAAGACGACCTTGTTGCCGTTCGTCGTGAGCGTGACGGCCAGGTACAGCAGCGCCCCGACCCCCAGGTAGATCCGGTACATGTTCTTGCGCCCGAGGTAGTCCGACGTGGACGACCACAGGATGCGGCCGAGCGAGTTGGCCAGCGACAGGATCGCGACGAACCCGGCCGCGGCCGCCGCCACACCCGCGGTGCCGGGGAAGAAGTCGGTGAAGATCGGCGCGGCGCGTTCCAGGATGCCGATGCCCGCCGTCACGTTGAAGCAGAGCACCACCCAGAGCAGCCAGAACTGCGGCGTCTTGATCGCGTTGCGTGCCGAGACGTTGGCGGTGCTGATGAGCGCGCCGACGCGCTGCGCCGCCGGGTCCCAGCCCGCAGGCTTCCACCCCTCCGCCGGCACCCGGATCAGCAGCCATCCCACCGCCATGAAGACCGCGTAGATGATGCCCATCACGAGGAACGTCTGCGCGATGCCGTTGACATCAGGCGTCTTCCCGGCGCCGCCGAACGCCGTGAGCAGCTGGGTCGTCAACGGTGACGCGATGAGCGCCCCGCCGCCGAAGCCCATGATCGCGATGCCGGTGGAGAGGCCCGGCCGGTCCGGGAACCACTTGATGAGGGTGGACACCGGCGAGATGTAGCCGATGCCCAGCCCGATGCCGCCCACGAACCCGTACCCGACGACGACCAGCCAGTACTGGCGCAGGTACAGGCCCAGAGCGGAGATGAGGAACCCCGCCACGAAGCACGCCGACGACACGACCATCGCCCACCGCGGCCCGTTGGCGTCCACCTTCGTGCCGAACAGTGCCGCCGAGAGGCCCAGCATGATGATGCCGAGGGTGAACGGCAGCGCGCTCTCCACACCGGAGATGTGCATGCCGGCTTCCAGCGGCGGCTTGAACACGCTCCAGGCGTACGCCTGACCGATCGCGAGGTGGATCGACAACGCGGCGGGCGGGATGAGCCAGCGGCTCCAGCCCGGGGGCGCGACGATCCGTTCGCGACTCAGAAATCCGGCAGCCATCGAGCTCCCCCTCGCAACGGTGCGACACGCGACGGGGTGAACCTAGAACGAGATAGGTGCGGTCGCAACAGTTGCTCGCACACACACGAACGCCGGCCCGCTTGATCAGCGGACCGGCGTTCGGGTACGTGCAGAGTCAGGCGGATCGTTCCTGCCGGGCCCGGCGGGCCGGGGTGCGCGGCACGATCGTCGGGTTGACGTTGCTGCGCACCGTCTGCTCGGTGACGACGACCTTGGCCACATCATCGCGGCTGGGGATGTCGTACATGACCGGCAGCAGCACCTCTTCCATGATGGCCCGCAGGCCACGGGCGCCGGTGCCGCGCAGGATGGCCTGGTCGGCCACCGCCTCGAGCGCGTCGTCGGTGAACTCCAGCTCCACGCCGTCCATCTCGAACAGCTTGTGGTACTGCTTCACCAGCGCGTTGCGCGGCTCGGTGAGGATCTTGACAAGGGCTTCCTTGTCGAGCGAGGTGACCGAGGCGACCACCGGCAGACGGCCGATGAACTCCGGGATCAGGCCGAACTTGATCAGATCCTCCGGCATCGTGTCGGCGAAGCTCTCCGAGGACTCCAGGTCGTTCTTCGAACGGATCTCCGCGCCGAAGCCCAGCCCGCGCCGCCCCACCCGATCGGAGATGATCCGCTCGAGGCCCGCGAAGGCCCCGGCCACGATGAACAGCACGTTCGTCGTGTCGATCTGGATGAACTCCTGGTGCGGGTGCTTGCGGCCGCCCTGCGGCGGAACGCTCGCCGTGGTGCCCTCGAGGATCTTCAGCAGCGCCTGCTGGACACCCTCGCCGGACACGTCGCGCGTGATCGACGGGTTCTCCGACTTGCGGGCGATCTTGTCGACCTCGTCGATGTAGATGATGCCCGTCTCGGCGCGCTTGACGTCGTAGTCCGCTGCCTGGATGAGCTTCAGCAGGATGTTCTCGACATCCTCGCCGACGTACCCCGCCTCGGTGAGCGCGGTGGCATCGGCGATGGCGAAGGGCACGTTGAGCATCTTCGCGAGCGTCTGCGCGAGGTAGGTCTTTCCGCAGCCGGTGGGGCCCAGCATCAGGATGTTGGACTTCGAGAGCTCAACACCGTCGCCGTCGCCGCCACGCATCTTGTCGCCGGCCTGGATGCGCTTGTAGTGGTTGTAGACCGCGACCGACAGCGTGCGCTTGGTCTGGCTCTGGCCCACCACGTACTGGTCGAGGAAGTCGTGGATCTCGGCGGGCTTGGGCAGCTCGTCGAGCTTGACCTCACCGGCCTCCGCGAGCTCTTCCTCGATGATCTCGTTGCAGAGATCGATGCACTCGTCGCAGATGTAGACGCCAGGGCCGGCGATCAGTTTCTTGACCTGCTTCTGGCTCTTCCCGCAAAAGGAACACTTGAGCAGGTCACCGCCGTCACCGATGCGTGCCATGAGTGCAGACCCCATATCCCATCTGGTGCGATCCCATCCGGCGTGTCCGGTAGGCGCGCCCTCGTGACGGTACCCGCTCGACACGCCCCCAGGGGAGCATCAGCTCCCGAAGATTCGGCGACGTGTCGGCGGGCGATCAGCTCCGGAGCCGAGGACGGCTCCGGAGCGACGAACACTACTGACGATCCACCCAACAGGCAGGATCTAGCCGACCGCGGACAGCTTCCGGCTCTGGATGATCTCGTCGACGATCCCGTAGTCCTTGGCCTCTTCGGCCGTGAGGATCTTGTCGCGATCGATGTCGAGGCGGACCTGCTCCGGCGTACGGCCGGTGTGCTTGGCCAGCGTCGACTCCATGAGCTTGCGGACGCGCGAGATCTCGGCGGCCTGGATCTCCAGGTCCGACACCTGCCCGTAGAAGCCCTCGGTGGCCGGCTGGTGGATCAGGATGCGGGCGTTCTGCACCGCGAGCCTGCGTCCGGCCGTGCCGGCGGCGAGCAGCACAGCGGCGGCCGACGCGGCCTGCCCGAGGCAGACCGTCTGGATGTCGGGCCGGATGAACTGCATCGTGTCGTAGATCGCCATCAGCGCGGTGAACGAACCACCGGGCGAGTTGATGTACATGCTGATCTCGCGGTCCGGGTCGGCCGACTCCAGGCACAGCAGCTGTGCCATGACGTCGTTGGCCGACGCGTCGTCGATCTGCACGCCGAGGAAGATGATGCGCTCCTCGAACAGCTTGTTGTACGGGTTGGACTCCTTGACCCCGTAGCTGGTGCGCTCGACGAACGACGGCAGCACGTACCGCGACTGTGCACCCTGGGGAGCCACTCCCCCTGGCATCTGGAAGTTGCTCACTTCGAGCTCCCGTTCCCGTTCGAGCTAGTGGCGTCGGGAAGCTGCCCGGCGCGGGAGATCACGTGGTCGACGAACCCGTACTCCAGTGCCTCCTGCGCGGAGAACCAGCGGTCACGGTCGAAGTCGGCGATGATCTTCTCGACCGTCTGACCGGTGTGGCCCGCGATCAGCTCCGCCATCTCGCGCTTGTGGCGCTTGAACAGCTCGGCCTGGATCTGGATGTCGGACTCGGTGCCACCAACACCAGCCGAGGGCTGGTGCATGAGGATCTGGCAGTGCGGCAGCGCGTAGCGCTTGCCGGGAGTGCCCGCTGAGAGCAGGAACTGCCCCATGGACGCTGCCAGGCCCATCGCGTAGGTGGACACGTCGCAGGGAATGAACTCCATCGTGTCGAAGATGGCCATCCCCGCGGTGACCGATCCACCCGGCGAGTTGATGTAGAGCGCGATGTCGGCTTCGGGGTCCTCCGCCGACAGCAGCAACATCTGTGCTGCGATCCGGTTGGCGATGTCGTCGTCGACCTGCTGGCCGAGGACGATGATCCGCTGCTGCAACAGCCGCTCGTAGACCGAGTCGGAGAGAGTCATCGACGAGGGGCCACCGCCCCGCATCGAGGCTCCGACCGTGCGGTCCGCGCTACGCGGGCCGGTGTCCTGCTTGCTCACTTCACCCTGCCTTCTGCTGGTCAGCTCGCGTCTGTTGTCCGACTTCGACCCTACGCGGACGGGCGGGCAGCCCGCCCGGATGAGGCCGCGTGTTCGCTGTGGGCGTTGCCCGCCCGGGTGAATCAGGAAGTGCTTGCCGTCGTGGACTCGGCGTCGGCCTTGTCGGTGGCGGCTGCGTCCACGTCGGACGCTGTGTCGCCGGACGCAGTGTCCTCCTCCGGGGCCGGAACCTCGAGCACCTGGGGCGCGTCGTCCTCGTCGTCGCCGAGCAGCTCCGACAGGTCGACCTCGGCACCAGCGGCGTCGGTGACGGTGGCCGCGCGGACCGCCGTGATCAGCGCCTTGCTGCGCCGCACGTCGGCGTAGATGGCGCCGAGCTGGCCGGCCTCCTGGATGCGACGGACGAACTCCTCCGGCGGCATCTGGTACTGCTGGGCCTGGAAGACGATGCGCTCGGTGAGCTCCTGGTCGTTGACCGAGACCTGCTCGGCATCGGCCAGTGCGTCGAGCACGAGGCGCGTGCGGACCGACTTCTCGGCCTCGGTGCGCGTCTCGGTGTCGAACTCCTCGCGGGTCTTGCCCTGCGAGGTGAGGTACTCGGCGAAGCGGTCCTCGTCGTGGTCGAAGCTGTGGACCGCGTCGTGGGTGACGTTGTCGACCTCGGCGGTGACCACGCTCTCCGGCAGCGGCACCTCGGTGGCGTCGACGATGGCCTCGAGGATCTTGTCGCGGGCCTGGGTGACCTGGTCCATCTTCTTGACCCGACCGAGGCGCTCGCGCAGGTCGGAGGTGAGCTCGTCGAGCGTGTCGAACTCGCTGGCGAGCTGCGCGAACTCGTCGTCGGCATCGGGGAGCTCGCGCTCCTTGACGGCCGTGACCTTGACGGTGACCTCGGCGTCCTTGTCGGCGTACTCGCCGGCGACCAGCTTCGAGGTGAAGGTGGCCGACTCGTCGGCCGAGAGGCCGGTGATGGCCTCGTCGATGCCGTCGATCAGACCACCCTGGCCGACCTGGTAGGAGAACCCGGTGGTGGCAGCCTCCTCGACGACGGTGCCGTCGACGGTGGCCGACAGGTCGATGAGGACGAAGTCGCCCTCGGCGGCCGCGCGCTCGACGCCGGTGAGGGTGCCGAAGCGGGCCCGCAGGTTCTCCAGCTGCGCGTCGACGTCCTCGTCGGTGACCTCGACGTCGTCGACGGTGACCGCGATCGACTCGAGGTCGGGCAGCGTGATCTCCGGGCGGACGTCGACCTCGGCGGTGAAGGCGATCTTGTCGCCGTCAGCGATCTCGGTGACCTCGATGTCGGGCTGCCCGATGGGCTTGAGCTCACCATCGGAAGCCGTGACGGCCTCGCTGTACTTCGCGGGCACCGCCCCGTTGACGACCTCTTCGAGGACGACGCCCCGGCCCAGGCGGGCGTCGATGATGCGCGCGGGAACCTTGCCCGGGCGGAAGCCCGGGACCTTCACCTGCTGCGCGATCTTCTTGTAGGCCCGCGCGAAGTCCGGCTTCAGCTCGTCGAACGGCACCTCGACGTTGATCCGGACCCGCGTCGGGCTCAGCCGCTCGACGGTGCTCTTCACGGTGGGGTACTCCTCGATCTGTGGAACTGGCGAAACAGCCCGTGTGAACCCGGACCGTAGGCGTCGGCACGCGCCGCAGAAGCTCAGCTGGGCGACACCACCGACGGGTAGTTCTCGCGAGTCTAGGCGAGGCGGCCGCGGGGGGCGTCGCCGCCCGTGTCCGGAGCGGGCGGAACGGTCGGTGGCGGCACCACCACGTCGGACACCGTGACGTCGACGGGAACCGGTCCCAGCAGTCCCTGCACGATCACGCCGAGCTCGGCGGCCAGCTGTGGCAGCGCGATCCCGAGCCGCGCGACCACCGCCACCTCCAGCCGGTCGCCGGCACCCGTCACGCGGAGCCCGACGATCCGGCCGCCGGGCAGGTAGGTGGCCACGGTGCCGAACGGGCCGCCGTCGAGGCGGGCCACGGCGGGATGGGCGAGCACCGCCGCGGTCAGCCGGGGTGCGGCCTCGGCGACGCGGCTCGTCAGGTCGGGATCCGGCACGGCCGCACCCTACGCACAACGCGCAGGGCGGCTCCCCCGCAACCGGGGGAACCGCCCTGTGGAGGAGTTCGGATCAGCTCTTGAACTTGTCGGCGACATTCGACGCGGCGTCCTTCACCGAGTCGCCCGCCTGCTTGACGTTGCCCGTGACCTGGTCCTTCTTGCCCTCGGCCTCGAGGCTCTCGTTGCCGGTCAGCTCGCCGACCTTCTCCTTGACCTCACCGATGACCTCTTCGGCCTTGTGCTTTGCCTTGTCGATGAAGCTCATGGCGTTCTCTCCTGTCGGGGACACCGGTGCGGCCATCGCGGCTGCGGCTACCGTGTCCGCTGTCAGTTCAGACGCCGCCGGCCCGGTCACCCTCACGGTGACGCCCGCCACAGTCGCGATGGGGAGGTTCGGGTGCCGGTCGGGGCTGCCTCTCCGGACCAGCTCGACGACCTCACGCTCGTCGTACGGGCGCAGGAGGGCGACGTCCGCGCGTTCGAGGTGCTCGCGCGGCGCCACCAGGCGGCGCTCTACCGGCTCGCGGTGCGCGTCATGGGCGATGCCGCCGAGGCCGAGGACGCCCTGCAGGAGGCGCTGCTGGACGCGTGGCGGCGGATCGATCGCTTCCGCGGCGACTCGGCGTTCTCCACCTGGATGTACCGGGTGGTCACGAACCGCTGCGTCGCGATGCTGCGCAAGCGCAGGCCGGTACCCGTGGACGAGGTGGCCGACGTCGTCGTCGCCCCCGACTCGCCGTCGCACGCTGCCGAGCTCGACGCGGGGATGGCCGCGCTCGGCCGCGCGTTGCAGGGGCTGCCCGACGAGCAGCGGATCTGCTGGGTGCTTCGCGAGCTGGAGGGCCTCGGCTACACGGAGATCGCACTGATCACGGGTGCGAGCGAGGATGCTGTGCGCGGGCGGATCCACCGTGCGCGGGTGCGGCTGGCGGAGGTGATGCGACCGTGGCGATGAACGTCGAGGACGACGGCGGGGCCGAGCTGCTGGCGTGCGGCCGCGACGCGGCACTCGTGTGGGATCGCGCCGAGTCCGGCGCGGAACCCGACGCGCACGAGCGCGACTGCCCGCACTGCACCGCGGCGTTCGCCGACGCGCGGGGCCTCGACGCCGTCGTCAACCGGATGGCGGCGCAGGTCGTGGAGCCCCCGGCCACGGTGCTCGACCGGGTGCTGGGCGCGGTGCGCAGCGAGCTGCGGCCATGGGACGTGCTGGCGCTCGCGTCACCCCACGGCCCGGCCCGGCTGTCCCGGCCCGCGGCCGCGGCGGTGCTGCGCGACGTCGTCGACCGGATGGGTGGGGTCCGGGCCCGCAGCTGCCGCATCGAGCAGGCAACCGGCGAGCTCACCGCCCACATCGCGATCACCGTCACCGCGCAGTTCGGGGTGGACATCGCCACCGTCACCGCCCGCGTCCGGCAGATGGTGATCGCGGCGGGCGAGCAGGCGCTCGGGGTACCGGTGGCTCGGGTCGACATCGAGGTGGTCGACGTCTACGGCGACACGGTCCATGGCGACACGCTCCGGGGCGACACGCTCCGGGGCGACACCCTCCATAGCGACACCCTCCATGGCGACACCGTCGGGGACGGTGCACCGTGACCGGGGTGACCCTCCACGTCGGTGAGACCGCCGTGGCCCGGATCGCCGGGCTGGCCGCGCGCCGGGTGCCGGGGGTGGTGGCGCTGCCGGCGAACATCGGGCAGGCCCTGCTCGGGATGGCCGGCACGTTCTTCGGCACCGACCGGCTCCGCCCACCCACCGACGGGGTCCGCGCCGAGGTGGACGGCACCACCGCCACCGTCACCGTCTCGGTGGTGACGCAGCTGGGGCACAACTGCCGCGACCTGGCCCAGGCGGTGCAGCGGGAGGTGGCTGCGGAGGTGGCGGCTGTGACGGGACTCGAGGCGATCGTCACGGTCACGGTCACGGACGTCCTGCTGGACTGAGCGGTGGCCGTGGTGGCTGTGGTGGCGGCTGCAGCGGGGTCGGCAACAGCCACACGGTTCCATGTGGCACTCAACCGACACCCGTCCGACCACCACCCCATCGAGCAAACCCCCCGCAAGCCATGCAAGATTTTGCGTGCACCTGCGCTACTCTTGCGCCATGACGCGACGCTTGGCGAGGGTGGCACAGCAGGTCGGGGTGTCCGAGGCCACGGTCAGCCGGGTGCTCAACGGCAAGCCGGGGGTCTCCGAGGCCACCCGCGAGGCCGTGCTCACCGCCCTCGACGTGCTGGGCTACGAGCGCCCCACCCTGCTGCGCGGCGAGCGGGCCCGGCTGGTCGGGCTCGTGATCCCGGAGCTGCAGAACCCGATCTTCCCGGCGTTCGCGGAGGCCGCGGGAGGGGCGCTGGCCCAGCACGGGCTCACCGCGCTGCTGTGCACGAGCTCAGCGGGCGGGGTCACCGAGTCCGCCTACGTCGACCTGCTGCTGCAGCAACAGGTGTCGGGGGCCCTGTTCGCGGGCGGCCAGTACACCGAGGCCGACGCACAGCACGATCACTACCGCCTGCTGCTGGCGCGCAGGCTGCCCACCGTCCTGATCAACGCCGCCGTCGACGGGCTGGACTTCCCTCAGGTCTCCTGCGACGACGCCGTAGCCGTCGAGCAGGCGTTCGGTCATCTCGTCGCGCTCGGACACCAGCACATCGGCCTGCTGCTGGGGCCGGAGGACCACGTACCGTCGCGCCGCAAGCTGGCCGCGTTCCGCACCGCAGCCGAGCGCAGCGGGCGCGACGCCGAGCTGGTCGAGAACGCCCGGTTCTCCCTCGAGAGCGGCCAGGCCACGATGCTGCGGCTGCTCGACCGCGGCGTCACCGGCGTCATCTGCGCCAGCGACCCGCTGGCGCTGGGCGCGATCCGCGCCGCCCGCAGGCGCGGCCTCGCGGTCCCGGACGACGTCTCGATCATCGGGTTCGACGACTCGGCGCTGATGACCTGCGTCGACCCGGCACTGACCACGATCCGCCAGCCCATCGAGGCGATGGCGAAGGCCGCCGTGCAGCTGCTCGTGCACCAGATCGACGGCGGCCAGGTACGCACCAACGAGCTGCTGTTCGAGCCGGAACTGGTCGTGCGCTCCTCCACGAGTCCTGTCAAAGTTCTGACTTAGTTCTGTCAATCTCTTGCGTTGATCTGATCGACGAAGCTACCGTCCGCTCCCATGAACGACGGGGAGTGGTGGCGCGACGCGGTGATCTACGAGGTCTATCCGCGCAGCTTCGCCGACGGCAACGGCGACGGTGTCGGTGATCTCGCCGGCGTGCGCTCGCGGCTGCCCTACCTCGCCGACCTGGGCGTCGACGCGCTCTGGTTCACCCCCTGGTACGCCTCACCGCTGGCCGACGGCGGTTACGACGTGGCCGACTACCGCGCGATCGACCCGGTCTTCGGCACGCTCACCGAGGCGGAGGAGCTGATCACCGCGGCGCTGGCGGTCGGCATCCGCACGATCGTCGACGTCGTCCCCAACCACGTTTCCGACCAGCACCCGTGGTTCCAGACCGCGCTGGCCGCCGCACCCGGGTCCTCCGAGCGCGCCCGGTTCTGGTTCCACCCCGGCCGGGGCCCCGGCGGCGCCGAGATGCCGACCCGCTGGCCGTCGGAGTTCGGCGGGGAGAGCTGGACCCGCACCAAGAACGCCGACGGCACACCCGGCGAGTGGTACCTGCACCTGTTCGCCGCCGCGCAGCCCGATCTCAACTGGAGCCACCCGGACGTCCGGCGCGAGCACGAGGACGTACTGCGGTTCTGGTTCGACCGCGGCGTCGCCGGTGTGCGCATCGACTCGGCCGCGCTGCTGGTGAAGGACGCCGCGCTGCCGGAGATCCCGGCCAACCCCGGACCCGGCGAGCACCCGACCACCGACCGCGACGGGCTGCACGACATCTACCGGAGCTGG
Organism: Pseudonocardia sp. GCM10023141; assembly: GCF_042653605.1. Taxonomy (NCBI): domain Bacteria; kingdom Bacillati; phylum Actinomycetota; class Actinomycetes; order Pseudonocardiales; family Pseudonocardiaceae; genus Pseudonocardia; species Pseudonocardia sp. GCM10023141. The sequence goes on from NZ_JBHSIR010000006.1 coordinate 250,180, forward strand.
CGCGCGATCGGTGACTCGTACAGCCCGCCGCGCATGTTCGTCGGCGAGGTCTGGCTGCCCGACGTCGAGCGCTTCGTCCGCTACCTGCGCCCCGACGAGCTGCACACCGCGTTCAACTTCGACTTCCTCGCGCGGCCGTGGGATGCCGCGCAGCTGCGCGCGTCCATCGACATGACGCTCGCGGCGCACGCTCCGGTCGGCGCACCGGCCACCTGGGTGCTGTCCAACCACGACGTCACGCGACCGGTCACGCGTTACGGCCGCTCCGACACCGGATTCTCGTTCGAGGCGAAGCGGCGCGACACCCCCACCGACCGCGCCCTCGGCACACGCCGCGCGCGGGCCGCCGCGCTGCTCACCGCCGCGCTGCCGGGATCCCTGTACCTCTACCAGGGCGACGAGCTGGGCCTGCCCGAGCACGAGCAGTTCGACGACGACCTGCGCCAGGACCCGATGTTCCAGCGATCCGGCGGCGTCGACCCGGGCCGTGACGGCTGCCGGGTGCCGCTGCCGTGGTCGGGCAGCGCGCCACCGTTCGGGTTCGGCCCCGACGGCGCCGCGCCGACCTGGCTCCCCCAGCCCGCCGACTGGGCCACCTTGACCGTCGAGGCGCAGGCCGCCGATCCCGGCTCGATGCTGTCGCTCTATCGCGACGCCCTGCGGATCCGTCGCGCCGAGCTGGGTGACGGCCCGATGCGCTGGCTGCCGGCACCCGACGGCGTGCTCGCGATCGAGCGGGGCCCGCGTTTCCGCTGCGTGCTCAACATGTCCGACCAGCCGGTGCCGCTCCCCACGCACACGGCGGTCCTGCTCGCGAGCGGCCCACTGGTCGCCGGCGAGCTCCCCCCAGACACCGCGGCGTGGCTGCGGACCACGCCATCTGCGTCGGCGCAGTAGGAGAGGAAACGACAATGAGGTCCATCCGAAGAGGTGCCAGCGGGGTAGCCGCTGCGCTGGTCGTCGCCGGCCTGGTGGCCGGCTGCAGCGGCGGGAGCACGGCGGCAGCGCCTGCCGCCGACCCGAACGCCAAGGTCTCCATCTCGGTGGTGAGCCTGAAGCCGGGCAGCGAGAAAGCGGCGTTCGACGCCTTCGACAAGCAGGTGGCGCAGTTCGAGGCCGCCAACCCCAACATCGACGTCACGCCCCGCGAGTACGAGTGGACCGGCCCGACGTTCACCGCGCAGCTGGCGGGCGGCACCCTCCCGACCGTCTTCACGGTGCCGTTCACCGACGGCAAGTCGCTGGTGGAGCGCGGCCAGCTCGCTGACATCACCGACCCGATGAAGGCCTTCGGGTACCTCGACAAGTTCAACAAGGCCGTGCTCGCCGCCGGTCAGGGCCCCGACGGGCACATCTACGGGGTGCCGACGGCCGCGTACTGCATCGGCCTGCAGTACAACCGTGCCCTGTTCACCCAGGCCGGGCTCGACCCGGACAAGCCCCCGGCGACGTGGGACGAGGTCCGCGCCGACGCCAAGATCATCGCCGCGAAGACCGGGCAGGCCGGCTACGCGCAGATGACCAGCGAGAACACCGGCGGCTGGATGCTGACCTCGCTGACCTCCGCGCTCGGCGGGCGGATGCAGGTCGTCAACGGTGCCAAGACCGAGGCCACCGTCGACAACCCGGGCGCGAAGGCGGCACTGCAGCTGCTGCACCAGATGCGCTGGGACGACAACGCGATGGGCGCCAACTTCCTCTACGCCTGGGGCACGATCAACCAGGACTTCGCCGCCGGCAAGATCGGCATGTACATGGGCGGCTCGGACGTCTACACCTCGCTCTACCAGCAGAACGGCATGAAGCCCGAGGACTACGGGCTCGCCGTGCTGCCGCTGGGCACCGGCGGCGAGGCCGGCCTGCTCGGTGGCGGCACGCTCGCCGCGGTCAACGTCAAGGCCACGCCGAACGAGCAGGCCGCCGCCGCGAAGTGGATCGACTTCTACTACATGTCGAAGTTCACCAAGCAGGATGCCGCCGTGCTCGACGCCAAGACCCTCGCCGACAGCAAGCAGCCCGTCGGGGTGCCCCAGCTGCCGATCTTCGACAAGGCCACGCTGACGCAGTACGACGGCTGGATCAAGCAGTACGTGAACGTGCCGCTGGCGCAGATGACCTCGTTCACCAACGGGATCTTCAGCCAGGCGCTCGCCGGCGAGCCCGCAGCGCACACGCAGGAGATGTACGCGGCGCTCGACCCGGTGGTGCAGGCGGTGCTCACCGACCGCAACGCGAACATCGACACGCTGCTCAAGCAGGCCGACACCGACGTCCAGGCGATCCTCGACCGGAGCTGACCGCTCACAGGCCAGCCGGCGGCCGGCCGGGGAACACCCGGCCGGCCGCCGCGCACGGAGGTAACGACGCATGACCACCTGGATCCGGCGCGGCGGGCTCACCACGCTGCTGTTCACGGCACCGCTGCTGGTGATCTTCGGCGTGTTCTCGTGGTGGCCGATCGTGCGCGCCGCCGTCATGAGCGTGCAGAAGACCAACCTCGTGACGGCGCCGAAGTTCGTCGGCATCGACAACTTCACGCACGTGCTGGCCGACCCGCTGCTGTGGACGGCGGTGCAGAACACGGCGTGGTTCGCGGGCATCGCCCTCGTGTTCGGCTACCCGATCCCGCTGGTGCTGGCCGTGCTGATGAGCGAGGTCCGCCGCTTCCGCGGGCTCTACAGCGCCATCGCCTACCTGCCCGTCGTCGTGCCGCCGGTGGTCGCCGTGCTGATGTGGAAGTTCTTCTACGACGCCCGCCCGGACGGCGTGTTCAACACGATCATCGGGCGGTTCGGGATCGCACCGCAGCAGTGGCTGCAGTCGGCCGGCAGCGCGCTGCCGTCGCTCGTGCTGGAGGCGACGTGGGCGGCGGCGGGCGGCACCGTGATCATCTACCTGGCCGCGCTCATCGGCATCCCGCCCGAGCTCTACGAGGCTGCCGAGGTCGACGGCGCGTCACTGTGGCACAAGGTGTGGCACGTGACGCTGCCGCAACTGCGCGGCGTGCTGCTGGTGACGCTGATCCTGCAGATCATCGGCACGTCGCAGGTGTTCCTCGAGCCGTTCCTGTTCACCAACGGCGGGCCGGCGCACTCGACGCTGACGATCCTGCTGCTGATCTACGACTACGCGTTCGCGTCCAGCCTCGGCGGCGACTACGGCGCCGCCACCGCACTGAGCCTGATGCTGGCGGTGTTCCTCGCGGTGCTCTCGGCCGTCTACCTCCGGCTCACGAAGTCCTGGAGCACGTCATGAGCGCCCCCGCCCGGCCCCGGCCCGCCCCGACGGCGCCCCCCACGGATCCCGCTCCCCAGCGACCGGCCGGGCGCCGGGCGGCGAAGGCGGCGGCTGACCAGCCGCCCCGCGGCATCGTCTCGTCGATGGACTGGCGGACACCTCGGACCCGGACGCTGCTGACGACCGTCTTGGCCCTGCTGCTCGTCCTGCTGGCCGTGGTGTGCCTCGGGCCGTTGTTGTGGCTGGTCAAGGCATCGGTCAGCACCACGCAGGACACGTTGCGCAGCCCGATGGCGCTGTTCCCGAGCGGTATCGACTGGGCCAACCTCGCCACGGCGTGGACCACCGTGCACATCGACCGCTACTTCGCCAACAGCATGATCATCGCCGTCGGGGCGTGGTTCGTGCAGCTGGTCGTCGCGACGACCGGCGGGTACGCGCTGGCGATCCTGCGGCCGCGCTACGGACCGGTCCTGTACTGGCTGGTGCTCAGCACGCTGTTCGTGCCGGCGGTGGTGCTGCTCGTGCCGCTGTACCTGACGGTGCTCGACCCGCCGCTGATCGGCACGTCGCTGGTGAACACGTTCTGGGCGGTGTGGCTGCCTGCCGGTGCCAACGCGTTCAACGTGCTGCTCGCGAAGCGCTTCTTCGACAACCTGCCGCGCGAGATCTTCGAGGCCGCGCGCATCGACGGCGCCGGGCCGTTCCGCGTGTTCTTCTCGGTGCTGCTGCCGATGTCGCGCCCGATACTCGGGGTGATCTCCGTGTTCGCGTTCATCGCGGCGTGGAAGGACTTCCTCTGGCCGCTGGTGGTGCTGCCCGACCCGGACGTGCAGCCGCTGTCGGTGCGCCTGCCGACGCTCGCACGCTCCATCGAGCTCGACGTGCTGCTGGCGGCGCTGACGATCTCGGCGCTGATCCCGGTGGTGCTGTTCATCGTGTTCCAGCGGACGTTCCTGCGCAGCGCGGGGCTCGGCGGCGCGATCAAGGGCTGACCGGCGGCGACCAGCTCAGCACCGGAGCCAGCCCGCGGACCAGTGCCGAGGCCGGCGCGAGCCGCATCGCGGTGTTGCGCAGCGCCACGGGGATCGCGCCGGACAGCTGCGCCACGGTGCCGAGCTGGTGCGAGCGCCGGGCGATGCGCTGCGTGCGGCCGCGGCGGGCGCTGTCGTAGCCGTCGAGCCCGACCGCGGCGAGCGTCACGGCGTCCTCGAGCACCTGGCACGCGCCCTGGCCGAGGTTCGGGCTCATGGCGTGCGCCGCGTCGCCGAGCAGGACGACCCGGCCGCGCCGGTAGGTCGGCAGCGGCGGCAGCTCGACGACGTCGTGGCGCAGCACGGCGTCGTCGGCGACGCCCGCCAGCAGCTGCGGGATCGGCTCGTGCCAGCCGGCGAACCGGCGGCGCAGCTCGGAGAGCTCCCCGTGCGGGCCGCGGACGCCCTCGGCGACCTGCGCGGCGGCGAAGCAGTACACGCCCCCGCCGCCCAGCGGCACGATGCCGAAGCGCGTGCCGTGCCCCATGCTCTCGCTGCCGGCCAGCTCACCGTCGAAGGTGGTGAGGAAGCGCCATGCGGTGTAGCCGGCGTAGCGCGGCGGCCGGGCCGAGGGCCACAGCGCCGCGCGGACGGCGCTGTGGATGCCGTCGGCGCCGACGACGAGGTCGGTGCCCGTCGTGCCGGTGCGGTGCGTGACGGTGCCGTCCTCGTGGACGCCCGTGACCTCCACACCGGACCGGAGCAGCTCGGCGGGCAGCGCCGCACGGAGGACGTCGAGCAGCTCGGTGCGGCGGACGACGACCGTGGCGCCGTAGCGGCGCTCGATCTCGGCCGTGTCGGTGCGGGTCAGCCAGCGGCCGCGGGTGTCGCGGATGCCGGCCGAGGACTCGGCGAGCGCGCGTGACCGCAGCTGGTCGCCGAGCCCGAGCGCGTCGAGCGCGCGAACGGCGTTGCCCCACAGCGAGATGCCGGCGCCGACCTCGGTGAACTCCGGGGCCCGCTCGAGCACCTCGACCTCCCAGCCCTTGCGGTGCAGCGCGATCGCTGCCGCCAGCCCACCGATACCGCCACCGACCACCGTTGCCCGCATGGCGAGCCTCCTCTACACCTGTAGTGTCTCTACAACTGTAGAGTACAAAGGTGCCCCGAAGGGAAGACCTGGCCGATGCGGCGATCGCCACACTCGCCGAGCAGGGGATGCGGGGCCTCACCCACCGCGCGGTCGACCGGACCGCCGGCGTGGCCGAGGGCTCCACGTCCTACTACTTCCGCACCCGCCACGCGCTGCTGGAGGCGATCGTCGAGCGGCTCGCCCAGGTCGACACTGCCGACGCCCTCGCACTGACGACCGCTGGTGCGTTCACGGCCGAGGCGCTCGACGCGGTCGTCGACCACTGGCTCACGGCGGGCCGCAACCAGATGCTCGCGCGCTACGAGCTGGCACTGGAGAGCACCCGCCGCCCGGAGCTGCGCCGCGCGTTCGAGCAGGCCGGGGGTTCGATCCGGACGCGGCTGGCCGACGTGCTGGCGCGCAACGGGGCGGGAGACCGGGCCCGGGCCGACCGGCTGGTGGCCGGCATCGACGGGCTGATCTTCGACCAGCTGGTGGGTTCGGGCACCCGCCGGATGTCACGAGCCGAGCGACTCGCCGTCATCGAGGGGTTGTTGCAGGGGGCGCTCGGGGGACGTCAGCAAGGTGGCCTTCCAGACGTCTGACGTCAGGAGGGCCACCCTGCTGACGTGCGGCCGCGGGCCAGGACCGGAAGTTACCGGTGAGTTCGCCCACGAACCGGCCCCGGAGCACGTGCCGAGGGCCATCCTGGGCTTATGAGACAGTGTGTCACCAGCTCGCTGCACGACCCCCAGGTCGCGCGCGTGCTGCGCGGGGCGACCGTCGCCTACCTGGGCGTCGAGGCCCGGCGCGGCCCCCACGTGACGCCCCACCGCTTCACGGCGGCCGACGGGCGCATCTGGATCATCGTGCCCGATCGGGCGCTCAAGGTGCGGGCGCTGCGCAAGCGACCCCGTGCCGGGGTGCTGATCCGCGGCCGCGACGGCCGCAGCGTGGTGATCACCGGCACCGCCGAGATCCACTCGCTGCGGGAGCCGGGCGAGGCCGTCCGGGCCGCGTTCCACCTGCCCTCGATCGCGGCGGCGGGGGCGTCCTACGCGGCCCGCAACGTGACGCAGATGGCCGGGTACGCCGTGGACCTCCTGACGATGACGCGCGGTTCGATGCCGCTGGACCGCGTGCTGATCGCGATCCGCCCGGATACCGCTACGGTCCTCGACGAGCCGGACCCGGCCGCAGCAGGCGGCGACACCCGGTGGTCGGACATCGCCGACCGGCTGCCGTCGACGGTCGCACCGCTGCTCGGCACGGCGGGCGACGCCGCGCTGGGCTGGTCGACCCCGAACGGGCCGCTCGTCCTGCCGGCCCGCTGGGAGCCCGCGGGCGCGCGGATCACCGTGCCGACCGGCGTCGACCTCCCCCGCTCCGCACCCGCGAGCCTGACGCTCGACCGGTCCGTCGGCCGCCGCCCAACCGGCTTCCGCGGGGTGGTGGTGCAGGGTGCCGGGGATCTCGCCGGGGGCCGCGTCACGCTGGCGCCGCGCACGGCGTCGTGGTGGAAGGGCTTCGAGACCGGCAGCATCGCGGTGGACGAGCCGGCCCCTGCCGGCAACGCGCTGATGGCGACGGCGTAGGGGTTCCGCAGGCTCTCGGCTGGCAGGAAAGCCACTTTCCCGCAACGTCGTTGCGGGAAAGTGGCTTTCCTGCAACGGGGTGGAGGGGGCCGTGAGACCCTCCCGCCATGACGCCCACAGCGCCATCCCGAGCGCTCTTGACCTGCGGCATCGTGGCCGGGCCCCTCTTCGTCGCGGCGTTCCTGGTCGAAGGCGCGCTGCGGCCGGGCTACAGCCCGATGCGCCATCCCGTGAGCTCGCTGTCGATCGGTGAGTACGGCTGGACGCAGATGGCCAACTTCCTCGTCACGGGGCTGCTGGTGCTCGCGCTCGCGTGGGGCCTGCGCGACGAGGGGCGCTGGACACCCACCCTCGTCGGCCTGCTCGGCGTCGGCCTGCTCGGCGCGTGCGTGTTCACCTGCGACCCGATCAACGGCTACCCGCCGGGCACGCCGCTGGCTCCGGTCGCCACCACGCACGGCACGCTGCACAGCGCCTTCTCGTCGCTGCTGTTCCTCGGGCTGCCGATCGCCTGCCTGGTGGCGGCGCGGCGCGCGGGTCGCGGCAGGTTCGCCGGCTACAGCATCGCCACTGCCATCGCGTTCCTCGCGCTGTTCGTGCTGGCCGCGCTGGGCTTCGCCCAGAACCCCGCGTTCCTGCCGGTGGCCGGGCTGATGCAGCGGCTGTGCCTGGCCGTGGGGTTCGCCTGGCTCGCGGCGCTCGCCCTGCGCAGGCGCGCGTGAGCAGGCCTCAGCGCGACTGCAACACGCAGTCGCCGCACAGGCCACCGCCGGGCACGCGGTAGTACAGGCAGCACGAGCGCCTGCGGAACGGGCGCAGCTCCGCGGAGCCGGCCAGCCTGCCGGCGCTCAGCAACTCCTCGGCCAGCGCCGTCGCGCGAGCCGCGGCAGCCGGTCGCCGGGTCGCGACCTGCCCCCGCGCGCTCGACACCGAGGACGCGACGCTCCCCCACAGGATCTGCTCCGAGATCGCCACCTGCGCGCGGACGGCCGCGACGAGCGGCACCATGTGCTCCTCCACCACGGCCGCCGCGACGTCGGTGCCGTCCGCGAGCGGCGCGTCGGTCCACAGCGGCCACGGACCCGAGGCCGATGCCCGCCAGTGCACCGCGTCGGGTGTCCAACCGGGCAGCACGCCGTGCAGCACCACCGCGGCGAACGGGGCCGACAGGATCCGCGCCGCCAGGCCCTGGAACGCGATCGACGCCGCCACGCGCTCGTCGCTGCCGAGCGTGCGGCGCACGTGCGCGATGCGGTCGCGCAGCGGCACCGGGTCGGTGTAGAGGTCGCGCAGCGGGCGCCAGGTCGGGTCCACTGACTCGGCCGGGTTCGTGGCGACGGCGAAGAACGGCCCGAGCCGGGCCACATCGGCCAGCACCCCGCGCGCGTCCACCCCGCCATCTTTCCTGCAGCGGGGTCTTGGCTCTCCCCCCGGGGGAGACCGGAGGATTCAACCCATGGACAACGGCCTGCTGCCGATCGGCGCCTTCTCGAGAGCGAGCTTCCTCTCGATCAAGGCGCTGCGGGCGTACCACGAGGCGGGGCTGCTGGTGCCGGTCCGGGTCGACCCCGACACCGGCTACCGCAGCTACCACGCGTCACAGCTGATCGACGCCGCGGTGATCGCACGGCTGCGCGCGCTGGACCTGCCGCTGGACCGGGTGCGGGAGGTGGTGCACGCACGTGACCCGGACGTCACGGCGCGGGTGCTCGCCGACCACGAGACGGCGATGCGATCACGGCTCGCCGAGGTGCAGCGCATCGTCGCGGAGCTGCACGACAGCCTCGACGCTCCGGCCACCCACACCCCGGTGCACGTGCGCGAGGAGCCCAACCAGCACACCCTCGCCCTGCGCGGGCAGGTGACGGAGGCGAACTTCGACCAGTTCCTCGCCCAGGCCTACCCGCGGCTGGGCGCCGTCGCCGCGCAGCTGGGGATCGAGCCGATCGGGCCGGCAGCGGCGCTCTACCCACCCGAGATCGTCGACAACACCCCCGACGACGTGGAGGCCTACTTCCCCATCGCGCGCCCCGTCGCCGTGCCCGCCGGGTCGGGCGTGGTGATCGGCGAGATACCGGCGGCACGGGTCGCCGTGCTCGTGCACGCCGGTCCCTACGCGACCATCGCCGACACCTACCGGCACCTCGGCGCGTGGGTCGCGCAGCACGCGACGCCGCTGCCGTTGCAGATCCGCGAGATCTACGTCGTGAGCTTCACCGAGACCGCCGACACCAGCCGCTTCCGCACCGAGATCCACTGGCCCATCACCCCCACCGAGGAGACGTCATGACCATCACCCTCACCTCCATCACCCTCGACTGCGACGACGCGCAGGCCGTCGCCACCTTCTGGTCCGCCGCACTCGGCCGCACCGTCAACGACGGCGCGTCCCGGGAGTTCGCGAGCATCGGATACGGCCGCGGCAGCGAGACCCCCGCATGGCTGTTCCTGCGGGTACCGGAGGGCAAGTCGGCGAAGAACCGCATGCACGTCGACCTGACGGCGACCGACCGGGAGGCCGAGGTCGAGCGGCTGGTCGGGCTCGGCGCCCAACGCGTGGGCGACGTCGCCGAGTGGGGCCACAAGTGGACGGTCCTGCAGGATCCCGAGGGCAACGAGTTCTGCGTGGCCGAGCAGCAGGCCTCCGCATGACCGCGCTGACACGTGAGCTGACCCTTCCGGCCGACGTCGCCACCGTCTGGGCGGCCGTCCGCGCGGTCGGCACGCCGCACGTGGACCTCGTCCCGGGGTTCGTGGTCGATGCGCGTCTCGAGGAGGACGCACGGATCGTCACGTTCGGGAACGGGACCGTCGCTCGCGAGCTGATCGTCGACGTCGACGACGACGCCCGCAGGCTCGCCTACGCCGTGATCGACTCGCCGATGGGGCTGACGCACCACCACTCGACGATGCAGGTGCACGGCGACGGTGCCGGTGGCTCGCGCCTGGTGTGGACGGTGGACGCGCTCCCCGACTCCGCCGCCGGCCGGCTCGATGAGCTGATGACGCTGGGCGCCTCGACGATGACCAGGCATTTCGGCGGCTGACTACGCAGCCGCCTCCCAGCGGCCACCCGGAAGGGCAGCAGGGCGTCCCTCCTGACGTCGAGCGTCGGGAGTGACGCCCTGCTGACGTCCGGGCCGCGCCACCGCACCTGTGAATCACGTCTGAGAATTCGAGGTGGCGCCGCGCCCGCCCCACCCGGCCCACTCCTGGACACCGAACGATCATGTCTTCGACGTTTCGCGTGTTCCAGGCCACCTACGGGCACCTCCGGCCGGGGCCGCGGACGGCGGACCTACACACTACCCTCCGCGGACCGGATCCCCCGCTTCCGCCGCAGGTCAAGTTGGTCACTGCCGGTGTCACTGGCGAGAGATGCAATTGCATGCGACATTGTGCGGGCGAATCCCGCACCCGCTGATGCGTGCGGGCCGCACCCGTGCTCAAATCCGGCCGACGCCGCACAACGGCGCCCGACCGACGTGCCGGCGGCGTAGGCGACCACGCCGGGCCCGTCTCACACTGCACCGGTGCGCGCCCCGAGCCCCCGCGCGACCAGAACAGGCGTCCGAGTGGGGGTCTCGGTTACTCTCTTTCGACCATCATGTCGTCCCGATGCTGGATGTCGGGGTGCACCGAGACGACCGGAGGCACTGTTGGCTGCGAACATCGCGGGTACAGCGTCGGCGGCTCTGGGCAAGGGGCTCTACGCCCCGGAATTCGAGCACGACGCCTGTGGCGTCGCCATGGTTGCCGATCTTTCCGGCCGCCGTGATCACAATATCGTCCGCAGGGCGTTGACCGCGCTGCTCCGACTGGAGCACCGAGGCGCCCGCGGGGCCGAGGCCAACACCGGTGACGGTGCGGGCATCCTCATCCAACTTCCCGATGAGTTCTACCGGGAGGTCGTCGACTTCGCGCTGCCCGACGCAGGCGCCTACGCCGCCGGCATCGCGTTCCTGCCCATCGAGCCCGACAAGGCCGACGAGGCCGTCGACGAGATCGACCGGCTGGCCGCCGAAGAGGGCCTGCGGGTGCTGGGCTGGCGCGACCTGCCCACGGATCCGGACGGCGCAGACATCGGACCCACCGCGCGCGCCGCGATGCCGAGCTTCCGCCAGCTGTTCGTGGCGGGTCGGGGCGGCGAGTCCGGCATCGAGCTCGAGCGGCTCACGTTCTGCCTGCGCAAGCGCGCCGAGCACGCCACCGGCGTCTACTTCGCGAGCCTCTCGCCGCGCACCATCGTCTACAAGGGCATGCTCGCCGAGCCGCAGGTCGAGGCGTTCTACCCGGACCTGTCCGACGAGCGGGTGACCACGGCGCTGGCCGTCGTGCACTCCCGGTTCTCCACCAACACGTTCCCGGCGTGGCCGCTCGCGCACCCGTACCGCTACGTCGCGCACAACGGCGAGATCAACACGCTGCGCGGCAACCGCAACTGGATGGCTTCGCGCGAGGCGCTGCTCAAGTCCAGCCTCATCCCCGGCGACCTGACGCGGCTCTCGCCGATCGTCACGCCCGACGCGAGCGACTCGGCCACCTTCGACGAGGTGCTGGAGCTGCTGCACCTCGGCGGCCGCAGCCTGCCGCACTCGGTGCTGATGATGATCCCGGAGGCCTGGGAGAACCACACCGAGATGGATCCGGCCCGCCGGGCCTTCTACGAGTTCCACTCCACCCTGATGGAGCCGTGGGACGGCCCCGCGCTCGTCGCGTTCACCGACGGCACCCTCATCGGCGCCGTCCTGGACCGCAACGGGCTGCGCCCGGCCCGCTACTGGGTCACCGACGACGGCATCGTCGTGCTCGCCTCCGAGGTGGGCGTGCTCGACGTCGAGCCGTCGGCCGTGGTGAAGAAGGGCCGGCTGGAGCCCGGTCGCATGTTCCTCGTCGACACCGCCGCGGGCCGGCTGGTGGACGATGCGGAGATCAAGGGCGCGCTGGCAGCCGAGCACCCGTACGCCGACTGGCTGCACGCCGGGCTGATCCGGCTCGACGAGCTCCCCGCCCGCGAGCGCGAGACCCACACCCACGCGGCGCTCACCCACCGCCAGCAGTCGTTCGGCTACACCGAGGAGGAGCTCAACATCCTCCTCAAGCCGATGGCGCGCAGCGGTGCCGAGCCGATCGGGTCGATGGGCAACGACGCACCGATCGCGGCGATCTCCGCACGTCCGCGGCAGCTGTTCGACTACTTCATCCAGCTGTTCGCGCAGGTCACCAACCCGCCGCTGGATGCTATCCGGGAGGAGCTGGTCACCTCCCTGCAGAGCCAGCTCGGGCCCGAGCAGAACCTGCTCGACGCCAGCCCGTCCAACTGCCGCACGGTGGTGCTGCCGTTCCCGGTCCTGTCCAACGAGGACCTTGCCAAGATCGTGCACATCAACGACGACGGTGAGCTGCCCGGCTTCACCTGCGTCACCGCCATGGGCACGTTCCGCACCGCGGAGGGCGGAGCGGGCCTCAAGCGGCGCCTGGGCGAGATCTGTCGCGAGGTCTCCGAGGCCATCGAGGACGGCGCGCGCCTGATCGTGCTGTCCAACCGCGGTGTCACCAAGGACCACGCGCCGATCCCGTCACTGCTGCTCACCGGTGCGGTGCACCAGCACCTCGTCCGGGAGAAGACCCGCAGCCGGGTGGGCCTGGTCGTGGAGTCGGGCGACGCCCGCGAGGTGCACCACATCGCGCTGCTGCTCGGCTACGGCGCCGCCGCGGTCAACCCGTACCTGGCGATGGCCACCGTCGAGGATCTCGCCGACCGCGGCGACATCCCGGGTGTCGACGCCCGCACGGCGGCGAACAACCTGGTCAAGGCGCTGGGCAAGGGCGTCCGCAAGACTATGTCCAAGATCGGCGTCTCGACGGTCGCGTCCTACACGGGCGCGCAGATCTTCGAGTCGATCGGCCTGGGCAACGAGGTCATCACCACCTGCTTCACCGGCACCACGTCCCGGCTGGGCGGCGTCGGCTTCGACGTGCTCGCCGAGGAGGTGCTGCGCCAGCACCGCCGGGCGTTCCCGTCCGACGACGTGCGCGCGTCGCACCGGGCGCTGGAGGTCGGCGGCGAGTACCAGTGGCGCCGCGAGGGTGAGCTGCACCTGTTCAACCCGGAGACGGTCTTCAAGCTCCAGCACTCCACGCGGCAGGGTCGCTACGACATCTTCAAGCAGTACACGAAGGCCGTCGACGATCAGACCCACCGGCTGATGACGCTGCGCGGGCTGTTCAAGTTCAAGGACGGCACGCGGCCGCCGGTGCCGATCGACGAGGTCGAGAGCGTCGAGGAGATCGTCAAGCGGTTCGCGACGGGCGCCATCTCCTACGGGTCGATCTCCAAGGAGATGCACGAGACCCTCGCCATCGCGATGAACCGCCTCGGCGGCAAGTCCAACACCGGTGAGGGCGGCGAGGACGCCGACCGCTGGACACCCGACGCCAACGGCGACTCGCGTCGCAGCGCCATCAAGCAGGTGGCGTCGGGCCGCTTCGGTGTCACCAGCGAGTACCTGGTCAACGCCGACGACCTGCAGATCAAGATCTCGCAGGGCGCCAAGCCCGGCGAGGGTGGTCAGCTGCCCGGCACCAAGGTCTACCCCTGGATCGCGAAGACCCGCGGGTCGACGCCGGGCGTCGGCCTGATCTCGCCGCCGCCGCACCACGACATCTACTCGATCGAGGACATCAAGCAGCTCATCCACGACCTGAAGAACGCCAACCCGCGCGCCCGCATCCACGTGAAGCTGGTGAGCCAGGTCGGCGTCGGCACGGTCGCGGCGGGTGTGGCGAAGGCGTACTCCGACGTGGTCCTGATCTCGGGACACGACGGCGGCACCGGTGCGTCACCGCTGTCGTCGATCAAGCACGCGGGTGGTCCGTGGGAGCTCGGTCTGGCCGAGACGCAGCAGACGCTGCTGGCCAACGGGCTGCGCGACCGCATCGTCGTGCAGGCCGACGGGCAGCTCAAGACCGGCCGCGACGTCGTCATCGCCGCACTGCTGGGGGCCGAGGAGTTCGGCTTCGCCACCGCACCGCTCGTGGTGTCGGGCTGCATCATGATGCGGGTCTGCCACCTCGACACCTGTCCGGTCGGCGTCGCCACCCAGAACCCGAAGCTGCGCGAGCGGTTCGACGGGCGTCCCGAGTACGTCGTCAACTTCATGCGGTTCATCGCCGAGGAGGTGCGCGAGTACCTGGCGCAGCTCGGGTTCCGCACCGTGGCCGAGGCCGTGGGTCACGCGGAGATGCTCGACACCGACGACGCCGTGCGCCACTGGAAGACCGAGGGCCTGGACCTGCGTCCGATCTTCCACATGCCCGAGCTCAAGCCGGGCACGGCACGCCACAACACGAAGAGCCAGGACCACGGCCTCGAGAAGGCGCTGGACAACACGCTGATCCAGCTCTGCGAGGGCGCGCTGTCCTCCGGTGACAAGGTGCGGCTGGACCTGCCGGTCCGCAACGTCAACCGCACGGTCGGCACGATGCTCGGCTACGAGCTCACGCGCCGCTGGGGTGGCGAGGGCCTGCCCGACAACACGATCGACGTCACGCTGTCCGGCTCGGCCGGACAGAGCTTCGGCGCGTTCGTGCCGAAGGGCATCACGCTGCGGTTGATCGGCGACACCAACGACTTCTTCGGCAAGGGGCTCTCGGGCGGGCGGCTCACGCTGCGGCCCGACCCGTCGGCACCGCTGGTGGCCGAGGACAACGTCATCGCCGGCAACGTGATCCTCTACGGCGCCACATCGGGCGAGATCTTCGTCCGCGGGCTCGTCGGCGAGCGGTTCTGCGTGCGCAACTCCGGCGCGCTGGCCGTCGTCGAGGGCGTGGGCGACCACGGCTGCGAGTACATGACCGGTGGCCGCGTGGTCGTGCTGGGCAAGGTCGGGCGCAACTTCGCGGCCGGCATGTCCGGCGGCATCGCCTACGCGCTCGACCTGCTCGAGCAGCGGGTCAACGGCGAGATGGTCGACATCGACGCGCTCGACGACGAGGACCGCAAGTTCCTGCGCGAGGCGGTGGAACGCCACCACGCGGAGACCGACTCGGCCGTGGCGCGCGCCCTGCTCACCAGCTGGGACGACGCGGTCGGCCGGTTCAGCAAGGTCATGCCCAAGGACTACAAGCGGGTGCTCGAGGCCCGTGCGGCCGCCGAGCGCGACGGCCGCGACATCGACACAGCGATCATGGAGGCGGCTCATGGCTGATCGAGACATCGACACTGCCGCCGCACGCATTCTCGGGGAGGTCCGACATGGGTGACCCGAAGGGGTTCATCACCACCCCGCGCGAGACTCCCACGCGCCGTCCCGTGGACCTGCGCCTGATGGACTGGCGCGAGGTCTACCAGGAGTTCCCCCGCGACCACCTGGAGAAGCAGGCCGGGCGCTGCATGAACTGCGGCATCCCGTTCTGCCACCAGGGCTGCCCGCTGGGCAACCTCATCCCGGAGTGGAACGACCTCGTCTACCGCAAGGACTGGCGCGAGGCCACCGAGCGGCTGCACGCCACCAACAACTTCCCGGAGTTCACCGGCACGCTCTGCCCCGCGCCCTGCGAGGCGGCCTGTGTGCTGGCGATCAACAGCGACGCGGTCACGATCAAGCAGGTCGAGATCGAGATCGTCGACCGGGCCTGGGACGAGGGCTGGATCACGCCCCAGGTACCGGTGCGGCGCACCGGCAAGAAGGTGGCCGTCGTCGGCTCCGGGCCTGCCGGGCTGGCCGCCGCGCAGCAGCTCACGCGCGTCGGGCACAGCGTCGTGGTGTTCGAGCGCGCCGACCGCATCGGCGGGCTGCTGCGCTACGGCATCCCCGAGTTCAAGATGGAGAAGTCCCGGCTGGACCGGCGCCTCAAGCAGATGCAGGACGAGGGCACGCTGTTCCGCGCCTCCGTCGACGTCGGGGTGGACGTCACCGCCGAGCAGCTGCAGGCGGACTTCGACGCGGTCGTCCTCGCCGGTGGTGCCACGGCGTGGCGCGACCTGCCGGCGAAGGGCCGTGAGGTCGAGGGCGTCTACCAGGCGATGGAGTTCCTGCCGTGGGCCAACCACGTGCAGCAGGGCGACATGGATGCGCCGCCGATCACCGCTGAGGGCAAGCACGTGGTGATCATCGGTGGCGGTGACACCGGCGCCGACTGCCTCGGCACGTCGCACCGCCAGGGCGCCGCGTCGGTCACGCAGCTGGAGATCATGCCGACGCCCCCGGAGAAGCGCACCGTGGGCATGCCCTGGCCGACCTACCCGATGATCTACCGCGTCTCCTCGGCCCACGAGGAGGGCGGTGAGCGGCTGTTCTCGGTGAACACCACCGAGTTCGTCGCCGACGCCGACGGCAAGCTGGCGGCCATCCGGATCGTCGAGGTCCGGCGCGATGCCGAGGGCCGGTTCGTGTCGGTCGAGGGCACCGAGCGGGAGCTGCCCGCGCAGCTCGTGCTGCTCGCGATGGGCTTCGTCGGGCCGGACAAGGGCCGCCTGCTCGACGACCTCGGCGTCGAGCTCGACCCCCGGGGCAACGTGGCCCGCAACGACGCGTTCATGACCAGCGTCGACGGGGTGTTCTCGGCGGGCGACATGGGCCGCGGCCAGTCGCTGGTCGTGTGGGCCATCGCCGAGGGCCGCGCCGCGGCCGCCGGGGTGGATGCCTACCTGACCGGCCGCTCGGTACTCCCCCGCCCGATCAACCCGACCGATCGGCCGATGGTCGGGTAGCACTCCCCGCGCTCCGTTGCAGGAAGGCCACTCAGCCGAAGGATTCGGGCCGCCGAAATTTTGCGGCAAGGTGGCCTTCCTGCAATACGGCGGGGCAGTCAGCCCGCCTCGAGCAGCTTCCGCAAGGTCGTGAGGCCGTCGAGCACCACGTCGCGCTCCTGCGGCGTGGCAGCGTCGAGCACCGTGACGAGCCGTCCGAACGGTCCGCTTCGCAGGTCCTGGACGTAGTGCTCCACCACCGCTGCCACGGCGACGCGGGTGACGCGGCGGTCGCGCTCGTCCGGGGTCCTGGTGACCAGTTTCCTCGCCTCGAGGCGGGTGATGATCCCCGACATCGTGCTGTGGCTCAGGTGCAGACGCGCGGCGAGCTCGGTGACGGTGCTCGGCCCGGTCGTGGCGAGATCCGACAGGACGGCGACCTGCGGTCCGGTGAGGTCGCTGCGTTCCCGATCCCCCACCGGGTCGCGGCCACCGGAGAGCAGGGACTGGCGCAGCGCGCGGACGTGCTCCATCACTTCCGTCGCGATGTGGCTCTCCGCCGGCTCCTGCATGGACGCGACCCTATCCCGGATGTATGTTGAACACGACGCGTCGTATACGACGGATCTATTCGGGGGTAAGCAGACATGACCGAGACCAGAGCGATCCAGCGGGTCACCACCCCGGTCGGCGATCCGGCCTGGCTCGTCACCGGCTACGACGAGGTCAAGGCGACGCTGCACGAGACCCGGCTCGGCCGTGCCCACCGCGACCCCGAGAACGCCTCCCGGATGGGCCGCTCGGCACTGTTCGGCGGCCCCATGGGCACCGACCCCGAGGCCGAGGCCGTGCGGCACCGCGCGATGCGCAAGCAGCTGTCCCCGGCGTTCTCCGCCCGCAAGATGGAGGCGTTGCGCCCGCGGGTCCGGGTGATCGTCGACGAGCTGCTCGACACGCTGCTCGCCTCGCCGCAGCCGGTCAACGTGCACGAGGTACTGTCGTTCCCGCTGCCCGCACTGGTCATCTGCGAGCTGCTGGGCGTGCCGTTCGCCGATCGCGACGACTTCCGGCGCTGGTCCGACGAGGCCGCCGACACCGTCGACGAGCAGCGTTCCCGCGCCGGACTCGGGGCGCTCTGGGCGTACATGTCCGAGCTGGTGCAGCGCAAGCGCCGCGAGCCCGCGGACGACGTCGTCAGCGACCTGATCGCCGGAGCCGAGGCCGCGGGCGAGCCGATCGAGGGCGTCGCGATGCTCGCGGCCGGGCTGCTGTTCGCCGGCCACGAGACCACGGTCGCGGCGATCGACCGGGGCCTCGTCCTGCTGCTGTCCCACCTCGACCAGTGGGAGGCGCTCTGCCAGGACCCCACGCTGGTCGCGAGCGCCGTCGAGGAGACGCTGCGCTGCGAGCTGCCCGTGGTCGCCGCGTCCCGGGCCGACGGCGGCCTGCCGCGCTACGCCGCCACCGATCTCGACATCCAGGGCGTCACCGTGCCGGAGGGGGACATGGTGCTGCTCGGCCTGCGTTCGGCCAACGCCGACGAGGAGCAGTTCGCCGCGCCCGAGCGGTTCGACATCACCCGCACGCCCAACCTGCACCTGACATTCGGCCACGGCCCGCGGTTCTGCATCGGCGCCCCGCTCGCCCGGATGGAGCTGACCGAGGTGTTCAGCGCGCTCGCGGCCCGATGCCCCGGGCTGCGGCTGGCCACGCCCGCCGGGGAGCTGCAGGTGCAGAGCGAGCGGCTGGTGAGCGGCCTGACGTCACTGCACCTGACCTGGCCCGTCGAGGACGCCGGAGAAGGCGCTCACCAGTAGCTGGAGGAACGCCTCCTCCGAGGACAGTGCCGCGACGGGCGGCTCGGCCATCACCGCGGCCAGCCGCGGGAACTCGCCGGTGCCGGCCAGGCTGGCCATGTAGCCCGCATACGCCAGCATCCAGTCGGGCTCCTTCGCGCGGGCCTCCTGCTGCCCGTAGACGAAGATCATGCCGCTGACCACGCCGATGGCCGCCATCTTCTGCGGGCCGGCCGCCGGGTGGTCGGCGAGCACCTCGAGATAGCGCTCGGCGAGGCGGGCCGAGTGGGGGCCCGGAACCGCCAGCCCGACGAGCAGCGCGTCGGAGACCCACGGGCGGCGCCGGATCAGCGCCAGGCCCTGCGCGATGAGGTCCGCCGCGCCGTCGCGCCAGCCCGTGAAGGGCCGGGCCAGGTCGAGATCGGCGTAGCTGGCGTCGACCATGAGGTCCACCAGCTCGTCGCGCGTGCGGACGTAGCGGTACAGCGACGCCGCTCCGGTGCCCAGCTCGGCCGCGACCCGCCGCATCGTCACCGCCTTGAGGCCCTCGGCGTCGGCGATCCGCATACCGACCGCGGCGATCTCGGCCCGGCTGTGCTCGGCCGGCCGTCCGACGCCCGCCGACTCCGGCCGCATCCAGATCACCTCGCGTGGCATCCGGTCAGTATCCCCCTCTGCGAACGTCGTTCGCGAATGCGGTACAGTCGTTTGCGAACAGAGTTCGCGAAAACGAGGAGGCCGGCCATGTCCACGACCGCACTGATCGCCCAGGCTGCGACCGAGGGGATCACCGGCACCGACATCAAGCTGCTCGGCGCGTTCATCGGCGGCGGGGTGGCGCTCGCCGGCGGTGCCATCGGTGCCAGCAACGGCATCGGCCAGGCCACCTCCGCCACGATCAGCGGCGTGGCCCGCCAACCCGAGGCGCAGCGCAGGCTGCTCCCGACGATGATCCTCACCATCGGCCTCACGGAGGCGTTCTACTGGATCAACGTGGTGTTCCTGCTGCTGTTCGTTTTCCTGCTCGCCCGCTGAGCATCAGCTACTGCCCGGTCAGCCTCTCCACCACCGGGGCGAACTGCTCGACGAACGCGGCGTTGCAGCTGATGTAGGACACACCCAGCACGTCGCGGCGGCGCTGCAGCTCGTCGCACATCTCGGCCACGCTGCCACGCACCATGACGAGCGAGTCGTGCTCGATGAGCGTGGCAGCGTCGGCCCCGATGAACCCCTTCGTCCACTCCGGAACCTCGTCGCCGACCACGAACAGGTTCATCGCCAGCTCGATGTCGCCTGCCCGGTCCCCCGCCGCCGACCGGACCTCGGCAGCGCTCGCCGCGACCTCCTCGCGCGTGGCCAGCGGCGCGGCCGCCAGCGTCACGATGTCGGCGACACGACCGGCCAGCGCCCGCGCCTTCGGCCCGCCGGCAGCGACGAGCACCGGCGTGCGCGCTTCGCCGTCGAGCTCGCGCAACTGCACGATCGTGGCCTCCAGCCGTGCGAGCCGGTCTGCGCCGTCGCCGTAGGGCTGCCCGATCCGCTCGGCCGAGGCCTTCATCGACGGCAGCCCGGTGCCGATGCCCATGTCGAACCGGCCGCCGCTGAGCACGCCGAGGCTGTGCGCCTCCCAAGCCGCGGCCATCGGCGTGCGCAGCGGGCTGGCCAGCACGAACGTGCCCACCCTCAGCCGCTCGGTGACGCTCGCCGCCACCGCGAGGGAGGGGAACGGCGACAGCAGCACGCCGCCGCCGGGACCGGGGCGCTGCAGGCCGTCGGGCATGAGGAGCGTGGCGTAGCCGAGCTCCTCCGCGCGACGGGCGGTGGCGATCCAGCGCTGCGGGCCGCCCTCGGGGGTGGCCACCACGCCGAAGCGGAACGGACGGGACATGTCGACCTCCAGGTTCGCAAATCGTTACACTTGTGAACCGTTCACTCGTGTACATGATTTGTCAACTGCTACGGTTCCGCGGTGGACACGGTTCGTGAGGCCTCCGGCAACCCGCCCGGCGCCGCCTTCCTGCTCGCCGCCATCGGTGCGCACGCCACCGCGCGGTTCGCCGAGCGCATCGCGGCACTGGAGCTGTCACCCCCGCAGACGGGCCTCATGCGGGTGGTCGTCGCGACGCCCGGACGCAGCCAGCAGGAGCTGTCGGAGCTGCTGGGCACGCCGCCGAGCCGGCTCGTCGGACTGGTGGACGGGCTGGCCGCGAAGGGGCTGCTGGAGCGGCGGCGCAACGAGACCGACCGCAGGCTCTACGCCCTGCACCCCACCGCGGCGGGCATCGCCATGATCGAGAAGATCGGGTTGGTGGGGCGGGAGCACGACGACGCCGTCTGCGCGGCACTCGACGACGGCGAGCGGGCCGTGCTGCGCGGGCTGCTGGTGCGGATCGCGGCGGAGCAGGGCCTCACGCCGGGGGTGCACCCGTCGTACCGGCGGATCTGAGGCCGCGGGCCCCTCCACATCGCAGCATGGTGGCCATCCTGCGACTCAACGCTGGGAAAGCCACCATGCTGCGATCCGGCAGGGCTCGCCCACGAACTACCGCGGCTCACCCGGCTCCGGCCCGTACCGCTCCAGCACCCGGGCCCGGATCGCCGGGTCGGAGCGCGGCACCGGCTCCAGGAAGATCTCGTCGAGGTCCGGGAACTCCTCGCGCAGTGCGGCGTCGATCGCCACGCACCCGTGCTCGACGTCGGCGGCGCCCAGCGCGTCGTCGAAGTCGAGGCGGGCGCACAGCAGGATGCGGTCGGTGCCCAGCATCATCGTCAGCAGGTCCACCACCTGGCCGACCTCGGCACGGGCGGCGAGGCGGTCGCGCACCGCGAACACGAGCCGCTGGTCGGCCTGCCGTCCGATGAGCAGCCCCTTGTTGGTGCGGCCGAGGATGTAGGCCACACCGGAGAGCAGCACACCGATCAGCAGCGACGCCAGCCCGTCCCAGAACCCGGAGCCGGTGAGCCCGTGCAGCCCGATCCCGCCGAACGCGAGCAGCAGCCCGACGAGCGCGGCGCTGTCCTCGAAGAACACGGTCTTGACGGTGGGGTCGTCGGTGGTGCGCAGGAACGCCGCGAGCGACTGGTCGTGGGCGGCGGCCTGGCTGCGGACCTGGCGCAGGGCCTGCAGCCACGACACCCCCTCCAGCAGGAAGGACACGGCGAGCACGGCGTAGGCGACCCAGGCCAGCGTCTGCTCGACCTCGGGGTCCAGCATCGTGCGGATGCCTTCGATGATCGCGAAGACGGCGCCGGACACGAAGATCGAGACGGCGGCGATGAGCGACCAGAAGAACCGTTCCTTGCCGTACCCGAACGGATGCTTGCGGTCGGCCTTGCGCTCGGACCGGCGCAACGCCGTGAGCAGCAACCCCTCGGTGGCCGTGTCCGCCACCGAGTGCGCGGCCTCGGCGAACATCGCCGCGGAGCCGGTGAAGATGCCCGCCACCAGCTTGAGCACGCCGATCGCCGCATTCGCGCCCAGCGCCACCAGCACGGTGAGCGTGCTCTCCTCTTCTGCCACGGCGCGAGGCTACGCCGGGCGTAGGTTCGCACGCATGACGATCACCCACCGGTTCGTGGAGACGAACGGGATCCGCCTGCACATCGCCGAGTCCGGGCCCGCCGACGGGCCCGTCGTCCTGCTGCTGCACGGCTTCCCGGAGTGCTGGTACTCGTGGCGCCACCAGCTCACCGCGCTGGCCGCAGCCGGGTTCCACGCCGTCGCTCCCGACCAGCGCGGCTACGGTCGCAGCGACGCGCCCGAGGCGATCGACGCCTACACGATCCTGCACCTGGTGGGCGACGCCGTCGGCGTGCTGGACGCGGTCGACGCGGAGCGGGCGGTGGTCGTCGGGCACGACTGGGGCGCGCCCGTGGCATGGCACACCGCGTTGCTGCGCCCGGACCGCGTGCGCGGCGTCGTCTCGCTGTCGGTGCCCTACCTGCCCCGCAGCGCCGACCGTCCGACGGTGGGATTGGCGCGGCGCTTCGGCCCTGAGCACTACATGCTCTACTTCCAGACCCCCGGCGTCGCCGACGCCGAGCTCGCCGCCGATCCGCCCGCCACGTTCCGGCGCGTGCTGGTCAGCATCTCCGGCGACGGCACGGTGCAACGGCTGTCCGTGCCGGAAGGCGGCGGCTTCCTCACCAACTCACCGGAACCCGCCGGGATGCCGGACTGGCTCACGGCGGAGGACGTCGCCGTCTACGTCGACGAGTACGCGACGAACGGGTTCACCGGCGGGCTCAACTGGTACCGCAACCTCGACCGGAACTGGGAGCTGACCGGCGCGTGGAACCACGCCACGATCACGCCACCCGCACTGTTCATGGCGGGCGACGTCGACCCGGTTGTGGCCGGGGTCCCGTTCGACGACCTGGTGGCCACGGTCCGCCGGTCGGTGTCCGACCTGCGCACGGCCACCCAGTTGCCCGGCTGCGGTCACTGGACGCAACAGGAGCGCCCGACGGAGGTCAACGAGGCGCTGCTCGGATTCATCCGATCGCTCAATTGATCTGTCAGCGCGACGCGCCCGCCCGGCGCCCGTCGGCGGCCGCTGATCGCTCGACGGCGACCGTTGATCGGTCAATCGGGCACCTACCGGTCACCGACCGTGCATGCCCGTTCGACGGAGTGCAGGAATCACCCGAAACCACATGGCCCCGCGGCCGTTGAGGGGAGTGACCGGGGCCGGCGGAACAGGGGAGCCTCCGCCGGCACCGGTTGATCCCCTTGCCCCATCGGCGCGCACGCTGCGCTTCGGGAGCGGTTCAGCCCCACCCGGTGGAGTCACTTCACCCGGAAGACCGGGAAGCCCGGCGCGATCTCGGCCAGTCGCTCGTCCGACGAGGATGCGTCGACGTTCTCGAAGAACCGGCCGACCTCCCAGCCCCACCGCTTCAGGTAGGCACGCAGGATCGGCGCCTTGGCGCCGTCCGCGACCTCCTCGACGGTGAACACCTCCACCCGACGGCCGACCCGCAGCTCGCCGCCACCCGCGATGCGGATGTTGCGGACCCACTGCGCCTGCCCCCGCGGGGCCACCAGGTAGCGCTCGCCGTCGACGGTGAGCAGGTTCACGGGAACCTTCCGCCACTCGCCGCTCGCGCGACCCCGCACGGCCAGCTCACGGCTGCCCATGACGCTGACGCCGGCGCGGGTCAGCTTCCCGACGAGGCCGTTGAAGATCACGTCGAAGCGGCCGGGGCGGATGTAGCGAGTCGTCGCGTCCATGGGTTCCTCCTCATTGGGAGAGCAGTGCTCTCGTTGAGGAACAGTGAAGCGCATTGCTCCGCCCAAGTCAAGAGCACTGCTCTCGAAAATGACTGCCGATCCGGAACCGCTCGACCGGGTGAGCTTGGACCGCGCACGGCGGCCGCGCTCCTAATGTCGACGGGGTGGACCCGACCAGCGCCCGTCGCGCCGCCGCCTGGCTGATCACACTGTGCTCGGCGGCGGCACTGGGCGTCGCAACCACAGGCACCGCCGCCGCGCAGGGTGTCGGCCCGACGTTCGCCGCGGCCGCGGACGCGACGATCACCCCGGGGGCCCTGATGGTCACCCAGGTCGACCGCCGCACCACCGCGTCCTGCACCGCCGACTTCGTCTTCCGCTCGACCACCACCATCTACCTCGGCTTCGCCGCTCACTGCGCAGGCGCCGACGAGTCGATGGGGCACAGCGGCTGTGACGAACCGACGCTGCCGCTCGGCACGCCCGTCGCCATCACCGGCACCGACGGCGAGCAGTCCCGCGGCACCCTCGCCTACAGCTCCTGGCACGCCATGCAGGAGCAGCGCGAGACCGACGAGTCGCTCTGCATGTACAACGACCTCGCGCTGGTCGCGCTCGACACGGCGACCATCGCGCGGGTCAACCCGAGCATGCCGCTGCTGGGCGGCCCCGTCGGGCTCGCCGCCACCGGCCCGACCCCCGGCGAGGCCGTGTACAGCTACCAGCCCAACAACGGGGGCGACGGGCTGCGCCGGGGCGAGGCCGTCGCCGATGCGGGCGGCGGCCTGACCCACCGCGTCCAGACCGAACCACCGGGCGGGCCCGGCGACTCCGGCGGCGGCTACCTCGACGCGGACGGCCGAGCGTTCGGCGTGCTCAGCACCCAGTTCTTCGACGGCCCGCACACCAACGGCGTCACCGACCTGGCCGCGGCGCTGAGCTACGCCGACCGGTTCGGCGCGCTGGGCACCGTCACGCTCGTGCCCGGAACCGAGCCGTTCGAGGCGGGCGCGCGCAGCACGTAGCGGGATGCGGGTCCCGGTAGGTCCTCGCTGGCAGGCCGCCCTCGGTGGGGATGGCAGGAAAGCCACTTTCCTGCAACGTCGTTGCGGCAAAGTGGCTTTCCTGCAACGGCTGCGACCCCTCCCGACCCACGCCTAGCATCGGCCCCATGACTGCTCCCCCGCTCGCCGACCGCACCGCACTCGTCACCGGCGCGGCTTCCGGAATCGGCGCCGCGGTCGCGCGGCGACTGGCCACCGACGGCGCCCGCGTGTTCGCCGTCGACCGCGACGCCGCCGGCGTCACCGCACTCGCCGCCGCCATCGGCGCCATCCCGCTCGTGTGCGACCTGTCCGACCTCGACGCGGTGGACGCCCTGCCCGCCGACGTCGACGTGCTCGTCAACAACGCCGGACTGCAGCACGTCTCGCCGATCGAGGACTTCGACCCCGAGCGGTTCTCCCTGATGCTGCGCGTGATGCTCGAGGCGCCGTTCCGGCTGGTCCGACGCGTGCTGCCGCACATGTACGCGGGCGGCTGGGGACGCATCGTGCACGTCTCGAGTGCGCACGGGCATCGCGCGAGCCCGTTCAAGTCGGCCTACGTCACCGCCAAGCACGGGCTCGAGGGGCTCTCCAAGGTCATCGCGCTCGAAGGCGCCGCGCACGGCGTCACCAGCAACTGCCTCAGCCCCGGGTACGTGCGCACCCCGCTGGTCGAGAAGCAGGTGGCCGACCAGGCTCGCGCTCACGGCATCGCCGAGGAGGAGGTGCTGGAGCGGGTACTGCTCGCCCCGGAGGCGATCAAGCGCCTCGTCGAGCCCGCCGAGGTCGCCGAGCTCGCCGCGGTGCTCTACGGGCCGGCGTCGGCGTCGATCACCGGATCGTCACTGTCGGTTGATGGAGGCTGGACAGCACGTTAGCCGACAGGTCGCGCGGCGGACGGCGGGGGGCGCCGCTGTATCCGATGGACCGGGGCAGCTGCCCCTTCGACCCTCCCGCTCCACTGCGGGAACTGCGCGAGCACGAGCCGGTCAGCCGGGTCCGGATCTGGGACGGCAGCACGCCGTGGCTGATCACCCGGCGATGATCACCGAGGTCGTCGGCGAGCTGCTCGACGCGATGGCGGCGGGCCCCAAGCCCGTCGACCTCGTCACGGCGTACACGCTGCCACTGCCGTCGATGATGATCTGCCGCATGCTCGGCGTCCCCTACGCCGACCACGGCTTCTTCCAGCGCATCAGCGCCGCGCTGCTCAACAACCGCACAGCACCGGACGTCGCGCTGGCCGCGAGCACGGAGCCGACCGACTATCTGCGCGAGCTGGTGCACGCGAAGGACGCCGATCCGGGCGACGACCTGATCAGCCGGCTGGTCCTGCGGCGGGTGCGCACCGGCGAGATCGACACCGAGGAGCTGGTGTCGATGGCGAACCTGCTATTCATCGCGGGCCGCTGCTGCGGCTGTCGACGATCGTGCACAGCGGACGGCGCCGGGTCGCCACCGCAGACGTCGAGATCGGCGGGGTCACCATCCGCGCCGGAGACGGCGTGATCGTGGCGGGCGAGGCGGCCAACCGCGATCCCGCGGTGTTCGACGCGCCCGACGAGCTCGACATCCACCGCTCGGCACGCAACCACGTGGCGTTCGGGTTCGGGATCCACCAATGCCTGGAACAGCCGCTGGCCCGGCTCGAGCTGCAGATCGCCTACCCGGCGCTGCTGCGGCGCTTCCCGACGCTGGCGGTGGCGGCCGAGGTGGCGGACCTGCCCTTTCGCCACGACATGCTCGTCTACGGGCTGCACGCGCTCCCCGTCACCTGGTAGCGACCGTCGAGAACGACGTTGCCATGATCAACAGGGCCATTCGATCATGGCAACGTCGTTCTCGACGGCTATCATCGTCGCGTGCCGATGACATCTACCGTCGACGATCTGGCGCCCGGGTCGTCGACCTGACCCGCGCGCTCGGGCTTGCCCAGTCCACGGTCTAGCAGCACCTCGCCTGCCTGCGCGGCTGCGGGCTCGTGGATCACCGCACGGCGGGACGCCAAACCTTCTACGCGCCGACCCAACCCGAGTTGCTGGACCTTCTTGCACAGCGCGGAGCAGTTGCCCGCCGAGACGGGCTCGGCGGCGCGGCTGTGCCCCGAGTGTGGTTCCGGATGACGGCGCCCACCCGCGACGCCGTGCTGCGCCGGCGGATCCGGCTGCTGGCCGCCACCACCATCACCTACAACGTCATCGAGGCGGTGGTCGCGCTCGCCGCCGGCACCATCGCGTCGTCGACGGCGCTGATCGGGTTCGGCCTGGACTCGGTGATCGAGGTCAGCTCGGCAGCCGCCGTCGCGTGGCAGTTCTCGGCGCGCGACCACGCCCGGCGCGAACGCGTCGCGCTGCGGGTCATCGCGGGGCCGTTCTTCGCGCTCGCCACGTTCGTCACCGTGGAAGCGGTGCGGGCGCTGCTGGGTGGCGCCGAGGCCGAGCGCTCCCCCGTCGGCATCGTGCTGGTGGCGATCAGCGTGGTGATCACGCCGCTGCTGTCGTGGGCACAGCGGCGGGCCGGGAGGGAGCTCGGTTCGGCCAGCGCCGTCGCCGACTCCCGCCAGACCCTGCTGTGCACGTACCTCTCCATAGCGGTGCTCGCCGGGTTGGTGCTCGACGCCGCGCTCGGCTGGTGGTGGGCCGATCCGGTGGCCGCGCTGGTGGTGGCCGTGCTGGCCGTGCGCGAGGGGCGGGCGGCCTGGCGGGGCGAGGGGTGCTGCGCGCCGACCGTCGCGACGGCGTGCGGCGACGGTTGCGAGTGCTGCTGACGGCTCACCTAGGCTGGGGTCAGTGACGAGCCTTCGACGTTCCCGGCTCGCCGTCTCGCTCGTCTTCGCCGCCTGCGGCGCCGCCTTCGCCACATGGGCGGCCCGCATCCCCGCGGCGCAGCAACAGGTCGGCCTCGACGCGGGCGGACTCGCGATCGCGCTGTTCGGCCTGGCGCTCGGTTCGGTGCTGATGCTGCTCGCGTCCGGACCGCTGCTGGCCCGCATCGGCAGCCGGACGGGTGCGCTGATCGGCGCCGTCGTCCTGTGCGGCGGGCTCCCGCTCGTCACGGTCGCGGCCACGCCCACGCTGTTCATCGGCGCAGTGTTCGTGCTCGGGATGGGCAACAGCCTGCTCGACGTCTCCATGAACGCCCACGCCGCACGGGTGGAGCACGCCTACCGCCGGCCGATCTTCGCAGGCTTCCACGCCTGGTGGAACGTCGGCGGGCTGGCCGGCTCCGGCACCGGAGCCCTGCTGGCCACCTACGACGTCCCGATCGACGTCCACTTCCCGATCGCGGGCGCGGTGCTGCTCTGCACGGCCGTCTGGGCGGTCACCACCGGATTCCTGCCCGGCCCCGACATCGCCCCCGACACGGCGTTCGCCCTGCCCGGCAAGGCGCTCATCCCGCTCGGGGTGATCGCGTTCTGCGGTTTCCTCGCCGAAGGCACCGTCAACGACTGGAGCGCAGTGCAGCTGATCGACGTCGCGGGGGCCACGGCGGCCGTCGCGTCACTGGGGTTCTTCGCCTTCTCCGCAACGATGATCGCGGTGCGACTCGTCGCCGACCGGTTCGCCGATCGGGTGGGCCTCGTCCCCTTCACCCGAACGGTGGCGGCAACCGGGTTGGCCGGGTTCGCGCTGGTCACGGCGTTACCGACGCCCGCGATCGGGATCGTTGGCTACGCCGTGATCGGGGTCGGCGCAGCCGCGATCGTCCCGCTGGCCTGGAGCAGCGCGACGCGCCGGGATCCGGGCTCCGCCGCCCGCTCGATCGCGGCGCTCGCGACCTGCGGGTACCTGGGTTTCCTCCTCGGGCCGGTGCTCGTGGGTGCGGCAGCCACCGCGTTCGGGCTGCAGGCCGCCATCGGCATCGCGGGACTCGGGCTCGTCGTGGTGTTCCTGCTCGCGCCGACGCTGCGGGTGCGGGTGGCGGCATGACAGCCGTGTGGTGGGTCGAGCTGACCCCGCCGGTGCTGGAGTCGCTGGTGGCCGGTGACCTGACGCGGGCGAGCGCGACCGCCGGCGTCGCGCTCACCGACTTCTTCGTGGCCGCGGACGCTGTGTCGGTGTGGCGCCGCCGGTTGGGGCTGCTCGCCGACCACCCCGGCGCGGCGCGCTGGCTCCTCCCGGCCGCCGTGGTGTCCGACGCCGGCCCGGTCGGCCGGGTCGGCTTCCACGGGCCGCCCGACGGGCTGGGCATGGTGGAGATCGGCTACAGCATCGACGCCGCGCACCGACGCCGCGGCTACGCCCGCGCGGCGTTGCGGGAGGCGATCCGCCGGGCCGCCGCCGCTCCCGACGCGCTGGTGCTGCGCGCCTCGATCCGGCCCGACAACGTGGCCTCACTCGCCACGATCGCCGGCTTCGGCTTCACCGTCGTCGGGGAGATGTGGGACGACGAGGACGGGATGGAGACGCTGTACGAGCGGGCGGTCTGAGCGGCCGGTCCATCCGGGCCGGCGCCACCCCCCAGCCGTCCGTCCCGTTGCAGGAAAGCCACTTTCCTGCAACCTCGTTGCGGGAAAGTGGCTTTCCTGCAAGGCCCCGGCTGCGACGAGCACCAGGGCCCCGAGCTACAACCCGGGACGCCGATCCGCCCACGGCGCCGCCTGCTCCAGCTGCGCAGCCACCCGCAGCAGCACGTCCTCCCGCCCGTAGGCCGCCACCAGCTGCACCCCGACCGGCAGGCCCTCGGGCGTCCAGTGCAGCGGCAGGCTGATGGCCGGCTGGCCGGTGGTGTTGAACACCGGCGTGAACGGCACGTACGCACCGGCGCGCACCATCGGCGCGATGGGGTCGGCCGGGTTGTTGGCGAACGTACCCAGCAGCACCGGGGGTTCTGCGAGCGTCGGCGTGATGAGCAGGTCGAAGCCGTCGGCCCACCACTGGTGCACGGCCCGCCGGTACTGCGCTGCGGCCGCCAGCGCTCGCGCGTAGTCGACGGCGGTCAGCGCGCGGGCCCGCTCCGCCAGCGCCCAGTTGATCGCCTCGACGTCGTCGGCGGTGGCCGGGCGGCCGAGCTGGTCGCCCAGCGCGGCGATGCTCACCGCCATGTTCGTGGCCCAGAGCGCGCCGAAGCGCTGCCCGGCACCAGGATCGGCGAGCGCCCTGGGGAACCCCGGCTCCACCTCGTGCCCGAGTGACTCCAGCAGCCGAGCGGCATTGCGCACGGCTGTGGCGCACTCCTCGTGCACCGGCTCTCCCGTCGGACGGTGGTCCAGCAGCCCGATCCGCAGCGACCCCGGCTCCGCGCCGAGCTCCTCGACGTACGGGCGCAGCGGTGGCGGCGCGATCACGGTGTCGCCGACGCCCGGGCCGCGCACGGCGTCGAGCATCGTGGCGACGTCGCGCACCGAGCGGCTCAGGCACAGCTCGACGCCCAGGTTGCTCTCGTCGCGCGCCGGTCCGAGCGTGATGCGCCCCTGCGTCGGCTTGAGCCCGACGAGCCCGCAGCAGGACGCCGGGATCCGGATCGAGCCGCCACCATCGCTGGCGTGCGCGATCGGCACCATGCCGGACGCGACCGCAGCACCCGAGCCGCCGCTTGACCCGCCCGGCGAGTGCGCCAGGTTCCACGGGTTGTGGGTGGCGCCCCAGGCCTCCGGTTCGGTGGTGGGCAGGCTGCCCATCTCGCAGCTGTTGGTGCGCCCGGCCGTCACCAGCCCGGCCGCCCGGAACCGCGACACGAGCGTGGTGTCGGCCGCCGCGCGCGGCAGCAGCTCCTTCAGCCGGACGTTCCCGTTGGTCGACGGCTGCCCTGCATAGGCCGCCCAGAGGTCCTTGAGCAGGAAGGGGACCCCGCGGAACGGACCGTCGGGCAGCTCACCGGCCGCCGTCGCGCGCGCCTCGTCGAACCACCGGACGACCACCGCGTTGACGGCCGGATCGAGCGTCTCGATGCGCTCGATCGCGGCCTCCAGCAGCTCGCTCGGGTGCACCTGCCCGGTGCGGACCAGTCCGGCCTGACCCGTCGCATCCAGCCAGCGGGTGTCCTCGGCAAGGGAGCTCATCCCCCGTGTCTAACACCTTGATCAGCGCGGCCGCCACGTCGACGTCGGCGTGCCGGATCGTGAGTAGGGTCGGACCCGTCCAGCAGAGTCGGAGGCGCCCGTGGCGGAGAAGGTCGCGCTCACCGGTGCGGCGGCCACCATGCTCGGCACGCTCTACGGGCGGGCCGTCGACGCGCGGTCGCGGCATCCGCTGCTCGCCGACCCGACGGCCGTCGACGTCCTCGACAGGATCGACTACGACTTCGCGAGCCTGAAGATCGCCGCGTCGAGTGCGGTCGGGGTGGCGCTGCGCGCGAAGCGCCTCGACGGCTGGACGCGCGCCTTCCTCGCCGCCCATCCCGCTGCCACCGTCCTGCACCTGGGTTGTGGCCTCGACAGCCGCGTCCAGCGCATCGATCCGCCGCCGGAGGTCCGCT
The DNA here is from genome assembly GCF_042653605.1 of Pseudonocardia sp. GCM10023141. Classification (NCBI taxonomy): domain Bacteria; kingdom Bacillati; phylum Actinomycetota; class Actinomycetes; order Pseudonocardiales; family Pseudonocardiaceae; genus Pseudonocardia; species Pseudonocardia sp. GCM10023141. The sequence goes on from NZ_JBHSIR010000006.1 coordinate 281,304, forward strand.
GGTTCGACGTGGACCAGCCCCAGGTGATCGAGCTGCGCCAACGGCTCTACGCGCCGCGCTCCGGCGGGTACACGACGATCGGGGCGTCGGTGCTCGACCCGGGCTGGCTGGCCCAGGTCCCGCGCGGTGGGCCGGCGATCGTGGTTGCCGAGGGGCTCACGATGTACCTGCCGACGGTGGAAGGGCCGGCGCTGCTGCGCCGGCTCGTGGAGCACCTGGGCACCGGGGAGCTCGCCTTCGACACCTACAGCACGCTCGCGGTGCGGCTGACCCGCCGGATGCCGATCCTGCGGGCCACCGGGGCCCGGCTGGACTGGGGCGTCGACGACCCGGCGGCGCTGGCCGGCGCGGTGCCGGGGCTGCGGCTCGCCGAGCGCGTCGGGCAGTTCGCGGCGGCCGCCCCGGACGACCTGCGCCGCGCGCCGCTGAGCTACCGCCTGGAGTGCGCGGTGTTGGGGCGGCTGCCCTGGCTGCGTGACATCGGCGACCTGCTGCGCTACACGTTCGCGCCGGGCGGATGAAAGTCTGAAGCCCATGAGATACGTGGTGATCGGGGCGGGGGCCATCGGCGGCACCATCGGGGTCCGGCTCGCACGAGCCGGCCGGTCCGTGGTGCTGGTGGCCCGCGGAGCCCATCTCGAGGCGATCCGCAGCGACGGGTTGCGGCTGGACGAGCCCGGCGGCTCGCACACCGTCCGGCTGCCGGCCGTCGCAGCGGTCGGGGACCTCGACTGGGCCGACGGGGACGTCGCGCTGCTGTGCACGAAGACGCAGGACACCCCGCCGCTGCTCGAGGCGTTGAGCGCGGTGGCACCGAGCGTGCCGGTGGTCTGCGTCCAGAACGGGGTGGCCAACGAGCGGCTCGCCGCCGAGCGCTTCGCCGACGTGCTCGGGGTGTGCGTCATGATGCCGGCCGAGCACCTCACCCCCGGCCGCGTCGCCTCGTTCTCGGCCGGTGTGCCCGGCCTGCTCGACATCGGCCGCTACCCGAGCGGCGTCGACGCGCTGACCGAGGAGATCGCGGACGACCTCACCGCCGCCGGGTTCAGCGCGCGGCCGACCGCGTCGATCATGCGGTGGAAGTACAGCAAGCTGCTGGGCAACCTCGGCAACGCCGCGGAGGCCGCGTGCGGGTTCGACGACCCCGACCTGCCTGCGCTGTACCGCGCTGCGCGCGACGAGGGCACCCGGTGCCTCGACGCCGCCGGCATCGACGTCGCGTCCCCGGACGAGGACCGCGAGCGGCGGGGCACGCTGCTCGACGTCCAGCCCATCGACGGCGCCGCCCGACAGGGTGGTTCGACGTGGCAGAGCCTGCAGCGTGGCATCGGGTCCGTCGAGGTGGCTTACCTCAACGGCGAGATCGTCGCGCTCGGGGAGCGCCACGGCGTCCCGACGCCGGTCAACACGCTGTTGCTCGCGACGGCGGAGCGGATGGCGGCGGCGCGGGAGGCTCCCGGCCGCTACCGGGCGGCCGACCTGCTCGCCGCCGCGGGCTCCCGAACCGCGCAAGGCAGTGCCTGACCTCCCCGATCGCAGGTCATGCTGCAACCATGCCCTGGTGGTGACCTCGCGAACTGCTGCTGTGGACGGCTTCACCCTCGCCTACGACCGCGCCGGCACGGGCCCAGCGATGGTGCTGCTGCACGGCTGGCCGGGTGATCGCACCGACTACCGCGCACTGACCCCGCTGCTCACCGATTCGGTGGAGGTGGTGGTTCCGGACCTGCGCGGGTTCGGCGAGTCCGACAAGCACCTGGTCGATCCGGCACTCGGGTACAGCGCTGCCGCGCAGGCGCGCAGCGTCGTCGGGTTGATCGACGAGCTCGGCCTGCACCGGCCCGTCCTCGCCGGCTACGACATCGGCAGCCGGATCGCGCAGACGGTCGCCGCGACCCACCCGGACCTCGTCGGCGCGATCGTCGTCGCACCCCCGCTGCCGGGTGTCGGCAACCGGGTGCTCGATGCCGCCGCCCAGTCCGAGTTCTGGTACCAGCCCTTCCACCAGTTGCCACTGGTCGAACAGCTCCTCGACGGGCGGCCGGAGGCGATCCGCACCTATCTCGCGCACTTCTGGACGCACTGGTCCGGCCCGCGGTTCACCCCCGACGCCGCGCATCTGGACCACCTCGCCGCCGCCTACGGCGCGCCGGGCGCGTTCACCGCATCCATCGGCTGGTACCGCAGCGGAGCAGGCACGGTGGCACGGTCGCTCACCGAGACGGCCCCGGCACCCACCGACCGGATCGCCGTGCCCACCACCGTCCTCTGGCCCGAGCACGACCCGCTGTTCCCCCGCGCCTGGTCCGACCGGCTCGACGCCTTCTTCAGCGCCGTCGACCTGCAGTTCCTCGACGGCGTCGGCCACTTCCCCCCGCTCGAGGCGCCGGAGCGCCTGGCCGCGGCGGTACTGGCGGCCGTGGACTGAGCGTCAGTCCCGCTCCCAGTCGGCCACCGACCGCTTCGGCGCGACGATCCGGAAGGCCTCCTCGACGATCGCGGTGACCTCGGTCCAGTCCGGGTCGACGTCGAGCCGCACCCCGAGCCAGCCGCTCCCGCCGACGTGGGGCGGCCGGAAGAAGCGCCCGGGCTCGGCGTCGACGAGCGACTCCTGCACCCCCGGCGGGGCCGGGCACCACATCCCGAGGATGCCCACCTCGTCACACGCGTCCCAGTACTGGACGAGGGTGCGGCGGCCCGCACCACCCATGACGGCGTGCCGTGGTTGAGCTTCTCGCTCACCTCCGGCAGGGCGAGGCAGAGGGCGCGCAGGCGCTCCAGTGCGGGTCTCCGTCATGCCCGATTCTCCCTTGCGGGAGAACCCGTTGCAGCGTCTGGTGCGACAGGTGATCGTCGATCCGGATGCCGAGCAGCCGTTGCACGGGGGCAACGTGAGCACCGGGATCGTCCGCATCGGCGACACCGTCCGGCGCCCGGCCGGGCCGCAGACCCCGGCCGTGCACGCGCTGCTCGCGCACCTGCACGGTGCCGGCTTCCACCATGCGCCGCAGCCGCTGGGCATCGACGAGCAGGGCCGCGAGGTGCTCTCCTACGTTGCAGGGGAGGCGGTGCATCCCGGCCGGCTCGACCTGCTCGACGACGACCGGTCACTGATCGAGATCGGGCGGCTGATCCGCGACTTCCACGACGCAGCCGCGGAGTTCACGCCGCCCGCCGACGCGCAGTGGTGGGTGGCGATCCCCGACGTCGGCGCCGACCTGATCGTGCATCACGACCTCGCCCCCTGGAACCTCATCGCCGCCGACGGCAGCTGGACACTGATCGACTGGGACACCGCTGCGCCCGGCACGCGGCTGTGGGATCTCGCGTACGCCGCCCACGGCTTCGTGCCGCTCACCGCCGATCCGGCGGCCGCCCGGGGGCACCCGGCCCGCCGCCTCCGCGTGCTCGTGGACGCCTACGGGCTCGACGAGGCGCAGCGGCTGCGGCTGGTGGAGCTGCTGCCGGAGCGGACGGGGTCGATGCACACCATGCTCGCCGAGCAGTCGGCCGCGGGCGTCGAGCCGTGGACGACGCTGTGGTGCGAGGGGCACGGTCGGGTCTGGTGGGACGACACGGTGTACATCGCCGAGCGCACCGAGATCTGGACCGCGGCACTGCTCGGCTGAGACCCGGCATCACCGAGCTGCGCCGCCGATCTCCCGGGTGCGCTCCTCACGGAGGATGCGCAGGTGGACCGCCGCCCAGGTGCGGAAGGGCCGCCACGCCGGGGACACATCGGCAAGGATGCGGCCCGGGCCGTACCGCTCGGTGACCTCGTCGTCGAGCCTGCGCTCGTGGTGCGGGAGCGCGTCGGGTGCGTTGGCGCCGCGCAGCACGACGAGCTCCGCGGCGAACGGCCCGAGACCCTTGATCTCCTGGACGGCGGCAACGGCTTCCTCGGGTGGCCCCGCTCGCAGCGTGGCGGCATCGAGCCGGCCCTCGATGGCGGCGTCGGCCACCGCGTGCAGGTACTCGAGCTTGCGTCCCGGCAGCGCGACGTCGAGACGGCGGAGCACCTGGGGCGCCGGGAAGGCGCCGTCGTCACCGTGGCGGCTCACGAGGTCGTTGCGCAGCGCCGCGGCCTGCACGATCCGGATGCGCTGCGACAGCACCGCCCACGCCGCGGCCTCGTACGGCGAGTGGAAACCGCAGGGTCGCAGGCCCGGCAGCTGTGCCTGGGCGCCGGCGATGACCGGATCGCGGCTGCCGACCGCAGGCCAACCGCGGGCGTCGACATCGAGTGACAGGAACCGGCACGCCTGCGCGGCCGCAGCCTCCAGATCACCGGCGCCGGTGACGGCGACCTGCGCGGCGGCGCCCCGCTGGGTGACCGCGACCTCGGCCCGGGACCAGTCGCGCTCGACGCGGAAGGTGGTGCGCAGGGCGGACTCCTCGCTCTGCGCGGCCAGCGCGGCGGGAGCGAACCCCTCCCAGAACGCCCTGCTCGTGGCCAATGACCACGGACCGAGCACTTCGACGAGCACCTCGTGACGTCTGGTCATGCGGGAACCGTGCCACAGCACCCCGACAGAATCGGCCCCGCCGGAATCAGGCTGGTACCGCCGCCGCACGGGACAGGACGCGCGTGGTGCTGCCGTCGTCGTTCGCGATGTCGCGGACGTGCCGGAAGCCCAGCCGCGCCAGCACGGCCGACGAGGCCGTGTTCTCGAGCGCGACGGTGGCGAAGACCTCGGGCAGCTTCAGCGTGCCGAACCCGTACGCGACGATCGCGTCCGCCAGTTCCGTCCCCAGCCCGCTGCCCCACTCCGCCGCAGCCAGCGCGTAGATGATCTCGTGCCCGCCAGTGGTGTCGGTCGGCTTGATCTCGGCGTGCCCGATCAACCTGCCGTCGCGACGGACGGCCCACACGTCGAAGAGATCGTTGTCGTAGACCTTCGAGAAGATGCGCCCGAACAGCGCGCGGTCGGACTCCTCCGACTCCGGGCCGTCCCCCATCCACCGCGAGACCCGGGTGTCCTGGAACAGCGCGACGAACCCCTCCTCGTCGGCGGGGACGTACGGACAGAGCAGCATCCGCTTCGTGCGCAGGACCGGTGTCACGGCGGTCGACGCTACTGAGCCGGCGGTGGGCGGGCAACGGAGATCACGTTCGGGTGCCGGGCCGTGGCCTCAGCTCCGACTCGAAGACGGCCGGTCGGATGTCGAGGACCCGCCGTCCGCTCCGACCTTCCCCCGAGACGCGCCCGGACGGGCGCGCCGCAGCCAACGTTCGGGAGGTTCGACGATGGACGACACGAAGACGGCAATGCTGACGGTGCCCGGAGCCACGCTGTACTACGAGGTGCGCGGCGCCGGCCCGACCGTGCTGCTGATCTGCGGTGGCATCTACGACGCCGCGGCGCTGGCCGGCCTCGCGGGCCTGCTCGCCGAGCGCTACACCGTGATCACCTACGACCGGCGTGGCAACTCCCGCAGCCCGCTCGACGGGGCCCCCGAACCGTTCCCCGTCGACGTCCATGCCGACGACGCGCATCGCCTGCTGACCGCCGTCGGCGGCACCGAACCGGCGTTCGTGTTCGGCAACAGCGCCGGCGGCCTCATCGGCCTGGCGCTGGCCGCGCGCCATCCCGAGCAGGTCGGCGCCGTCGTCTCGCACGAGCCGCCGGTCCTCTCGCTGCTCCCCGACGCCGCGCGCTGGGCCCAGGTGCTCGAGCAGGTGCATGCCACGTACGTCAGCGACGGGGTGGAGGCGGCGATGGGGCAGTTCGGTGCCGCGATGGGCATGGCGGACGGGGGTGGCCAACCGCCCATGGACCAACTCCCGCCCGAGGTGGCCGAGATGCTGGGGCGGTTCGCCCGCAACACCGAGGTCTTCGTCGGCTACGAGATCATTCCGTTCGGCGCCTTCACCCCGGACGTCGCGGCGCTGCGGGCGGGCTCGCCGCGGGTCGTGCTCGCGGCCGGTGCGGACTCGGCAGGCGAGCCACCCCACCTGGCCGCACTCGCGGTTGCCGAGCGACTGGGCACCGAGGCCGTGCTGTTCCCGGGAGACCACGGCGGTTTCGGCACCCATACCGACGGGTTCGCCACGGAGCTGCAGAAGATCTTCTCCGCGAGCTGACGATCCGGCGCCGGATTAAGCCCGGGCTGAAAGGGAAGAGATCGGACCGATCCCGCGGATACGGTTCGGCCGAACGGCCGAATCGGATTCCACAGGGAGAGAACGACGATGAAGGTGCTCCGCTGGACACATCGCGCGGTGGCGACGCTGGCGGTGGCCGCCGCGCTGCTCGTCGCGCAGGCGGGTGTGTCCGCCGCCGCGACGCAGAACCGGGACTACGCGGGCGGGTACTGGCTGTACGTGGACTTCGCCGACGGCAACGTCTCGGGCAGCACCGGCAACCAGGCGCGATCGATCTATCTGGACCGTGCCACCAGTGCGAACCCGGGATCGTGGACGGGGTGGATCGAAGCGCGCACGAACACGTTCAGCACGGGTTCGACCGGCTTCGGGAACTACTACTGGCGCACGTGCGTCGAGAACTACCAGGGCGGCTTCGCCTGCGGCGGCTGGTACCGGCCCTGATCGTCGGCACGCCCCACGTGCCGGCGGGTATCGACCCGAATCCAGATCGACAGCCCACATAACCGGACAGTGATCGATCGGTGAACATCCGGACGCGAGAGCGTTGAGGAAGCTCATCATGCTCGATATCCCCGACGAGGTCCGGGACAAGGTCATCGCCGACGGAAACGCCGTGTGGCTCGATGAGCTGCCCTCGGCTGTGGCGTCGTTGGCGCAGGAGTGGTCACTGACCATCGGCGCCACGCTGCGCGGCGGCCAGAAGGCGTTCGTCGTGGAGGCGACACCCGTCGACGGGACGGCGGCCGTCCTGAAGGTGGGCGTTCCGGGACTCGGCGCCAGCTCACCTGTGAGGCCACCGCTTTGCGCCTCGCCGACGGCGAGGGCTACGCGAGACTGCTGCGCGACGACCTGGACCGTGACGCGCTCCTGCTCGAGCAGCTCGGCGCCGCCTTGTACGACGTCGTGCCTGATCCGGCGACGCGGCACGACCGATGTGCGATGTCGCTGCCCGGCTCTGGCGTCCGGTCGGCCCCGATGTCGACCTGCCGACGGGCGCCGACAAGGCACACGAGTCCTCCGACCTGCTGCCGCGGCTGTGGGAGGAGACGGGTCGGGCGTGCTCGGTAGCGACCGTCGAGGACGCTCGAGCGTGCCTGGAGCGTCGTCGCCGCGCCCACGATGACCGGCATGCCGTGCTCGTACACGGCGACGTCCACGGCCTCAACGTGCTCCAGGCGGCGGACGGCACGTACAAGCTCATCGATCCTGACGGCCTGCGCGCTGAGCCGGCATACGACCTCGGCACCATCATCCGATGCAACCCCGACACCGGCGACGACCTGCACGCCAGGGCGAGGCGGCTGGCCGCCCACACCGGTGTGGACGCCACGGCGATCTGGGAGTGGGCAACGATCCACCGCGTCATCAGCGGGCTGTACAGCCGGCAGGTCGGGTTCCAGCCGTTCGGTGACCTGTTGCTCGCCGAGGCAGATCGCCTGACCGGATGAGCGGGCCAGCCGTACTTAGCGGGCGACGGGAATCGAACCCGCGTAGCTAGTTTGGAAGGCAACTCATCAGCCTGGCCCGACGCCTCTAGCAGCAACGATCCCCACACGGGCGCACTACGGGAACCGCTCCAGTCGCACCCGTGGACGGCGTTTCGTGTCACGTGTGTGGTGTCACGCGCCGACCGTCCCGTCGACCGACATGCGCTCGTTCGCGACCGCGCACAAGGGGCTCGGCACTACGATCAGAGCCGTGCTCACGCCTACCGAGCGCGGATACCTCGACCGCGGGAGACCCACACCGTGTCGACGACCGACCCTCAACATCCGGCGGCCAAGCAACCGCCTGTCCCCTCTGCCGAGGCATCTTCAGCGACTCCGCGCCGCTGCGATCCGCCGAGGACCTGACCCGGGCCGGGATCTTCGACGACGGCGAGGTCGAGGAGTTCATCGCCGACCTCTACGCCATGCGCCGCTCGGACGTCGCCTGACAAGGCGGCAGGTCGTCCTCGACACCGACGTCGCGGATCATCAAACGGCGACTGCCAGGCGCGTTGATGCGCGAGATCGTCGACGCCCAGGCCGGCATCACCACGGATGCATGGGACGACCTGGGCAGCCAGCGATGACTGCGTCAGCATGCAGCTCGCTGGCTCTGCCACCAAGTGGCATGATCGCGCCGATGCCTTCCCACACGAGCTCCCGGGTACCTATCGCGTCGCCGACGGTGCCAAGGTCGAATTCTCGGACGCGCTGGCCACGTGGATTCCGCTGGCGTACGACGAGTTGGTCGCCACCGCCCATACGTACCACGCTGTCATTACATACATGGAACTCAGTCAGCGCGTTCAGGATGTCTCTGGAATGAAGACCCGAATGCTACTGGCGAACTGGATCGGCAAGCTACTGGAGGAAGTGGCACGCCGATCCGTGGCCAACGATGAGCCACCCTTGACGTCACTGTGCGGACATCAAGACGGGACGATCGGCTCCGGCTACGCCCGCGCACCTAAAACAACCCAAGATGCGCCCGGCGAGGACATCGAGCTCTACGCGGCAGCACATCGCTTAATGTGCTACCAGAAGTATGCTACCGACCTACCGTCCGATGGCGGCATGCCTGCACTAACGAGGGCCGAACGCGAGCGGCGTGCGCGGGAGATCTCACAGAAGCCAGAAGACGCCGCTCGACTCGATCGCTTGCATCCGGCGATGTGAGGGAGTCAAATTCCCCGGACTCGCAGTCAGCCGACCTTGATCTGCTCGTCCCCGAAGTTCGCGACGATCTGCAGATCCCCGCCCAAGGCGCTCACGTAGCGGTCGAGGACATCGATCCCGGCCAGTTCGCCGTTCTCGATCTGACTGACCCTCCCAACAGTCACGCCCATCGCCTGGGCGACCTGACGCTGGGTCAACCCACGGCGCTTGCGCATCTCCGCCAGGCGGTGCGCCCGTACTTGAGCAAGCAGCCGCGACTTGCCTTGCTCGACCTCCTGCTCGCCGATCGCCTCGACATGCTTGCCCCGAACGTCCGACCACCGAACTGTGCTCATTGCTCCTCCTCGCCCTCTGCCGCGCGTTCCTTCAGGTACGTCTCGTAGAGCTGCTCTGCACGCGGGACGGCCTTGCGGTACCACTCACTCCACCTGCCGGACTTGTCACCCGCGACCAGCAGCACCGAGCTACGCCATGGATCGAACGCGAACAAGATCCGCATCTCCGTCGCGCCCGCCGAGCCTGGCCGTAGCTCCTTCATGTTGTGGATCGACGACCCCTTGATCCGATCCACCAACGGCCGGCCCAGGTTCGGACCACCCTCGGCAAGGGCTTCGATCGCGTAGACCGCCTGCCGGTGACTCTCCGGATCGCTGGCGGCGAGCTCGTCGAGCCAGCGATCGACCTCGTCGGTCAGGTAGACCTCCCACACGTCGCCTCCTCGAGCCTAGTTTAGCTTTCGCTATACATCGGCGCCAGAGCGTGAGACTACGCACGATCTCATCACTGATCTCACGAGCCGACCCACCGCACATCACCCGTTGCTCCTACACGCACAGGCTGACGCAGGACGACAGCAGCAGCTCAGGCAACATTTGGCGTCACGGCCGCTTACGGAACGATCTTTATCGGGGTAAAACCCCTGGTCAGAGGTGGAGCGGGCGACGGGAATCGAACCCGCGTAGCTAGTTTGGAAGACTAGGGCTCTACCATTGAGCTACGCCCGCGTGCCACGGACAACGCCCGCAGCCCCATCAGCCTAGCGGACCCCTCGACGCCGGCGGCCACGCCTCCCCGGCGCGCCCGGCCGGCGACCGCCGCGGTCGGCGAGATCCATGCGGCGTCGTGATCCACCGCGACGGCAATGGCGTGGACGGGCCCCGACACCGCTGGCCTACACTCCCACCGACGGGGTGTAGCGCAGCTTGGTAGCGCACTCGCTTTGGGAGCGAGGGGCCGTGGGTTCAAATCCCGCCACCCCGACCAGGTCAGGTAGGGCGTGGATGATCTTCCACCCCTCCTGACCGGCCGAGATGTAGCAACCGTGTAGCAACGGGAGCGGATCACTCGACATCCCAGTCGATCTGGTCGAGCGCCTCACGCATGGCATCCAGGTTGGTGTGGGCATAGATGCTCAACGTGATGTCGAGGTCTGCATGGCGGGCGATGGCCTGCACAACGTGCGGGGGCGTCCCCAGGGCCAGGAGCAGGCTCACAACGGTATGGCGGAAGTCGTGCAGCCGAACGCCCGGTAGACCCGCGCGAGTACGGATCCCGTCGAAGTGGCGGTTGAGGCTACGCGGCTCCATGGGCGTGCCGACACTGGTGGGGAACACCAAGCCGTGTTCCTGCCAGATCTCCCCCGCATCGACGCGCTCCTTCCCCTGCCGAGCCAGATGGTCGAGAAGGGCCTTTCGAGTGATCTTCGGCAGCGGGACGGTTGCGTCTGACGCTTGGGACTTGGTGTCGTCGACTACGAGCCGGCCACCGACCCGTTGGACTGTCTGAGCCACTGTCAGCGTGGCCCTGACGAGGTCGACGTCCGTCCAGCGCAGCCCGAGCAACTCACCGCGGCGTAGGCCCAGAGTCGCAGCGACAACATAGAGACCGTAGAGGCGTGTCTTTCTCGCCTCAACGAGCAATTGCTTCACCTCTGACACCTGCAATCCTTTGCCGACCTTGTACCGTGGTGTCGGTATCTGGACGAGCTTGGCGACGTTGCGCGTGACGAGCTCGTCCCGCTCAGCATTGCTCAGCGCGTTCCGGAGCACCGCGTGGATGAATTGGATCTGCCGCTTGGAGGGAAATCGTCTGCAGCATTTCCCCGCCGAGCAGCACTTGTCGTCATCCTTGCGATGCCGGTCGTACCCGTTGAGGCAACACAGGCACTTGGCGCGGCATGCAGCAACGAGGTGTCGAACGTCTGCCCCGGTGAGCTTTTCAAGCCTCTTCTTCCCCAGTACCGGGACGATATGCAGGCGAACCGCACTCTCATAGCCTCGCCATGTCGTCGCTCGCTTGACTTCCTTAACCTGGGCGAGCCAGTACGTCAGGTAGTCCGAGACCGTGACGGCGCGGTCCGGAACAGCGATCCCGTTCGCCGAGTCACCCTTGAGGCGATCCAACTTCTCCCGAACCTCATCAAAGCTGCGACCATATACTGGTTTTCGCTTCATCACACCGGTTGTCGTGTACACGTAGGCGCTCGCTACCCACAGGCCATCCGAGGCGCGCTGATAGATCGAACCCTCTCCATTGACACGGCGTCGCTGTCGATCTGCCTTCTTCTCCATCACAGCGCTCCTTCAAGCAGTCGATCCACATACTCGTCAATTGCCGAATTTGGAACCCGTCGCAATCCACCAATCTTGACTGATCGCAGTTCGCGGCGACGAATCAGGTCGAAGACTTTCCACCGGCTGATTCGCAGGCACTTCGCGGCCTCTTCCACGGTGTACAGAATTGTTGTCAATTTCCCTCCCTTCGGTCGCTTTAGGCGGTGGTGCGTTCCTGCTTGGCGAGCGCGCGATGCTCCCGGGCCCTGGCGGCCGCTGATGCGGCGAGTTGGGCGTCGGCGGTGGTGTTCCAGCCGATTCCGGCGAGGGTGAGGTCACAGACGATCAGGGTGGTGTCGTCGACGTCGTCGTGGTGGCGGGTGCGCCAGTCGAGTTGTCCGCTGCGCTGCCATTCGCGGCGTTGCGCCCGGATCGCTTTGTGGGTAGTGGAGTAGCGGCGGCTCTTGGTGGCGAAGTGGCCGCCGAAGCCGAGCATGTGGGTCCAGCGGCGCAGGCGACCGAACGTGTCGTGCCAGTCCTGCTGCTGCTCATCAGAGGTGTAGTCGCTGGGGCAGCCGCCGAGTTGCCAGGCGTAGGCGATGAGCCGTCCGAGGTGGGTGTCGGCGTCGCTGTAGTGCTCGGCGGCTTGGGCGTTCATGCGGCTGGTGACCGGGAGCCCGGCAGGCTCGGTGGCCTTGGTGGCGTACTTCGCCAGGTAGGCCGCGACGGCCTCAGAGGTAATCTCCCCGCCGGTCATGCCGTTGACGGGGCGGATGTCGAGCTGGGAGCCCCAGGCGATGGGCCAGGTGTGGCCGGTGTCGGCGTAGTCCGGTGTGCGGAACCCGGTGGCAGTGACGGAGCCGGCGACGAGCTCGGCGAGTGTCTCGGCGGTGATATCCGCTGGCGGGGCGAGTATGGCATCGGGATCGTCGAGGTCGACGGTGTCGAGGCGGATGAGAGCGTGGAAGTGGACGACGCCGCGGCGTTGGTACTCGGCGACCTTGCCGTAGGAGACCCGGAGCTTGACCCCGTGTGCCTTGGCCCAGGGTCGCAGTGCCCGGTTGAGGCTGATCATGGTGCGGCGCCAGAGTTCGCCTGCCCAGCCGTTCCAGACCACGTGTGCGGCGTGGTCGTAGCAGTCCAGGCAGATCGGGCGCCCGAGCGCGGGTGAGGTGTCGGTGTGGCGCTGGGTGCAGACCAGGAGCCTCCCGTGTGGACACGGGGTGATGGTGCGGCGGATGCGGCAGGGTCGGACCTTGCCGGTCTTGGCGTTCACGACGCGGGTGTGGACCGGCCCGAAGCTGGGGGCGGTGAGGGTGGCGAACACGGCCGGGTGCCCGGTGACCGACGTCGGGACGCCTTTGCCGCCGGTGAGCCCGGCTTTGATCAGTTGGTAGGTGTCGGCCCGGTAGGTCTCGGCACACGGTGGGCAGACCGAGGCGCGGCGGTCGCCGCAGGGGACGTAGAGCACGCCGTCGGGCATGTGGGTGGCGGTGTGGCGGGTGTCGAGGATCCGTCCGCTCGAGCTGTCGACGGTGTGGATGGAGCCGGTGAGCCGAACGGGTCGGGTGCAGCCACGGGTGTTCGCGGTGTGGGCGAGCCAGCGGCTGTGACCGTCGGATCCGGCGCGGTGGAGCAGCTGCCGACGTGCGGGTGTGAGGGTGGGTGCGGTCATGGTGGTGGCCTGCGGGCGAGTTCGGGGTCGGTGTAGACGGCGTGGCTGCGCAGCGACCGTGACAGCGCGTCGGCCTCGTTGGGGGGCATCGCGATGTCGAGGGGGTGGGCGAAGGTGTCGAGGACCGACCGCAGGATGAGCCGGATCTCCCCGCTGATGGTGGCGACGCCGATGTTGACGAATCCCGGTGTGCGGTAGCGGTCGGGATCGGCGGTCAGGGCAAGCTCGGGGATGAACAGTGCGGCCTGGGCGCCGGGGTGGGTGCGCAGGGTGGCGGTGTGGTCGGTGGGGTTCACCAGGCCACCACCGGGAAGCCGTGGCCGAAGTAGTCGCGGGCGATGTGTTCGGCGCGGGCGAGGATGGTGGCGACGTCGGCGGGGGTGCGGTTGTCGGTCCAGCTGATCAGGTTGCCGGTGGCGCCGATGTCGAAGCGCATGTGGGCGTCGATCGCGGCGAGCGGGTCGACCACGGAGACGTTGAGGGTGTCGCCGTAGCGGGCGAGGTGGGCGGCGAGGGCGAACACGAGCTGTCGGGCGGTGAGGGTGTAGGTCTCGGCCTGCAGGAATACGGCCTCACTGCGGACGTTGCGGGTGGTCGGGTTGTCGAGCGTGGCGGTCATGGCAGTACCTCTCTGGGTGGGTGGTTGGCGGTCACCCCCATCCCCGGAATCCCCCTTGGTGGTGTGGGGTGGTGGCCGGGGATGGGAGTCGCCGTCAACGACCGAATGTGGTGGGTTCGTCGATCGTCGGAAGGTTCGCGAGGGTGATGGCGTCGGAGACGCCGCATTGGTCGCAGTGGCAGACCAGGCCGCAGCCGTGTTCGGCGTGGCCGGGAAGTAGTCCCTTGCAGCGACACGGCGCCCAGGGGCTCCAGAGGTGGCCGAGCCGGTCGCACAGCTGGATCGCTGAGCAGGGTGGGCAGTTGACGATGCCGGATTCGGAGATGACCCAGCCGGTTTCGGCGAGGTAGTTGACGGCGTCGTCTTCGGTGTCGAAATGGACGACGTAGTCGGCGGTTTCGTCGAATTCTTTCCGGCAGTCATCGCAGCTCACGATGAAACAGGCAGCACGACGGATCGTCATCGCAGGTCTCCGAATCGTTGTGGCGCGAATCGCTGTTGTGCGGCTTGGCGGGTGATGCCGAGGCGGGTGCCGATGTCGGCCCAGGAGTAGCCGGCTTCCCGTAGCCCGGTGATGGCGTTGCGGATGGCGTCGTCGACGTCGGTCGCGAGGTGGGCCAGCGTGGTGAGTCCTTCGATGTCGCCGGTGGCGATGCGGCGGCCGTGGGCGGCGAGGATGCGGCGGGTGAAGGCGGCGTAGTCGTCGTTCTCCACGACGTTGCGGTGCCGGGTGCGATGCGGAGCAGGGTCTGCCCCGGAGTGGCGATGTGGCGTCAACAGCGGATTGACACTGGAGGCGGTCACGAGCGCGCCCCGGTGAACGTGCTGGCCATCGGCTTGTCGACGCTCACCGGGCCGGTGTGGCGGTGGCGGCGGGCCACGATGATGGGCCGGAACAGCGGTCCGATGAGTGCGGCGAGGATGCCGGACAGGCTCAGTGCGGCGAGCACCACGATGGCGACGGTGGTGGCCTGTTCCTTGAGCTGTGGTGATGCCTGTGCGGCGTTGCCGAGGATGACCAGGACGGTCACGGCGAGCGCGGTCAGCGTGATCGGCTGAGTGATCTTCCGGGCGTTCATGGGCAGACTCCTCCTGTGAGCGGAATAGCGACGGCTATTCCGGCGGGGTTGGCGAGAGTGGTTTAGGCGGCGTTTCCGCGGCGCATCAGAGCGGCGGCGATGATGTACCGGATTTGGGCGTCATCGAGGTAGGCGGCTTTGAACCGGCGGGGTATTCCACCTTCGGCGAGTAGCCAACCGACGCCGTGGTCCTCGGGGTGAATGGTGCGGGCGCTGTAGCCCTCTTTGGCCCATCCGACCGACAGCACGATGTCGGAGCTGGAGTCGGTGGTGCAGCGGAACGCGACCCGGAACCCGAACAGGTCCCGCAGGCTGGTCGGGATGATGTCCGCCGACGGGCGCTGAGTCGCGGCCACGACGATGATCCCGGCGGCACGGCCACGGGCGACGAGGTCACGAACGAGGGTTTTGAACTCCTCCTGCTCCTCCTTGGAGCCGATGGTGACGGAGAAGAACGCGAGTTCGTCGATCACGCAGAGGATGGCTTCAAGGCCATCGGTGCGCAGGATCTTGCGGCGGCCTGCGACGTCGAGCAGGTGATACCGGATGTCCATCTCGGCCTGCAGCTCGCGCAGGCGGGTGAGGGCGTCGCGGATGGAGTTGCCGACGAACACGTCAGCGACCGGGCGCCAGAGCCCGAGTTCGACGGTCTTGCCGTCGAAGAGCCACAGCTTCACGTCCGAGCAGAGCGCGGCGTGGGCGATGACGGTGTTGAGCAGGCTCGACTTGCCGGAGCCGGGTTCGCCTCCGATGAGCAGGTTGCGGTACATGAGGGTGACCTCCACTGGGAGGCCGTTCTCGTCGATCCCGAAGTGGATCGGGTCGTAGATCGACAGTGGGCGACACGGGGTGGGTCCGCGTCGGCGGCGGCGGTTGCTGGTCACGGTGATCAATCCCTGAGTGTCGTGTTGGTGTGGTGTCGTGGTGGTGCTCCTTGGGTGGTGCTGGCGGAATGGATGCGCGCGCGGTCCCCGGTGTGGGGGTGCTGGTGCTCGCATCGACTCCGTCGCGTTGAGCGGAGGTCAGATGTAGTCGCTGACGTCCACTCCTCCGAGCCCGGCAACTGCGGGCGGCTCAGGGTTCGTGCTGGCCGTGCTGGGCGCTGTGGAGCCGGCGTTCTTACGCATTGACCGGGATGCGGTCGGTGCCGGTGCTGCCGCCTGGGCAGGGTGGGCGACGGTGTTGCGGCTGGGCAGCGGGACGACGGTGCCGTCGTCGATGAAGTCGTCGGGGTCCAGGGCCAGCCCGTGGATGACCGAAGGCGTGATCAGCGCGGAGGTGGACAGCGGGTCGCGGCGGACGATCTCGATGATCACGAGCGCGGCTTGCGCGCGGTTGGGGTGGACGCGGACATCACGGGCCCAGCAGGCGGTGGCCAGCTCAGCGGTGACGTTCTCGATGTCCTTGACCGACATCCCTGCCGGGAGCCACACTCGGACGCGTTCCCCGACCGGGGATGGGCGTGACCACAGCAGGAACGGCATCCGGCCGTTGTGGGTCATGGTGCGGGTTTGCGCGAACGCGGCCCTGATGCGATGCCGGGTGGTGACACACCACAGTCGGCGTTGAGTGAACCGGCGCGAGGCCGGGACGATCACGATGACGGCCGTGGTGCCGCCGATGATCCAGAGCGTGGCGTCCGGGCCGACATGAGGCCGGAGCATCACGATCGCGGTGATGATGACTGCGATGAGGGTCAACTCCGCACGCATGCGGATCAGGAACCCGAGAACCCGCAGGACGGGGTTGGACTCCGGGCGGGTGAAGAACTCCACCGTGCCTGTACGGCGGGAGGACCGGCCGAATGTGCCGGTACGCGGACGTGACGTGCGTGCCATGATTGGTTCCTCTCACTCATTACCAGTGGGGTGAGGTGACAGAGGCGGACGCGGGGCCGTTCAAGGTCGGGAAACCGGCGGTCCCGTGTCCACCCCTGACGTTCACGTGCTGAGGATCAGAAGCCGATGTTCTGCTCGTCCTCGATAGCCAGGCGGAATGCCACCGCTGACTTGAGCTGACCCAGGTAGGTCATGGCGATCTCCATGCACTCCGTGGCATCGACCAGACGGCCGTAGCGGACGGCAGTGCCATCACTCACGATGTCGGCGGCCAGCAGAAACTGTCCGGCCTGCATGGCGGCTTCCCATGCGATGTCGTTCAGCGAACGCTCGATGGTGCGCCACACCTTGGTGGTGTCGAGCTGGGAACGGCGTTCCTTCGCGTCGTTGGCGGGCTGCGGGATGGTCGCGGCCTTACCGTTGGATTCGGACATACCAACTCTCCTTTCACTCGGTCGATGGTCGGTGCGGACGTGATCAGTTCGCAGACGGCGAAGGCTTGGCGCCGTTGATCGGGACGACGGACTTGGCGCGGTACGCCACACGTGCATTGCCGTTCTGAACCCACGGCATCGCCTGGAGACGCTCCACCGAAACGCGCTGACCCTGTGTCACCTTCGGCGGCTCAACAGCTGCCACAGTGACCAGAATCGTCTCCGCGTCGGAGTCGGCCCAGGCGACGAGCTTCCCAGCAAACAGCGGCAGGTTCGTGCCACCCTGCTTGTCCCGACGGTGAACACCC
Organism: Pseudonocardia sp. GCM10023141; assembly: GCF_042653605.1. Classification (NCBI taxonomy): domain Bacteria; kingdom Bacillati; phylum Actinomycetota; class Actinomycetes; order Pseudonocardiales; family Pseudonocardiaceae; genus Pseudonocardia; species Pseudonocardia sp. GCM10023141. The sequence goes on from NZ_JBHSIR010000006.1 coordinate 298,581, forward strand.
TCCTTGTCCAGACGCGGCTCGAACGGGCCGCAAGCCTGAAAGTCCGTGGACGAGGTGTCGATGATGAGATCCATGACTGCTGTGCTCCTCAGAGGATCAACTTGCAGGATGCGCATCCGATCGGATGTGCAGTACAAGTTGACGCCCGGGAACGCAGAAGGACCCGGACAAACTGTCCGGGTCCCTTTGTCTTCGCAGGTCAGAGGCTGTTGGCCGCTACCTTGATCCTTTCGCGGATCGTTGCCCATGGCAGATCACGGCCAGGTGCGCTGCGCGGCTCATGAAGCTGCCACACATCATCCCCATAGATCAAGTCGGCACCGACGCGGCGGAGCCCGGCGATGTGAGACTCCCACGCTGGTTGCCGTGCGTGCGCGGCATTGATCCTCGGAAAGATGACGACCGGGAGACCCCGCGTGCCGAGTGCTTCGCCGAGCATCGTCAAGGCCTGGTTGTCAGCGATGCCGAGAGCAAGCTTGGCAACCATGTTCGCCGAGGCCGGTACAACGGCGTAGCAGGTGACGGGCGGGTGAGGGCTCGTCTCGCCGGGCATGCGTGGCTCAACGCGGACCGGGAAGCCGGTCACCTTCTCGAGCCGATCGCCTTCTCCGGAGGCGTCCAGCCAGGCGCCGGCTGTGGGCGTCAGCGTGACGGCCACTTGCCAGCCTTCGGCGATGAACGGCTCGACCAACTCCGTTCGCACGAACTCGATTCCACCCGATGCCGAGCAGACGAGCCCGAGAGTGTGGGCGGTGCTCGTCATCGAATCGCTCGGCATCGCTCCGCGAGCCCACCCAGCACGGACGACGAACTCTGACCACTACCGGCAGCTCTCCGGTACATCGTCTTGACCGTCTCGCGCACGACGGGATTGTGGCGTACGAGCTGAGGCGCCATGTCCTCAGCTTCACGCAGCAGCTGTGTCGCGTCGCCGTCCTGCGCGATCAGGCTCAGGGCGCGGGCGACGTCGATCATGTGCGAGACCTGTCGTTCGGCAGGGAGGTTCGGAGCAGTTACTTCCTGCCCGTGTCGAGCGACGTAGTCGACATCGCCGAGGTCCAGCAGCGTGGAGAGGCGGTGCAGCTCGACGTTGGTAGGGCCGAATCCGGTCTGCCAATAGTTGCCGTCATGACCGAGCAGGGCTGCGGCGCGGGTGGCGCGGCTGATTAGTTCGGTGGTCGCGGCGCGATCGTGTCGTCTCGCAGCAGCGACGGCCGTCCTCAGTCGCAGCATCCCCAACAGGCTCAATGCCGCCGGATCGTTGTTCGCGAGGTGCGGGCGCATCCATTCCGCAGCGGTGTTTCCGAGCTCTACGGCGTCGTTGAAGCGCCCCGAAGCCAGGAGGGCATGTGTTGCTGCCCGAGCAGCTGACGCGAGCACAAGTGGGTCGTCCGCCTGATCAGCGGCGTGCATGGCGCGTTCCGCAGCGATCCAAGCCAGATCCGACTCACCGACCTTGCTCAGGGTCGTTGCCGCCAGGTGGTGCGTGCGAGCAGAAACCGCCCATCCCCCACGCGTGTCAGTCGTTGCGGCGTCTTCCAAGTCCTGCGCTGATGAGATCAGGCGTGGAAGCTCTGCGATGACGAGACCAAGACGGCCCTGTTGGTAGTTCGTCCAAGCGTGCTCAACGAGCCGAGCTGCACGATCCGTCGGGAGCGGAGGACGCGCCGGTGGTTGCTGGAACAGCGTCCGGGAGAGCCGCCGTGGCGTCATCAACGCGTCACGGATCGCGGGGATGTCGTCGTCGTCCTGGTCATCCTCGACAAGGACCGGTTGACCGAGCAGATCACCGAGTTCGACACGAAGTGCGCGAGCCACTTCCGTCACGATGTCTACACGACGAATATCGCGGACACCGCGCTCTACCTTGCTGACCCAATCCTCGGACCTACCCACGAGATCGGCAAGCATGCGCTGACTGATTCCACGACGACCACGGTAGAACGCAATACGTTCCCCGATACGCATTTCATCACCAGCACCACGCACGCCTCAATTTTACCACGCACGAGGCACCTGCGAGGCGGATTGGCGAAGTCGCGTGCAGCGGGGCCAAGATCGTTTCCAGGGTCACGCCGTGATCTCACGTAGATGCGGTGAGGACTTTCTATACGTCTTCAAGCCGCGCCCTGCCGGGCACGGACCGGACTGCGGCCGAACGGCAATCGCCCCCTGACCCTCCGGCCTGACGGCCTCTGGGCGGGGGCGAACCTATGGACCGCCGGCTACGCGCCGGTGGGTGGGCGTGAGGCGAGTGGGGTCATCCCCGCTGGCCGCAGATCGTCTTAGCGTGCCCGAACAGCGTCAACCCCGCTACGCGTCCCGATCCCGCCAGTGGTGTCGTCGAGCATGCATGGACCCAGCTCCGTCGTGGCCGGGTAGCGGGATCGGGAGTTCCGGGTTGACGCCGCCCAGTCCCGCCAAGTGCTGGCCAGGACCGCGGGAATGGGCCAGGGTGCATGATTCGGAGCGTTGTCGCGAGATGTGAACGGACAAGGCCTCGCCGCAGCGCTAGAGAGGTCGAGGGTTAAATAGGTTTTCCCGATCACGCCGCTTCCAGACGATAGAGTCGGCCGCTTGGCTCGACGCTTGCAGAGCCTCGGCAGCAATCCGTTTTCCGGCCTCAGAGTCGAACTTTCGACTCGTTCCCATAGAGTCTCTTTCCCATAGTCGATGCCTAGTGTCTTCAAACAGAAATCCAAAGGTAGTAGAGGCTGGAATTACCACATGAGGAAAGACGGTTGTTACACTGTAGATAATTGGACCTTCAGTGGTAGGTGGCACATGAAGGATCTTGCCGAATGCATATCGTGGAGAATCGTCCCCCTGACTATCAAGCCTCAAATATGGCACGACTGCATACACTGGCAGCTTACTCTGATTCAGAATCGAGAAACGAATATTATAGACATGGTCATAGTGACTCGGCGGCTCTCCCGGCAGAACTGGACCGTCCGAAAGCATCCGGACCGGATGAATCGCCACCTCCCAAGCGTGAAAGAGGTCAGCTTGTTCACGTTCACGCTCCTCTTCGAGGCGCGTCAATTGAGTCTGAGCGATTTTGGCACTACGGCGCGAGGCATTGGAAGAACGGATCGCAAAGAAGAGAGCGAACGCCGCTATTAATCCCGCAGTGTAGCCGGGGGCATTTCCCGTGACGAGCCATGTCCAGAAATCAGGCGGGAGTTGCGAGGGCACTATTGGAGGCACTACCGGGGGCACTGCTACACCTTAGACCGTCCAAGAGTCACCAACATTCACGACGTCCAACCTGGTCAAGCAACACCGCACGCCTCTCTGACCATGAAGGCGGCAACCTGACTGCAAGATCATGCCGATTTTGCGAGCTGCCAGCCGGAATGCGCGGTCCCGGCTGCGGGTGCCTGTAGCAACCGTGTAGCAACGGTCTCCTCCAGTGACCGCCGTGGACAGTCGTGATCACCATCCGGCACTGGTCAGACGCCTGTCCCGCACCGCTCCACACGGCTTGCCGCAGCTTTGGGAGCGAGGGGCCGTGGGTTCGAATCCCGCCACCCCGACCAGGGTCCGTGGTCGGCACGACGTGGGGCCCGGAGTTGCCCTACCGGTCGCCCTGCTGGCCATGGCCGGCTTCGTGGTCGGGCTGCTCGCGCCCTCCCCCAGATCGTGATCCCCATGCGCGTCGCGCTGGCGGGCGGCACCCGGCGGGGTCGGGTGGTCGGGACCGTCCAGGCCGGCCTGCTCGTCGGCCTGCTGGCCTCACGCGCCTACTCCGGAATCCTGGGGAAATGTTGGGTGGCGGGTGGTGTTCGTGGCATCCGCGCTGCTCACCGCGGCGCTGGCGGTGCTGGCCAGCATGCCGTCGCTGCTGCCAGGGCGCTGACGTCCCCGCCGGCCGGCAGGCTGGCCGACCGGATCGGGGGTCGCTCCACACTGGCGATCGTGCTGGCGATCGCCGTGGCCGGCTGGGCGGCGCTGGCGTTGGGTCATCGCGAGCTCGGGTGGCTGGTGGTCGGCACGGTGCTGCTCGACGTCGGGGTGTGGAGCAACCAGGTCGTGAACCAGACGATGCTGTTCGCCCGCGACGGTGCCCTGCACAGCAGGCTCAACACGCTCTACTTCAGCACCCGGTTCCTCGGGATCGCTGCGGGTTCGACGCTCGGCGTCGTGAACTGGAGCGCCTACGGCTGGCCGCAGGTCGGGCTCGTCGCCGTGACGTGCCTGGTGGTGGCGGCGCCGATCGCCTGCTCGCGGGCGGTCAGCCGCTGAGTGCGAGCACGCTCTCCACCGCTACCACGGCCCCGACCGCCAGCAGCATCCCGGAGAACGCCGTGGCGAGCACCGGGCCGGAGAAGCGGTCGGCCAGCCCTGCCGTCGAGTTGAGTGCGATGACCAGCAACGACGTGCCGATCGCGCCGGCCATGGGCAGTCGCAGCGCGATGACCAGCGCGGGAACAGCCAGGAAGCCGCCTCCGACGCCGAGGAAACCGGTGCGGAAGCCGATCAGCATGCCCAGCCCGACGACCTTCACGACCAGCACCGCGGCCGTGGCGCGTACCGCGGCCAGCACCGCGACGCCTGCGAACGCCAGCAGCAGGACCGGCTACGGGACGTGCCGGTTGGCCAGGCTGCCCAACCATGCGGCCGGGATGCCGGCCGCGCCGAACGCCAGCCCCACCCGCCACCGCACGTCCCCGGCGACGGCGCGCACCGCAGTGCCGACCACGGCCGTCACCCCGACGATCACGAGGCTGCCCGTGGTGGCGCCCTGCGCGCTCCGGCCGAGCAGGTAGACCAGCACCGGAACGGTGAGCACGCCTCCGCCCCCGCCGAACGCGCCGATCAATGCCGATCAGCAGGCCGACCCCGGCGGCGGCAAGCAGCACGGCGCCTCCCTCGGCATCATCTCGACACGTGGTCTCCGCCCGGCAATGTACGGTCATTTATTCGGGGCGGCAAACCGTCCAGCGGGGTGCGGCCGAGACCAGTTAGAACGGCACCGAGCCCGCGTGCGCCGCGGCGACGGCGGCGGCGATGCGGGCCAGCAGCCTGCGCAGCCAGGTGGGGCGCGACAGTGGAGATGCAGTGCTCATGAACCTGTCCTCAGGAACCGGGGGCGGGGGGCTCGGTAGCGCCCCGGTCACCTCGGACGAGGTCAGCGGGTGCGCGCGAGCGGCCGACAGAGCCGGTCGTCGACCGAGAGCTGGTCCATCGCGAGCAGGCACACGCAGAACGTGTGCCGAGGCGCGGACGAGGCGGTCATGTGCTCAGTGCACCACTTCCCCATCCGGTTGCGCAACGCGCGCCAGCTGGGCGTGGACGGCGGCGGTGGTGCGAGCGACGTCGCCGGTGGCCAGCAGGTCGAGCAGGGCGCCGCGCAGCAGTGCCAGCACGGCCGTCCCCGCGACCGGGTCGTCCTGCACGTCCACGAGGATGCGGAGCCAGCTCTCGACGCTGCCGGCGGCGTAGCCGGCCCACGCACCCACCGGCTCGACGAGCGAGCGCGCGTACCCCTCGACCCACAGCCGCAGCAGGTCCCGGTGCTCCGGGTCGGCGAGCCAGCCCCAGATCGCCCGACCCACCGCCGCGAGTCCGGCACCACGCGGGATGGCGTCGAGCAGCGCCAGCTCGTCGACGCGTGCACGCTCGATCACCGCCTGGACCAGCCCGTCCTTGGACCCGAACAGGTACAGCAGCACGCGCGGACTCGATCCGACGGCCTCGGCGAGCGGGCGCAGCGACATGTCGAGCAGTCCGTGGCGCAGCACGTGGGCGTAGGCGAGCTCGAGCAGCTGCGTCCGGCGCGCGGAACCTGGTTGCGATGCGTCGGGCACCCGGCCATTCTGCACTGAAACAAGTGTTTCAGTGATCGTTCTCGGAGGTGCACCGTGTCGGACGCAGTGATCCGGCCGCTCGGCAGGCCCGGCGACCTCGGCTGGGTCGTGATGGCCCACGGCGAGCACTACACCGCGGAGTACGGCTGGAGCCCCGCGTTCGAAGCGCACGTGGCGCGCTTCGTCGCCGACTTCGCCGCCGGCCACGACACGACGCGGGAGGCGGCGTGGATCGCCGAGGTGGGCGGCAGGCGCGTCGGTTCGGTGGCGTGCACGGCGGGCGAGCCGGACACCGCCCACCTGCGGGTGCTGCTGCTCGACCCGGCGGCCCGCGGCCACGGTCTGGGGCGGCGGCTGGTGGAGACCTGCGTCGGGTTCGCCGTCGACGCGGGCTACCGCCGCATGCAGCTCTGGACGACCGACGTGCTCGAGACCGCGCAGCGCATCTACCGGGCCGCGGGCTTCCGGCTCGTCGCCGAGGAGCCCTTCACCGAGTTCGGCCCCGAACTGCTCGGCCGGACCTACGCGCTGGAGCTGCCCGCCGGCACGAGCCGGCGCGCCATGAACACGTCGTCGACGTAGGCGCCGCCCAGCAGGAACTCCTCCTGCAGCACACCCTCCTCGACGAACCCGCACGACGCGTAGAGGTGCCGGGCCACCGCGTTGGAGCCCAGCACCCGCAGCGTGATCTTGCGAGCGCCCCGTTCGGTCGCGGTCGCGACAGCCGCCTCCACCAGCGCCCGGCCCAGGCCGTGGCCGGTGAACCCCGGTCCCACGGCGAGGCCGTTGAGCTGCAGGACGTGGGCGTGCGACGGCACCGGCAGGGGGTTGCTGACCAGGGCGTAGCCCGCCACCACCCCGTCGATGGTGCCGACCAGCACGTTCTCCAGCGGGAAGCGGTCGAGGAAGGCCCACGGCCCGGTCTGGCGCGGCGCCGGGGTGGTGGCCTCGCTCCAGGTGGCCTCGTCGATGGCCACCAGCGCGGCGTCGTCGTCGGGCCGGGCCCCGCGAATCTCGATCATCCGGTCATTCTGAGGTGATCCGGGATACCATCGCGCCACTGGGCCATCGTCTGGCCGCAGTCCGGGCAGTCCACCGCGAATCCGGTGACGTCGGACTCGACCAGTTCGAGGTCGACGTCGCATTCGGCGCAGTTCCACCAGCCGGTGGTGCTCGTGCTCGTGGTCTCCATACCGCCACGGTAAATCACAGCACTGTCATTTCGCCGGATGCCGTCGACGGCGGCTCTGACGCGCGGGTGATCAGCGAGAGAATCCCCGGGTAACGGTGGGGGCTCCACTATCGAGTGAACCCCGCGGGGGGACGAGACGCCCCCGGCCGGTCAACCCCCTCCCTCGACCGGCCTCGGGTCCACGTCGGCCGTGCCAGCCGGCGTGGACCCGGCATCTCGTCCGGTCCCGAGCCGATCCGGCCGGCTCAGAGTTCGGCGACGAGGTCCGCGATCGAGTCGATGACGCGGTGCGGGCGGAACGGGAAGCGATCCACCTCCCCCGCCGTCGTGATCCCGGTGAGCACCAGCACCGTGCGCATCCCGGCCTCCAGACCGGCCACGATGTCGGTATCCATCCGGTCCCCGATCATCGCGGTGGTCTCGGAATGGGCCTGCAACCGGTTGAGGGCGGCGCGCATCATCAACGGGTTCGGCTTGCCGACGAAGTACGGATCGACGCCGGTGGCACGCGTGATCAGTGCCGCCACCGCACCGGTGGCGGGCAGCACGCCGTCGCTGGACGGGCCGACCGCGTCGGGGTTGGTGGCCACGAACCGGGCGCCGTCGAGGATCAGCCGGATCGCCGTGGTGACGGCCTCGAAGGAGTAGGTGCGGGTCTCGCCCAGCACCACGTAGTCGGGCGCGGTGTCGGTGAGGACGTACCCGATCTCGTGCAACGCCGTGGTGAGCCCGGCCTCGCCCACCACGTACGCGCTGCCCCGAGGGCGCTGGCCGTCGAGGAACGTGGCGGTGGCCAGCGCGGACGTCCAGATCGCCTCCTCCGGCACGTCGATACCGGTGGTGCGCAGGCGGAACTGCAGGTCACGCGGGGTGTAGATCGAGTTGTTGGTGAGCACGAGGAACGGGGTGCCCGCCGCTCGCAGCTTGGCGATGAACGTGTCGGCGCCGGGGATCAGTCGTCCCTCATGGACGAGCACACCGTCCATGTCGGTCATCCAGCACTCGATCGGCTTGGGGTCGGCCACAGGTGCAGGGTAGGGCCCAGTGCGGAACGATGCCCGTTGCGTGCCCGTTGTCCTGGTGGACGACCTGATGGGGAGTGGTGGACGTGGTCGGGACGATAGTCACGGTCCTCGTGGTGCTGATCATCGTTGCAGGGGTGGTCTGGCTCATGCGCCAACGCGCCGCGGCACGGGCCCGCGAGCTCGACGATGCCCGGTCGGAGGCCCGCCGGTGGGTGGAGCGGCTCGGCGGGCAGGTGCTCAGCCTCACCGGCACCGATGACGCGTCCCGGCAGGCGATCGCCGACGCCGCGGAGCGCTACACGGCCGCCGGGTCGCAGATGGACCAGGCGCGCAGCGTCGCGCAGGCCCGCCAGGTCACCGAGACGGCCTACGAGGGCCTCTACTACGTACGGGCCGCCCGCACGGCGATGGGCATCGACCCCGGCCCGGAGCTGCCGCCGCTGCCCGGCCAGGAGCGTGCCGGCGCCGTCACCGAGGCGCGGGACGTGCAGGTGGAGGGCCACTCCTACAGCGCGTCGCCGTCGCCGTCGGACCGCAACCAGCACTACTACCCGGGTGGCACGGTCGCCGGGCGGCCGGTGCCACAGGGCTGGTACTCCGAGCCGTGGTGGCAGTCCGCGCTCGTCGCGGGAGCGTGGGGCGTCGGCTCCGCGCTGCTGTTCAGCTCGATGTTCTCCGGGATGGCAGGCGTCGCCTACGCCGACGGGATGTCCGGCTACGACGGGGGCTGGGGCGACAGCGGCTGGGGAGACAGCGGCGCCGGAGACAGTGGCGGGGACTGGGGCGGCGGCGATCCCGGATCGGGCGACGTCGGTGGCGACTGGGGCGGCGGGGGCGGGGACTGGGGCGGCGGCGATTTCGGCGGCGGCGGGGACGCCGGCGGCAGCTTCTGACGTCCGGAGCCGACCGCTGCGGCACCCGAACCAGAGGGCGGCAACGCCTATCGTCGAGATCATGAGCACCGCACGCCGAACGGATCCGTCGCCGTTCACCGAGATCACCGGACCTGCCCGCCACGCCGCCTTCGCCGAGCTCGCCACCACCGGGCCCGTGCAGCAGGTGGACCTGTTCACCGGTGTGCGGGCCTGGGTGTCCACCGGTTACGCGGAGACGCGCGCCCTGCTCGCGCACCCCGACGTCGTCAAGGGTGGGGCGCCGTTCCTCGATGCCGTCTCACCCGAGGTCGCCGCCGCGATGAACACGCACCTGCTCGGCGCCAACCCGCCCGACCACACGCGGCTGCGACGGCTGGTCTCGGCGGCGTTCACGGCGCGGCGGACCGAGGCGCTCGCACCCCGGATCCAGGAGATCACCGACGCGCTGCTCGACGGTCTCGAGGCTGCCGGCCCCGGCCCCGTCGACCTGGTCGCCGGGTTCGCCTACCCGCTGCCGATCACCGTGATCGCCGAGCTGCTGGGCATCCCGGAACTGCGCCGCGACGACTTCCGGCGCTCGTCGTCGATCGTCACCAACGGGGCGCTGCACGGGCTCGACGCCTGGGGCCGGGCCGCCATCGAGATGGTCGGCTACGTGCGGGAGCTGATCGCGGAGAAGCGCGCCGCCCCGGCGGACGACCTGCTGTCAGACCTCATCGCCGTGCAGGACGGTGGCGACCGGCTCAGCGCCGACGAGCTCAGCTCCATGGTGTTCCTGCTGCTCACCGCGGGCCACGAGACCACGGTGAACCTGATCTGCGCCGGCACCCACGCCCTGCTGACCCACCCCGACCAGCTCGCGCTGCTGCGGGCCGAGCCGCACCGGTGGCCGGCCGCTGTCAACGAGCTGTTGCGCTTCGACGGGCCGCTGCAGGTGGCGATCCCCTGGGAGACGGCGGCGCCCGTGCGCGTCGGGGACGTCACGATCCCGGCCGGTGACGTGATCGTCACGGCGCTGCTGGCAGCCAACCGCGACCCCGTGCGGTACCCGGACCCGGACCTGCTCGACATCACCCGCGACGCGAGCTCGCACCTCGCGTTCGGGCACGGCATCCACCACTGCATCGGCGCCCCGCTGGCCCGGCTGGAGGGCCGGATCGCGCTCAGCTCCCTGTTCGGACGGTTCCCCGAGCTGAGGCTCGCCACCGGCGACGAGCCGACCAGGGAGGTCGGGTTGCTGATGAACAAGCTGGTGCGGTTGCCGGTGATCGTCCGGTAGGTGCCCGCGACCGTCAGGCGCTCACGGCGGGCTGGCAGGTGGGACACCAGAACAGGTTGCGGGCCGCGTGCTCGGCGTGCGCGATCGGCGTGCCGCAGACCAGGCACGGCATGCCGGCGCGACGGTAGGCGTAGACCTCGCCGCCGTGCCGGTCCTTGCGGGGCGCGCGGCCGGTGCGGCGCGGATCGTGTTCGGGGGCCACCGTGTCGATCCGGCCGACCCGCACCCCGGCACGCATCAGCACGACGAGATCGGCCCAGATGGCGTCCCACTGCTCGCGCACCAGCGCACGGCCGGGCAGTTGCGGGTCGATGCCGTGGCGGAACAGCACCTCGGCGCGGTAGACGTTGCCGACGCCGGCGATCACCGCCTGGTCCATGAGCAGCGTGGCGATCGGGGCCCGGGAGCGGCCGATCCGGGCCCAGGCGCGGTCGGGGTCGGCGTCGCGGCGCAGCGGGTCGGGGCCCAGCCGGTTCCGGATGGCCCGCACCTCGGCGCCGGTGATCAGCTCGCAGGCGGTGGGCCCGCGCAGGTCGGCGACGTGGGTGGCGCCCACCAGCCGCATCCGGATGAGGCCGCGGGGTTCCGGCACCGGCACCGGCTGGTCGTCGAAGGTGCCGTAGAGGCCGAGGTGGACGTGCACGATCAGATCGCGCTCGTAGTGGTGGAACAGGTGCTTGCCGTGCGCATCGGCGCGGCGCAGGACGCGACCGTCGATCAGCTTGGCGTCGGCCTCGAAGCGGCCCTGGGGACTGCTCACGTGCACCGGCTGCCTGCCGAACCGGCGCTGGTGCAGCCGCGCGAGCCGGTGCAGCGTGTGACCTTCCGGCACGGCTAGCCGGGGATCTGGTCGGCCGGGAGCGTCGGCGGCACCCCGGTGCTCACGTACGCGTCGAGCAGGTCGATGCGCCGCTGGTGGCGCGGCTCGTCGGAGAACGGCGTGGTGACGAACGCGGTGGCGATCTCGGCGGCCTCGTCGAGGGTGTGCATGCGGGCCCCGATGCCGGCGACCTGCGCGTTGTTGTGCTGGCGCGCGAGCGTGGCCGTGTCGACGCTCCAGGTGAGCGCGGCGCGGATGCCGGGCACCTTGTTGGCGGCGATCTGCTCGCCGTTGCCGGAGCCGCCGAGCACGATGCCCAGGCTGCCCGGGTCGGCCAGCGTCCGGCGCGCGGCCTCCACGCAGAACGGCGGGTAGTCGTCGACGGCGTCGTAGCGGATCGGGCCGACGTCGATCGCCTCGTGACCGAGCCCGGTCAGATGAGCGACCAGGTGGGCCTTGAGCTCGAAGCCGGCATGGTCGGATCCCAGATAGACGCGCACGGGACGGAATCCTGCCCTACCGGCCCGCTCCCCTGCGCCGACGGGTCCGTCGAGAACGACGATGTCATGATCGAAAGGGCTCGTTGATCATGGCAACGTCGTTCTCGACGGGGTGGTCACTTGCGGCCGCCGCCGAGCAGGCCGCCCAGGATGCTGCCGATGTCGATTCCACCGGCCGGGGCCGCGGCACCGCCGCCACCGCCGCCGAGCACGCTGCCCAGCAGCCCGCCCAGCACGTCACCGATGCCGCCGCCGCCCGCGGGCGCGCCGGCCGGGGCCGCGGCCGCGCCGCCGCCCGTCAGCTTCGAGGCCAGCCACGACATCACGATCGGGGCCAGGATCGGCAGCAGCTTGGCGATGAGGTCGTTGCCGCCGGTGCCGAGCGCGCCGAGCTGGTTGACGACCTGGCCCTGGTTCGCCCCGAACACGTGGCTGACGATCTTCTGGCCCTCCGCGGTGTCGACCTGGCCGAGGTCGACGCCGCCGTTGACCAGATTGGGGTCGTGCTGCTGCACGGCCTGCGCGAACGACGACGCGCCGCCCGGGTCGTCGGTGTTGGCCTGGATCCCGCCGAGCAGGGCCGGCAGCGCCTGGCGGGTGGCCTGTTCAGCGGTCTGCTCATCGACACCGAGCTGGCCTGCCAGCTGGGCGAGCGGGATCTGGGACAGGATCTCGTCGACTGCACTCACGTCAGGACGCCTCTCTACGGCCACCCCCACGGCGGCGACGCGCCGCAGCCTACTGATCGCGTCCACCACACCGATCGTGAGTAGGGCCCACCGATCAGGGAATGGCGTCCTCGGTCACTTCGAGGGCCGCCTCCGCGGCTGGGGGCTCCGTCCGCGCGTCGAGCTGCTCGCCGATGTAGCGCAGCACCACAGCGGCCGCCGCGGCCGCAGGGACCGCGAGGAACGCACCCGCGATGCCGTAGAGCGTGCTACCCGCGGTGATCGCCAGCAGGACCACGGCGGCGTGCAGGCCGAGGCTGCGGGCCTGCAGGATCGGCTGCAACACGTTGCCCTCGAGCTGCTGCACGATCACGATGATCACCAGCACGATGAGCGCGGTGGTGAACCCGTTGCTCACCAGCGCCACGAGCACTCCGAGTGCGCCGGCCACGATCGCGCCGACGATCGGGATGAACCCGCCGAGGAACGTCAGCACGGCCAGCGGCAGCGCCAGCGGCACCCCGAGGATCAGCAGGCCGCCACCGATCAGGACCGCGTCGACGAGGCTGACGATGGCTTGGGTGCGGATGAACTCACCCACGGTCTTCCAGATCCGCTGCAGCACCTCGGCCAGGTGCCCGCCCGCACCGTCGCCGACGACCCGGCGCAGCCACGGCAGGAACCGCGGCCCGTCCTTGACGAACAGGAACGCGAGCACCAGCGTCAACACGAGGGTGATGACACCGGACGCGATGCCACCGACACCGCTGAGCACCCCGGCGGCGATGGAGCTGATGCTCTGCTGCAGCTGCCCGGTGACCTGCTGCAACACCGCGTCGAGCTGGCCCTGCGCGAGGTTGAGCGGCGGCCCCGCCAGCCAGTCGCGGATCGCGGCGATGCCGCCGGAGGCGCTCTGCACGATCTGGCCGATGCTGCCCGAGACCGACGTGGTGATCAGGGTGATCAGCAGTGCCAGCACCACGATCCCGCTGAGCAGGACGGTGGCCGCGGCCGCCAGCGGTGGGAAGCGGTGGCGCAGCAGCCAGGCCGCCGGTGGCCACATCAGCGTGGCGAGCACGACCGCCAGCAGCACCGGGAACACGATCGACCACAGTGCGCCGATCAGCCAGCCGATCAGCACCAGCCCCGCTGCCACCAGCAGCAGCCGCAGGCTCCATCGCGACATCCAGGTCACACCCTGCCCGATGGCCGAGCCCCGTGTCGTCCCCCGCGTCGCCGTCACGCGCACAGGCTCCCAGACCGGACGAACGGGCGTGATCAGGCGCGCTGGCACTGCAGCCTCATGGAACCTTGTGGCTACCCACCAGTCCAGCCACCTCAGGAGCCCTGTAGCTGCCGACCCGGCACCGCTCACCGCGTCGAGCATCCGCAACGAGATGTCCGTTCGAGCCGCGCAGCCGCGAACACCCTGCATCCAGGAACCCGTCCGGGAAGCCGGGCAACGACCCGAACTCTTCGAGCCGAAGCACACACCCCGGGTGAAAGCCCAGGAAGGCCACCTACCATCACCGGCGTGAGTGCTGGGATCGTGCTGGTCGGTGGCCGCTCCTCCCGCATGGGCACGTCGAAGGCCGCCCTCGAGTGGCACGGATCCACGCTCCTGTGGCGGGCCGCGGCGCTGCTGCAGCGCTCCCTCGACGGGCCGGTGGTGGTCGTCCGCGCACCCGGGCAGGAACTGCCCGACCTTCCCGACGGCGTCGAGGTGGTGGCCGACCCCGTCGAGGGTCGCGGTCCGTTGCAGGGCATCGCCACCGGGCTCGCGGCCGTCGCGGGACGCGCGGAGGCCGCGTTCGTCTGCCCCACCGACATGCCGCTGCTGCACCCGGCGTTCGTGCGCCGCGTGCTGGGGGCACTCGGGTCCGATGTGGATGTCGTACTCCCCGTGGCGCTGGGGTTCGCCCAGCCGCTCGCCGCCGCGTACCGGACGGCGCTCGCACCGCGCGTCGCGGCGCTGGTGGCGGCGGGACGGATGCGCCCGGCGATGCTCTTCGCCGAGGTCGCGGTGCTCCGCCTGGACGAGGCGGCGCTGCTCGCCGACCCGGACCTCGCCGCGGCCGACCCGGCTCTGGACTCCCTGCTCAACGTCAACGAGCCCACCGAGTACCGCCGCGCCCGCGATCGTCCGGCGCCGGAGGTCACGGTGGTGGCGAGCGGCACGTCCACCACCGTCCGGGCGTCGACGCTGGGCTCCGTGGACATCCCCGCGACAGCCACCGTCACGCTGAACGGCGTACCGATCCGGCCCGCTCCCGGGTTCCCGCTCGTCGCTGGCGACAACATCGCCTTGACCTGAAGTTCACTTCAACTCCTAACGTTGCGCCCAGCGAGCGGAACTGTCGGTGCCGCCCGCGAGACTGAACTCCGTCGGCACGCACCGATGAGTTCCGACGGCGGCAGCCGTCTACCCCGTACGGCCGGCGTGGAGCGAGGGAGCAAGCGGATGAGCATGGAGATGACGGCGTGGCACGCGATGTACCAGGCCGCGCACGCCGAGGAGGAGCGCAGGCCGTTCTCCATGGCCACCCTGCGTCGCATCGGGGGGTTCGCGCGGCCCCATCGACATCGACTGGCGGCGTTCCTGGTGCTCAGCGTCGTGGGCGCCGGTCTCGCGGTGGCCACGCCGGTGCTGGCCGGGCGCGTCGTCGACGCCATCGTGAACAACGGACCGGTCGGGGTCGTCGTCGGCATCGCAGTGCTCATCGCGGTCATCGCGGTGGCCGAGTCCGGCCTGGGGATCGTCACGCGCTGGTTGTCGGCCTCGCTCGGGGAGGGCCTGATCCTCGACCTGCGCGCGGCGGTCTTCGACCACGTCCAGCGCCAGCCCGTCGCGTTCTTCACCCGCACCCGCACCGGCGCTCTGGTCAGCAGGCTCAACAACGACGTGATCGGCGCGCAGCGCGCGTTCAGCGACACACTGTCGGGAGTCGCCGGCAACGTCGTCACGCTGGCGCTCACGCTGGCCGTCATGTTGAGCCTGTCCTGGCAGGTCACGCTGCTGGCGCTGGTGCTGCTACCGGTGTTCGTGCTGCCCGCGCGGCGCATCGGGCGCAGGCTGGCGCAGCTGCAGCGCGAGGCCGCCGAGCAGGACGCCCGGATGGGCACCCAGATGACCGAGCGCTTCTCCGCGCCCGGCGCCACGCTCGTCAAGCTGTTCGGGCGCCCCGACGAGGAGACGCGCGAGTTCGTCGCGCGCGCCACCCGGGTGCGCGACATCGGGGTGCGTTCGGCGATGGTGCAGTGGGTGTTCGTCTCGTCGCTCACGCTGGTCTCGGCGCTGGCGCTGGCGCTCGTCTACGGTCTCGGCGGCTACCTGGCGCTCACCGGTGGCATGGCCGCGGGCGACGTCGTCGCGCTGGCACTGCTGCTCACCCGCCTCTATGCCCCGCTCACGTCGCTGGCCAGCGCCCGCGTCGAGGTGATGGGGGCGCTGGTCAGCTTCGAGCGCGTGTTCGAGGTGCTCGATCTGACGCCGCTCATCGCCGAGCCCGCCACCCCGCTGCCGCTGCCCGACGGTGCGCTGTCGGTCGAGTTCGACGACGTCCGCTTCGGCTACCCCGCTGCCGACAAGGTGTCGCTGGCGTCGCTGGAGGAGGTCGCCCAGCTCGACACCCGCGGCGGCGAGGAGGTGCTGCACGGGGTGTCGTTCCGAGCCGAGCCCGGCCAGATGATCGCGCTGGTCGGCTCGTCGGGTGCCGGCAAGTCCACCATCGCGCAACTGCTGCCGCGGCTCTACGACGCCGACTCCGGCTCCGTCCGCATCGGCGGTGTCGACGTGCGCGGCCTGTCGTTCGACACGATGCGCGGCGCGCTCGGGCTCGTCACCCAGGACGGGCACCTGTTCCACGAGTCGGTGCGCGCCAACCTGCTGCTGGCCGCGCCGAAGGCATCCGACGAGGAGATCTGGGACGCGCTGCGTCGCTCCCGCCTCGACGGGCTCGTGGCGTCGCTGTCCGACGGGCTCGACACCATCGTCGGCGAGCGTGGCTACCGCCTCTCCGGTGGTGAGCGCCAGCGGCTCACGATCGCCCGACTGCTGCTCGCGAAGCCACGGGTGGTGATCCTCGACGAGGCCACGGCCCACCTCGACTCCACATCGGAGGCCGCGGTGCAGGAGGCACTCGGCGAGGCTCTCTCCGGGCGCACGGCCATCGTCATCGCCCACCGCCTGTCCACCATTCGCGCGGCCGACCAGATCCTGGTCCTCGAGGCCGGCACGGTCGTGGAGCGCGGCACCCACACCGAGCTCATGGCCCGCGATGGGCGCTACGCGCAGCTGCACCACACGCAGTTCGACCAGCCGGAGGCCATGGCCGCCGTCACAACGCCGTTGACCTCAAGTCCAGTTCAGCTACGAGGCTGAGCGCATGGCTGATTACACGCTGCCCGACTGCCCTACGACTACGCGGCGCTGGCGCCGCACATCGCGCCGGAGATCATGGAGCTGCACCACTCCAAGCACCACCAGGCCTACGTCACCGGCGTCAACACCACGCTGGAGCAGCTGGCCGAGGCCCGTGCCGCCGGCTCGTTCGGCACCGTCAACGGGCTGGAGAAGTCGCTGGCGTTCCACCTCGGCGGCCACATCAACCACTCGATCTTCTGGACCAACCTCTCCCCCGACGGCGGCGACAAGCCCACTGGAGACCTCGCCGCCGCCATCGACGACCAGTTCGGCTCGTTCGACGCCTTCCGCAGCCAGTTCCAGGCCAACGCGCTGGCGATCCAGGGTTCGGGCTGGTCGGTGCTCGGGTGGGAGCCGCTCGGCAAGCGGCTGCTGATCTTCCAGCTCTACGACCAGCAGGCGAACATTCCCGCCACGATCGTGCCGATCGTGCTGCTGGACATGTGGGAGCACGCGTTCTACCTGCAGTACCGCAACGTCAAGGCCGACTACGTCAACGCCTGGTGGAACGCGGTGAACTGGGCCGACGCACAGGCCAGGTTCGCCGCCGTCACCGCCTGACGAGCGCCGGGGCCCGGGGCCGGTCCGACGATCGGCCCGGGGCACCGGCTCAGGTCGCATCGCTGTCGTAGGCGGCGATGGCGACCGGTTTCGTGAGAACCACCGTTGCGGGCACAGCTGGGGCGGGATCGGCGAGGAGGTGGCGCATCACGGCCGCTCGCGGATCGCGCAGTGCACGCAATTCCTGCAACGGCGCGCGCAACTCGGCCAACGGCCGGCTGATCTCCTCGAATTCCGGACCGAGTTCCCGACGGATCTGTTCCTGGGCACCCGAACCGAATTCCTTGACCTTCCGGACGGTCTGGCCGAGCCAGGCAGCAGCGCCCGGCAGCCGTTCCGGACCCAGGATGAACAACGCCGCAACGACGAGCACCAACAGCTTCTCGAAGCTCAGATCGAACATCGCGAATCGCGTCAGTCGCCGGTGGTGGCCGCAACCGGTGCGGCAGCGCGCACCGGCGGCACTGCGTCCGTCGCCTGTGGGAGCGCTGACGTGACGGGATTCGGGGCGGCGGCACCCGGGGTGGCGGGCCTGTCGCCGTCCGTGTCGTCCTTGCCATCGGCAACGGTCTCCCGCACCTCGGCCTTGAGGATCCGGGCCGAGCGACCGAGGCTGCGTGCCGCGTCAGGCAGTCGCTTCGCGCCGAACAGCACCACCACGACGCCGAGAATGATCAGCCAGTGGGTCGGACTCAATGCACCCATCGGATGCCACCTTTCGCTATCACCGGGGACAACGGGAACGCATTCTGCACAGCGGAGCGTAGAGTCGTCGAGCCGGGCGCGAACACCGGGTCCGCGGTTACGGAATTAATTCACGGATCCGTGAACGAAGTCCGGGGATCGCCCGACCGGTCCAGTATCGAACACCTGAACACGACGTTGGGTGAAGTGTGGCGCGCATTCGCGTCATCGGTCCGTCAGAGACCGCTCCCCAGGTGCGAACGGTTCCGGCCTGCCGGTAGCCGACGCAAACCCAGTTCGAGGAGTTCTCCGTGTTCGAGGGGTTCAACAAAGGGTTCGTGAAGGACGCGATCAACCGCAGTTCGGAGAATCCGCTGGACCGTCGCCGCTTCCTGCGGGCGGCCGGGATCACCGGTGTGGGCCTGGCGGGCGTGGGTGCGCTCGGGCTGGGTGCGGGCACGGCGTTCGCCGGTCAGCACGGCCACAAGGAAGAGGCGGCGCAGGGTCCCAGTGACGGCGCGATCCTGAACTTCGCGTTGAACCTGGAGTACCTCGAGGCGGAGTACTACCTGCGTGGCGTGTTCGGCGAGGGGCTCAAGGACAGCCAGATCGACGGCACCGGCGACTGCGGCGCCGTCACCGGCGGCTACAAGGTGAAGTTCGAGACGAAGCTGGGCCGCCAGTACGCCGAGGAGATCGCAGGCGACGAGCGCGCGCACGTCGACTTCCTGCGCGCCGCGCTGGGTGACGCGAAGGTGGCGCGCCCGGAGATCAACCTCACCGACGCGTTCAACGCCGCCGCGACCGCGGCCGGGCTGATCAAGCCGGGCGAGGCGTTCGACCCGTTCGCCAACGAGGACAACTTCCTGCTCGGCGCGTTCGTGTTCGAGGACGTGGGCGTCACCGCGTACAAGGGCGCCGCCCCGTTGATCTCGAACAAGACCTACCTCGAGGCCGCTGCCGGGATCCTCGCGGTCGAGGCCTACCACGCGGGCCTCGTGCGCACGGTGCTGCTGTCGAAGGGCCTCAGCGTTCCGGCAGGCGCGATCTCCGACGCGCGCGACAGCCTCGACGGCAAGACCGACGACGACCAGGGCATCGTCGACGCCGACGGCAACGGCAACATCGTGCCGACCGACGAGAACGGCATCGCGTACTCGCGCTCGGCCGG
The DNA here is from genome assembly GCF_042653605.1 of Pseudonocardia sp. GCM10023141. NCBI lineage: Bacteria > Bacillati > Actinomycetota > Actinomycetes > Pseudonocardiales > Pseudonocardiaceae > Pseudonocardia > Pseudonocardia sp. GCM10023141. The sequence goes on from NZ_JBHSIR010000006.1 coordinate 317,592, forward strand.
TTCGGTGCTCAACATCGCCTACCTCAACCCGGCCCAGGTCAGCTCGGGCGGGTTCTTCCCCAAGGGCGTCAACGGCGAGATCAACACCAGCGACAACAACGCCTGATCGACCGCGCACGTCTCTCCTGATCGAGGCGACATGGACAGGCGATCAGGGACAGCCGGGGTGAATCCGCCCCGGCTGTCGCCGTTTCCGGAGCCGTCGAGCACCCTCCCCGCACGTCCTGTCAGGAGCATCGGATGCCCACATCGTTCGCACCGGTTGCAGCGCGGAGACGCCGTCGGGGCAACCCCGACGGCACGATGAGCCTGATCGATCACCTCTACGAGCTGCGCAACCGGCTGGCGATCGCCCTGATCGGGATCGCGGTCACCACCGTCGTCGGCTACGTCTGGTTCGCCACTCCGCTGTTCGGCGCGCCCAGCCTCGGCGACCTCCTCAAGCAGCCCTACTGCTCCATCCCCGCGGGGTCGCGTGCCGTGTTCACTGCCGACGGCTCCTGCACCCTGCTCGGCACCGGCCCGTTCGACCAGTTCACGCTGCGCCTCAAGGTCGGAGCCACCGCCGGCATCGTGCTGGCCTGCCCGCTGTGGCTGCACCAGATCTGGCGGTTCATCACCCCGGGGCTGCACGCCCACGAGCGCCGCTACGCGCTGGCGTTCGTCCTGTCCGCCGCGACGCTGTTCGTCACCGGAGCGGTGCTGGCCTATCTCGTGGTCTCCCAGGGCCTGGCGTTCCTGCTGACGATCGGGAGCACCGTCCAGGTCACGGCACTGACCGGGGAGGCGTACTTCGGCTTCGTCATCGCGCTGCTGCTCATCTTCGGCGTCAGCTTCGAGCTGCCGCTGCTCGTCGTCATGCTCAACCGCATCGGCGTGCTGAGCTACGCGAAGCTGCGCAGTTCCCGCCGCGGGCTGATCTTCGGTCTGTTCGTCTTCGCCGCCATCGCCACCCCCGGCCAGGACCCCATCTCCATGACCGCGCTCGCCGGGGCTCTCACCGTGCTGTTCGAGGTGGCCATCCAGTTCGCCCGCCACCACGACCGGGCACTTGCGCGGCGGCGCGCCGCGAGTGGGCTCGACGACCTCGATCCCGACGAGCCCTCGCCGCTCGACACCCGGCCGAGCCCGCTCGAGCGGTAGCGCCCGGGGCCCTGCCGCATTGCAGGAAAGCCACTTTCCCGCAACCTCGTTGCAGCAAAGTGGCTGTCAGGAGAATCCCCATCCGAACGCGGCCTACCAGCGGGACCTACCGGGAAACGCACCCGACACCCCCGCGCCGGCCCCGTTGCGAGAGCCCGCCGCGCCGGGCGAGTGATCAACGCCCACCGGTTCCGGTTCGATCATGAGCCAGTGCGCGCTCGACCACCGGCACGAAGATCAACGCCCACTGGGTCATGGTCAACACCGAACCAGTGGGCGTTGATCACCCCACCCGCACCGCAGCGCCCCACGCCGGGCCCTCCTGTGCGCCTCGGCAAGCATGATCCGCGCGAGCCGCACCGCAACGTCATCGACAGGGCCGTGGCGTGCGGCTCGCGCACCCCGGGAGGGTCCCGGTTCTCCTCTTTCATGGCGGCCGCAGGCCATGACGGACTTTCCTGCAACGGAGGCGCCACGGCGTGCGCAGGCGCTACCGCGGCCGCCCCGACGCGCTGAGCGCGACCTCGCGGGGCGCAGCGGTCTCGGCGATCCAGCTGAAGGCCCCGGTGCCTGGGTAGAGCGACAGCGCCGTCCGCACCGCCTCGACGGCAGGGCCGCCCGCAACACCGACCACGAGGCAGGCCACGCGCACGAGCCGCTCCCACGCCGGGTGCGTCGTCGCGGTGTGCAGCGCGACGCCGTCGCGGCCCTCGGCCCAGCGGATCAGCTGCGGCACGGCGGGCGCGGCGATGAGCCGGATCGGGCCACCGGCGCGCGCGTCGTCGAGGGCTGCCAGGAAGCTGCCGAGCGCCGCCGGGTCGCCCGCCCCGACGCGGGCCGAGGCCGCGACCGTGCTGATCCGGTCCCCGATCCCCACCCGCCGGGTTCCGCCGGGCGGTGCGGGTGCATGGCCGGTCCGCACGGCGAACAGCCCGGCCAGGGCGTCGACGTGCAGGCCGGCGATGGCGGCGAGCGGTGCGTCGAGCACGGGTTCGGTCAGCAGGGACACCCGACCACCCGCTCCCGGCCGGATCCCCCAGTGCCGCCAGACGTTGGCCACCGCGACGTTGCTGATGCCGAGCTCGGTGGCCAGCGACCGCGTCGACCAGCGGGCCGTTCCCGGTCCGGGTGGCTGCAGCGTGCGCAGCACCACCGCGGCCGCGTCGACGGTCGCCGGCCGGCCGGAGCGCGGCGCGTCGCGGAGGCCGTCGAGCCCTTCGGCGCGATAGCGCTCCCGCCAGGTCGTGACCGTCCGTGTCGAGCAGCCGAGCTCCCTCGCCACCGCCGACGGCCCCATGCCGGCACTGCAGAGCAGCACGATGTGGGCGCGGCGGGCCAGCGCGGCACCGGCGGCGGGATCGTCTCGCCAGGACTGCAGCAGGTCTGCATCACCGCTGCTCACCGGCAGTGGCGACCGGCTGTGCACGAGATGGGGCTCCATCGTTCGACGGTCGGCCGCGGTCGGCCCTGACAACCAGGCATTCGGGACCCGGCCCCCAACGGTTGTAGTCCGATCAGGTGAATCCCGGGGCAGTGGCAGATCACTGCACGGCGTGCCGCTGAACCGTTCCCGTCGCAGCCGCGAAAGCAGGGTGTGACGACCCAGCTGATGGACCCGGCTCCGCCCCGGACGGAGGCGCCGACGCAGGCGGCAGCCTCGCGCGTCCGGCCGGCGGGTCCCGACACCGGCCGTCACCAGCACGTGGTGCGACGGCCTGATCGCAATGCCGCCGGTGGCACCCGTTGAGACCGTCGAACGGACCGGTCTGCCCGATGACCGTGCAGGCTGTGGGCTGGGCGTTGCACGCACTCGAACCCGACGAGGAACTGGCGCTGGCGCTGCACCGTCCCGGATGCTCGTCCTGCCAGGAGACGATCGACCGCGCCGAGCGGGTGCTGGGCGTCGTGGCCTCCGCGGCGATCCCGGCGATCCCGCCGCAGTCGCTGCGGGAGAACCTGCGCGCGATCGTCGCAGCGACGCCGCAGGCCCACCTTCCGAACCAGTGGGTGGGGCCAACACGGACCACCGCCACGGTTCCGCTCCCCCAGCGTGTGCCTCCTCTCGATCGGCCTGGTCCGGTCAGGCCACGCGACCGCCGCCGGCGGGCGCTGATCGCCGCGGTGTTCGCGGTGGTCGTGCTCGGGGCCGGTGGCGTGACGGGGTACTCCACCCACGAGCACCAGCAGCGCGGCACGCAGCTCGCGCAGTCGCAGGCGCTCGCCGACGTCGTGGCGCAGGTGATCCGGCCCGGCACCGCCAAGGCGACGCTCGCCACCAGCGCCGGGATGCCGGCGGCCGCGGTGCTCGGCAGTGCTGCCGATCGCACGGTGGTCACGTCCGGACTGCCGCCCAACGATCGGAGCAACTCGACGTACGTGCTCTGGGGCATCAGCACGGCCGACCCGCAGCCGCTGGGCGCGTTCGACGTGGAAGCCGGTGACGCGGGCGTGCACGCTCTCGGTGCCGCCGCCGGTCCGAACTTCCTCGGCTATGCCATCTCGCTCGAACCCGGCAGGTCCGCACCCGCCCGGCCGGGCCCGGTCGTGGCGAGCGGACTCGTTTCCACCTGAACCGTCTGCACACTTTTCGCGAATGCTGATCGTGAGCACAATCGCCGCACCACCCCGCACTCCGGATACCGCGCCGGCCGAGCTACCTCGCCGCGTCGCGGCCCTGATCGGAGTGCTGGCGGTCGGTGCCGCTCTCGGATTCGGGCATCTGGTGGCCACCCTGATCGCGCCGTCATCGTCGCCATTCCTGGCCGTCGGCGACACGGTGATCCGGTTTTCCCCGCAGTTCCTGACCGAGTTCGCGAAGCACACCTTCGGTACCCTGGACAAGCCGATCCTGCTCAGCGGCATGGCCGTGGTCATCACGATCGTGGCCGTCGTGGCCGGCCTGCTGTCTCGCCAACGGGCGATCCGCGGGCTCGGCATCGTCATCGCGATGGGCGCGCTCGGCATCCTGACGGTGATCATCGCTCCCGGCTTCGCGCCGAGCCAGCTGATCGCTCCCGTGGTCTCCGTCGTCGTGGGCGCCGCCGTCTTCATCGGCCTGCATCGCCTCGCGCTCACCGCGTACGCCACACCCGCCACCGACGGGGCCGGGCGGCAGGTCTCGCGCCGCAAGGTCCTGATCGGGTCGTCGGCCGCGGTCGCGGTGGCGTCGCTCGGCGCGACCGGTGGCGGGCTGCTGATCGGGGGTGGCGGTGTCGCCGACTCGCGTCGCACGGTGACGGCGCAACTGGCGCGGGCCACCCTGACCGAGCGGGCTCCCGCCATCCCGGCCGGCGCCGCGTTCCCCGAGTCGGGCACCCCGACGTTCCTGACGCCCAACGCCGACTTCTACCGGATCGACATCGCGCTGCGGATCCCGAGCCAGACCGCGCAGGACTGGTCGCTGCGCATCCACGGCATGGTCGACAACCCTGTGACCTTGTCTTTCGACGACCTGCTCGCCCGCAAGCTCGTCGAGCGGACGATCACGATGACGTGTGTCTCCAACCCGGTCGGCGGGGACCTCGTGTCCACCGCCAACTTCATCGGCGTCGAGCTGCGCGACATCCTGCTGGAGGCGGGAGTCCGGCCGGGGGCCGACCAGATCTACTCCACGAGCATCGACGGCTGGTACACCACCACCCCGCTCGACGTGCTGATGGAGCCCGGTCGGGGCGCGCTGCTGGCGATCGGGATGAACGGGGAGGCGCTCCCACCGGAGCACGGCTTCCCGGTGCGCATGGTCGTCCCCGGCCTCTACGGCTACGTCTCCGCCACCAAGTGGGTCGCCGACCTCGAGGCCACCACGTTCGGCCAGAAGCAGAGCTACTGGCGCGAGCGGGGCTGGGCGGAGAAGGCGCCGATCAAGACCCAGGCGCGCATCGACAAGCCACTGGGCTTCACGTCGGTGCCGGCAGGCAAGGTCACGGTGGCCGGGATCGCCTGGTCGCAGCCCACCGGCATCGGCAAGGTCGAGGTCCGGATGGACGGCGGCCAGTGGCGCGACGCCGAGCTGGCCACCGAGGTCAACTACGACACCTGGCGCATGTGGCGTTCTGATTTCACGCTTTCCCCGGGTAGCCACACCGTGCAGACGCGGGTCACCGACCGCAATGGCGTGACGCAGACCGAAATGCGGGCCGACCCGATCCCGGACGGTGCCAGTGGCTGGCCCGCCACCATTTTTTCGGTCGCCTGATCGGGTGAACCGAAACTTTTTCCGAACCGGCCCGAACCGTTGGGCAAGAACCACCGAATGTCTTCACAACTGGTCCGGATCTCCCGGGCCGAGCTCGAGGAGGAACCCCGTGCGTAAGATCCAGCGACTCGCCGCCGTCGGTGCCATGGCCGCCCTGACCGTCGCACTCAGCGCCTGCAGCGGC
>NZ_JBHSIR010000007.1:0-156021 GCF_042653605.1 Pseudonocardia sp. GCM10023141
CACTGCCACATCCTCGACCACGAGGACGCCGGGATGATGGCCACCGTGGTGGTCGCATGATCGACACCGCTCGCGTGCCCTCGGCCACCTGCATACCAATAAACGACTGCAGTGAGGCGATCTCAACAAGATCAGCAGGGCCGAGGGATGCGACACGCCCGAGCGCGCGAACGCAGTGCTGATTTCTGCATGATCGTCGGCCAGGATGTTCACACAGAATCGTCCTGCTTCCCGAATGCGTGGCCACGTCGCCGAGCTGCGTGCCGGCGCGAAGGACACCAGAGGCGGATCGAGCGACAGGGAGCTGAACGACTGGCACATGAAGCCGGCCGGTCCTTCCGGCGTGATCGCGGTGATCACGACGATGCCGGACGGGAAATGGCCCAGCACGTTGCGCATGTACAAGTATGCCGTCGCCGCGCTCGCGGCCGGACGAATGGTGGTCGTCACCGACGACGCAGACCGGGAGAACGAGGGTGACCTGATCCTGCCGGCCGCTACTGCCACAGCCGAACAGCCTCCGCGCTCTCGCGGATCCGGCCACGCGGCCCGAAGACCTGCGACGACCCGGACACGTCTTCCCGCTTCGAGCCCGAGACGGCGGCGTCCTCGTCCGTGCGGGGCACACTGAGGCCGCAGTCGACCTCCTGCGCCTGTCCGGGCACGAACCTGTCGGAGTGATCGGAGAAATCGTCGCTGCGGACGGGTCGATGGCCCGAGGAGAACTGCTGCGGACCTTCGCCGCCGAGCACGACCTGCCGATCCTCGCGATCGCTGACCTCGTGCGATACCGGCGAGCTACCGAGCGACTGGTCGAGCCCGTCGCCACCTCGGCAATGCCGACAGTGTTCGGGGACTTCCGGGCGGTTGCGTACCGATCGAAGATCGACGATACGGAACATCTCGCCCTGGTCTACGGCGACGTCGCCGCCGCCGGCGACACAGACCGTGGCGCGCTGGTCCGGGTGCACAGCGAATGCCTCACAGGCGACATCATCGGGTCATTGCGTTGCGACTGCGGGGCACAGCTCGAGCAGGCACTTCGTGCGATCGTCACCGAAGGGGCCGGCGCTGTCGTCTACCTCCGCGGCCACGAAGGTCGCGGAATCGGCCTGGCACACACGATTCGCGCCTACGCGCTGCAGGAGTCCGGCCTGGACACCGTCGACGCCAACACCGCGCAGGGGCTCCCGGTCGACAGCCGCTCGTACGGCACAGGTGCGCAGGTCCTTGCCGATCTCGCCATCACCCGGCTCCGGCTCATCACGAACAACCCCGCCAAGTACGGCGGCCTTGATGGTTACGGCCTGGAGATCCTCGGCCGCGTCGGTCTCCCGACCAGTACTTCGCCACACAACGTCCGCTACCTGCGTACGAAGCAGGAGCGCATGGGGCACGTTCGATCAGGGGGCGAGAGTACGGGTTGACGCAGAATCCATGGGCGGGGTCGGAGTGAGCAGAACTGACGTCTTCGACGAGCCCAAACCAGTGGATGCAATGAATTCGCCTCAGCCGTAGCGTCGAAGCCATGGCGAGGGCTCGGCACCACCGTGCGGGGCGACGATCGATCGCTGCGTTCGCGCAACGGCGCCCCGGCTGCGCGACGGGGATAGCGACGTGGTGGGCCAGGGAGCTACCGTGCGGGCGTCCAGGTCTGACGACGGTGTCCGGGGCGAGTTGGAGGGAGGGGCGACCCGATGCGTGCGACAGGGGCGCTGGAGCCGAGCTCATCCGACACCTCGCGCATGCCCCTGGCCCGTTCCCCGATCTGCGTGACGGAGGACCTCGATGAGGCCAGGGATGTCATCTGCCGGCTCTACTACCCGCACCGGCTCGACATCGCCGAGGATCAGCCGCTCGACCTCGTGCTGAACGCCGCGGTCAGCGGGAGCATGACCCTGGGGTTCTGCACGTTCGGAGCCGATGCGCGGCTCGACGCGCCGACCCTCGAGGACTGCTACCAGATCAACCTCACCGTCAGCGGGGGGACATCGGCGTACCTGTATCGGCAGCGCAAGTACGTGGTGACGGAGGCGGGCGTCCGCGCTGTGATCTTCACGCCGGCCGACTCGGTGCGGCTCGAATGGCCGGCCAGCACCGGCCAGTTCGCAGTCAAGATGCCGGCGCCGGCCCTGCACGACCATCTGTCGAACCTGCTGGGCGCGCCGGTGTCCGGGCCCGTCGACTTCCACCCCGAGGTCGATCTCCGGGCGCCGGCAGGAGCTCGGCTGGCGTCGGCGATCGCCTACTACGCAGGCGAGATCGATCGCTTCGGCGGGCGGATGAGCCCCATCCTGGAAAGCCAGTTCGAGAACCTCGTCATCGCGAGTTTCCTGCTGAGCTCACGGCATCGGTACTCTCAGGAGCTGGCCGGAGGTGACTCCCGATCCGCCCGGCCGGCAGTGGTGCAGCGCGCCCTCGATTTCATCCACGAGAACATCTCCGAGCCGATCGGTCTGGCCGACATCGCGAGCGCCGCCGGGGTTTCGGCCCGTTCACTGCAGATCGCCTTCAGCCGGAACCTCACCTCTGCGCCCATGGCAGTGGTGCGCGACCTGCGCCTCACCCGTGTTCACGAGGAGCTGTCCTCGAACGACCCGGAGTCAGCGACCGTCTCGAGCATCGCGACGCGGTGGGGTTTCCTGCATCAGGGTCGCTTCGGTCAGCAGTACCGAGCCCGTTACGGATGCCGCCCCGTCGACACGCTCCGAAGGAACCACTGAGCTGCCGCGGACTGCTCGTGGTCAGCGCATCCAGCTCCAGTCGATCAGGCCGGGATCCTCGGCAACACCTTGGCCGCCCCGGCCCCATCCGAGACCTCACCGGACGGAGCACACCACGAGCGGGTGTCTGCCGATACGACTGTCATGACCTCGTGCTTGGTTGCCCCGACCTTGCCGCGGCACGCGCCCTCGTCCGCTGCGCTCACAAGCCCAGCTCCTCGCCGAAAGCGCCCTCTTCCAGACGGGCTCGGACTGCGCTGACGAAGCGGCCGGCGTCGGCACCGTCGACCAGACGGTGGTCGTAGGTCATCGGAAGGTAGCAGCGGGAGCGGACGGCGATCTGGTCCTCACCGTCCGGGCCGGTGATCACAGCAGGAGTTCGGTAGACGGCTCCCGTGGCCAGGATCGCAACTTGGGGCTGGTTGATGATCGGAGTGTCGAACAAGGCACCGACGCTGCCGATGTTGGTGATCGTGAACGTGCCGCCGCTGAGTTCGTCTGCCGTGATGGTGTTCGTGCGGGTGCGCTCGGCAACGTCCGCGATACGGCGGGCGAGCCCGACAACACCCAGCTCCTGGGCGTTCCGTATGACCGGGACGAGCAGCCCCCGTGGGGTGTCAACGGCGACGGCGAGGTGGACGGCGTCGTGATAGATCGCTGACTTGCCGTCCTCGGAGATCGACGCGTTGAAAGCACGGAAGGTCGCCAACGTCTCGACCACGGCCTTCGCGATGAACGGCAGGAACGTCAGCTTGATGCCCTCGCGCCGGATGAAGTCGTCCTTCGCCGCGACCCGCAAGCGGGCAATTCGGGTGAGGTCAACCTCCTGGACCGTGGTCAGCTGCGCCGACAAGCTCAATGACTCCGTCATGCGCGAAGCGATGATCTGCCGCAGCCGCGACATCGGTACCTGCGTGCCTGCCAACTCAGCCGACGCCGACCGTCCAGCTCGGCCCGGACCCTGCTGCGGCTCCTCGATCGGAGCCGGCTTCGCGGCCTGCTCGACGACCGGCTTCGGGGCGACCGGCGCCGCAGGCGCCGATTCCGCACGCGCCCGCTGAATGGCGGTGCTTTCCGCGGGCGCGGCCGCCGGCGCGGGCTTCATATCGATCACCGGTTCCGTTCCGACGTCGGAAGACTCGCCCGCCTCGCCGACATGCGCGAGCAGGCCGCCGACCTCGACTACCTCGTCCTCACCGACGAGCAGCTCGAGCACTGTGCCCGCCACCGGTGAGGGGATCTCGGTGTCGACCTTGTCGGTCGAGACCTCGAGCAAGGGCTCGTCGACCGCGACCGTGTCGCCGACGTCCTTGAGCCAGCGCGTCACCGTTCCTTCAGTGACGCTCTCCCCGAGCTCGGGCATGGTGACGGAGACGGACATAACGGCAAGGGCTCCTCGGGTGACTGGGTTAGAGAAGGTCGAGGGCGGCCGCGACGATGGCGTCGCTATCGAGGCCGTGGTGGCGGTAGACGGACTCGAGGTCTCCGGACTGTCCGAACCGGGTGACCCCGAGGTGGGTGGCGCGCACAGAGTTGATCCCGGCCAGGAACGCCAGCGTGTGTGGGTGACCGTCGAGCACGGTCACCAGAGGGGCGGCCCGACGTGCGGGGAATGCGGTGTCCAGGACCCAGGTGTCCGTATGTGCGGACCGGGCCGAGCGCCCGGACCTGGCCAGCACGGCGTCGAACAGGAGTCCGGGGCTCGTCACGCACACCACGTCGACGGCCGTGCCGAGCGACTCGAGCCGCTCCGCAGCGCCGATTGCCTCGGGGAGCACCGCACCCATCACGGCGATGGTCACGGCGGGCGCCTGCTCGAGGCTGCGTCGGATCGGGTATGCGCCGGCCACCACCTGACGACGGCGCCGCTCGCGTGCCGCCGCGTCGGTCGGCACCGCGGCCAGGGTCTGGTCGACCGGCCGGGTGGACAGACGCAGGTACGCCGAGCTGCCGTCCGGACGGCCCAGGCGGGCCAGGGAGGCGAACAACGTCCACTCGGTGTCGATCGCGAACGCGGGCTCGTAGGTGACGCAGCCCGGCTGCTCCAGTCCGACCGACGGTGTGGTGATCGACTGGTGTGCCCCGCCCTCGGGCGCCAGCGACACCCCCGACGGGGTGCCGACGAGGATCGACTGCCCACCGGCGTAGATGCCGTACGACCACGGCTCCAACGCCCGCTCGACGAACGGGTCGTAGAGCACCCCGATCGGCAGCAGCGGCTGCCCCCACCGACTCCAGGTCGCACCGAGCTCGCCGAGCAACCCGACCAGGTTGCCCTCGGCGATGCCCAGCTCCAGATGCTGGCCCGTGGGCTTCTCCCGCCAGTGCAGAATGGTTTCCGGATCATCCTCGAACCAGTTCCGCCGCTCATCGGGCGACCACACGCCGACCTTGTTCACCCAACCCCCGAGGTTCGTCGAGGACGAGACGTCCGGGCACAGCGTCACGACGCGCTTGGCGGCCTCGGGCGAGGACCGGGTCAGATCCAGCAGGGCTCGGCCCAGCGCCGCCTGCGTGGTGGCCGTGCCCGAGGGGGTGCGCCCGATGTCGACGGGGAGTTCACCGACCGAGGTTGGTGACATCTGGTCCCTGCGCAGCCGCTCCGCGGCAGCAGCACAGGCCTCGCCGGCCTCGCTGTCGGCGGGGAACCGCTGCCAGGGTGCGTCGAGCGACATGCCGGAGCTCTGCGCGAGGTCGGCGATCTGCTCGGCTGACAGCAGTGAGGAGTGGTTCTGCGGGTGTCCCTCGCTGGCCAGTCCTCGCCCTTTGACGGTGTAGGCAAAGATGACCGTGGGGCGAGCGTCGTCGATCGCGCCGAGCACGTCGCCGACGGCCCGCAGGTCGTGGCCGCCGAGGTTGCGGACGGCCGCGTGAAGCGTGTCGTCGTCCAGCGTGGCGACGAGCTCGGTCAGGACAGGCGTGTCCGGCAACCGCTCGCGTAGCTGTGCCGGGGTGCAGCGCAGCAGCCGCTGGTACTCCGGGTTGGCCATTTCGTCGATCCTGCGGCGCAGGTCGTTTCCCCCGGGCCGCTCGAAGAGCTCGTGGAGCAGGCGGCCGTACTTGACGGTGAGCACCTGCCAGCCCGCAGCCTCGAACATCCCCTGCAGGCGCGTCGCTCCGATGTTCGGCACGACTCGGTCCAGGCTCTGCCGGTTGAGATCGACGATCCACACGACTTCACCGAGCTCACCGACCATCGGGTCGAGGATGGCCTCCCACACCGCGCCTTCGTCCAGTTCGGCGTCACCGACGAGCGAGTACTGGCGACCGCTGCCGGCGCCACCGAGGTGGGAGTTGACGTAACGGCGGGACAGAGCGCCCCAGATCGGGGCGGTAGCACCGATGCCGACCGAGCCGGTGGAGTAGTCGACGGTGTCGGGGTCCTTCGACCGCGACGGGTAGGACTGCAGTCCACCGAAGGACCGCAGCGTGGTCAGGTAGGACTCGTCGAGGTCGCCGAGCAGGTAGTTGATCGCGTGCAGGACCGGTGACGCATGGGGCTTGACCGACACCCGGTCCCCAGCGCGCAGGTGTTCGAAGAACAGGGTCGTCATCAGCGTGGTCATCGACGCGCACGACGCCTGGTGCCCGCCGACCTTGAGCCCGGTCGGATTGGCCCGAACACGGTTGGCGTGGTCGATGATCGCGGTGGAGAGCCACAGCACGCGCTGCTCGATCTGCTCGAGCACGACGAGACGACCTGCGTCCTGCTCAACAGGAATGACGTTCGTCATCAGTGCTCCTCTCGGGAGACAGGTGAAGTAACGACCGGAGAGCTCGTGAATGCGTTCGCGTGATTGCGCGTGTGACCCGCCGGCGCCAGTCGATCGGCGAAGGGTCGCCGGGACCTCGGTCGGTGGTGTGCGATCTGCCGAGCCCGGCCCCGGGGCACGCTGGGCTGTCAGCCCTGAACCGCCCTCGGGCTCGTCCCCCCGGCCGCTTCGCGCAGCTCGCCCTTCCGTATCTTCCCGGTCGAGGTCCGCGGCAGCCCGGTGACCATTTCCACCTCGCGCGGCGCCTTGTACCGCGCGATCCGACCCCGGACGTGCTCGATGAGCGCCTCCGACGATGTCTCCGCACCCATGGCGAGGACCACATACGCCTTGGGGCTCTCGCCCCACCTCTCATCCGGAACGCCGATGACCGCAACGTCGGCCACGTCCGGATGGCTCAACAGGGCCTGCTCGACCTCCACGGTAGAGATGTTCTCGCCACCGGAGATGACGATGTCCTTGGCGCGGTCGAGGAGCTTGACGTATCCGTCCGGGAACATCACGCCGAGGTCGCCCGAGTGGAACCAACCCCCGGCGAACGCCTCCTCGGTGGCGGCGGGGTCTCGGTGATACCCCTTCATGACCGTGTTGCCCCGCATCACGATCTCGCCCATCTCGATGCCGTCGGGGTTGACGTCGACCAGCCCACCGGCATCATCGCGCTCCCGGCGCACCACGCGCATGCGATCAGCGGTGAGCATCCCGACGCCTTGCCGAGCGAGCAACTCGGCCTGTTCCTCCTCGGGACGAGTCGTCCAGTCGTCGCCGACCTCGGCGACCGAGTAGGGGCCGTAGGTCTCGGTCAGCCCGTAGACGTGGACGACCTCGGCACCCAGCTTCCGCATCCGCGCGATGATCGTCGGGCTCGGGGGCGCCCCTGCCGTCGTCACGGACAGCGGGCGGTCCAGCGGATGCGCCTCTGGCGCATCGGCCAGGGTGGTCAGCACCACCGGCGCACCGGCGAGGTGGGTCACCGCCTCCGAATCGATGAGTGACCAGACCTCGGCACCGCGAACCGCTCGGATACAGAGGTGGGTCCCCGCTACCGCCGCGAGCGCCCATGTCGTGCACCACCCGTTGCAGTGGAACATCGGGAGGGTCCACAGGTAGCGGCTGCCGTCGACGAACCGCTGATGCTGGACCTCGGCGAGTGAGTTGAGGTAAGCGCCGCGGTGGCTGTACTCCACACCCTTCGGCCGACCGGTCGTACCTGACGTGTAGTTGATGCTGATGGTCCGCGTCTCGTCGTCCACCTCCCACGGGAGGTCCTCGCCCGACGCTCGGGTCAGCAGGTCGGAATAGCGGACCGCGCTCGCCGCGGAGTGGTACACGCCGCTCTGGTCGGGGACCTCCACGACCTCGCGGACCGTGGGGAAGTCGTGGCCCAGATCCAGCCCGTCGAGGAGATCACCGTCGCCGATCAGCAGCGACGCCGCCGAGTGCTGGCAGATGTAGGCGACCTCGGACGGGCTCAGCCGGGTGTTGACGCACACCAGCACCGCGCAGGCGAGCGGCACGGCGAAGTGGGCGGCCAACAATTCGGCAGAGTTGCTGCCCAGAAAGGCGACCCGGTCGCCTGGTCCGATCCCGCTCCCTCGCAGAGCCCGGGCGAACGCCACCACCTCCTGGCGGAACTCCGCCCACGTCCATCGACGTCCTCCATCGATGACCGCCACACGGTCGGGGTGCACCTCGGCTGCCCGCGCCATGAAGCGCAGTGGTGTCAGCGGGACATCGAGTCCGGACATCGAATTCTCCATACGAGTAGCTACGAGGTCCCGTGCGACGGACACGGGTAGGGCGGCGAGACCGAATGGTTCGGAGACGTGCCTGCGGACGGATCCGGCGCACACTGCAGGACGACGAGGCGCTCACTCGTTCCCGCGGACGGCCGTCCGCAGTTCGCCCAATCCCTCGATCCGGCTCAGCAGCTCGTCTCCCGGACGGAGATAGACCTGCGGATCTCTGCCGAACCCGACACCGGACGGCGTGCCCGTGAAGATCACGTCTCCGGGGTGCAACGTCAGGTGCCGCGACAGATAGGAAACCACTCGCCTGACGTCGAAGATGAGGTGCTTCGTGCTGGACTGCTGGACGACCTCGCCGTTGAGCAGGCAGGTGATCTCGAGGTCATCCGGGTCGGCGAGCTCGTCCGGAGTCACCAACCACGGACCCAGTGGACCGAAGCCCCGCAGTGACTTGGCGAGTCCGAACTGCTGTGGTGCCGGCCCCGCGAACTGCAGAGTCCGGTCGCTGATGTCCTGTCCGATGGTCAGGCCCGCCACACGGTCCCACACCGTGGCTTCCGAAACGTCGCGTGCGATCGCACCGATCACCACAACCAGTTCGACCTCCCAGTCGATGGTCGAGTTCGGCAGGACGAGCGGCGAGCCCGGATCCGCTATGCATGAACTGAACTTCGGGAAGACGAACGGCTCCTCCGGGAGCTTCAGCCCGCTCTCCTCTGCGTGGTCGGCGTAGTTCAGTCCGACCGCCAGGCACTGCCGAGGCCGCGGGACGGGAGCACCGACATCCACCGGCGTGGCCGGTAGCGATGCCGGGCCGGGCCGTGTCGCCGCCCAGTCCCGGAACTCGGTCCATCGGGCGTAAACGGCTTGAGGATCTGAGCTGAAACGACCTTCGCTGGCCTCGGCGACGTCGACCAGAACGTCCCGCTCCTGCAGGTGCAGCCGTCCTCCCACGTTCGCGATCCTCATCGGACCACCATCCGGCCTTCCGGGGCGGTGTGCCGTCGAGGCTCCCCGGAGCATGCGGTGCCCTTCACAGGTGAGCCGATTCCGGTGAACAAGACCGACCTCCTCTGGTCCTTGACGTGATCGACCTGCCGCGTGCACGGCGTGGGCGCCGGCCGCGATCTGGTTGTCCAGCGCATCGATCCCGGGCGTCAGCGGGTGGGCGGTGGGGTGTTCAGGGCTTGAACGGTTCCCTCAGGCCCATCTCCTCAAGGCGGGGAAGCACCTGCTCGACGAAGTACGGGAGCTCCTCGAGGTAGTCGAGCATCCCGAACACGACGCCCTCGACGCCGATGTCGTGGATCTCCTTGAGCTGCTCGGCGACCTGGTCGGGGGTCCCGATGAACTGCGGGCCACCGAGGCCGACGATGCCGCGGTCGACGAGTTCGCGCATCTCCTCGCTGAGCGAGCCGCTGCCGATGCCGAACTCGCGCAGGAAATTCTCCGCGGCGGGCCGATCAGCCATCTCCAGCATCTGGTCGACCACCGCTCGCGCCTCCTTCTCGGTCTCCCGGCACACGAGAAAACCGTCGGTGAGCGGTGAGATCTCGCGGTCGTACGTCTCACGAGCGAGCTTCTTGGCGCCCTCGACGTGCTGGGCACCGGACTCGAGATCGTTCACGATCGCGAAGTTGTAGTCGGCCTCGCGCGCCGCGAAGTTCACTCCGGCAGGCGAGCCGCCGGCGTTCAGGATCGGCGGGTAGGGGCCCTGGAAGGGCTTCGGCAGCGACTGCACCTCGCGCAGCTGGAAGAACTCGCCGTCGAAGTCGAAGGGCTCCTTCGAGGTCCAGATCCGCTTGACCAGCCCCATCCACTCGGCCCCGTACCGGTAGCGGTCGTCGTGGTCCATCATCTCCTGGCCGAACATCACCATGTCCGGGGCGAACCAGCCCATCACGGCGTTGAAGGCATAGCGACCCTTCGCGATGTGGTCGATGGTCGCGCATTGTTTGGCTGCCATGACCGGGTGGGCCAGGGTGAGGTGCAACGTCGAAACCACCGTGATGTGGCTCGTCTCCGCAGCGATCCCCGCCGCCCACGTCATGGTCTCGAACGACTCCGAGAACGGGTCGGTGTTGCCACCCATGCCGCGCCACCGGGCGACGGGGATGAGGAACTCGATCCCTGCCTGGTCGGCTGCCCTGCAGATCGCCGAGGTGTGCGGCCATGTGATCTCGTAGCTGGTCGGCGCGGTGGTGAAGGAGAGACCATTGCTCACGTTGTGCCCGAATAGACCGAGCTTGAGTTTGTTGCCCTTCCGGATCTGCTCGCGAGCAGTCAAAGGGGTACCCGCCGAAGTCGTCATCCCACGTCCTTGTGTCGAGAGGCCTGCCAGCACGCTAGGAGAGAACTCTCGACCACCGATATCCCCGCGACGCAGCCCCGAATCCGATTCCCGAACCTCCGGCGCGGAGCTCATCTCGCTGTCACAGCTAGAGGTCGAGGACCAGGTGGGATATCCGTGCTTGCGCAGCAGATCATCCGGCGCACGTGTTCTCAGCGGCGGAGGGCGCCCGCCCGCCTCCTTCGTGAAGCGGCCTGTCGTCGACGTGAAGCGGATAGACCCCGACCTCTCGGCGCATTACAAATCTCTCAGTCCCGCTTCGCGTCCTCGGCTATCGACGCGCGGCGGGATGACCAGCCCGACGGGCCCCGAATTAAAGGGATCGCGAGCCTGGGAGCCGACCGATGCGGACTACTGGGACGCCGGCATCACTCAAGTCCAGCGGAAGTCAGCATCAGCAAGATCGGCCCAGTTTCCGCCGTTCTTCGAACCTCCGATTAATCTAGAACAGAACCGGGACGGTCGGCCATCTGATCACCGTCGAAGCACTTTCCGCGCGCGCATCGACAACCGATCAGCATACCCCGCGATCGATCACTTCTGTTACCCCCGATCTCGCCGCAGCCGAGCGGTGGGTGGCGCCGCTGAAGGGATGCTGGCCTGCAACAGTGAGCGCGGTGGACGCCATTTCCCCGTTCGCGACCATGGCCCGACGCGGTACTGCGAAGTCGCACGGCATCGATCGAAGCAAGTACGACAGGATCAACGAGGAGCAGTCGTGAACGAGACCATCGAGATCGGTGCCGTGAGCGTGACCAGGGTGATGGAGTGGGAGGGACTCTTCGCTCCCGTCACCGACTTCGTACCGGAGAGCAACCGGGAGTTCTGGGAAGAGCGGTCAGACGTGCTCACCCCCGACTTCTGGGACCGCGAGAGCGGCATGGCCCGCGCCTGCCTGCAGACGTTCGTAGTGCGCAGCGAAGGGCGCACCATCCTCATCGACACCGGTGCAGGCGACGGCAAGGAGCGGCCGTACCTCCAGGTGTTCGGCCACCTACAGACGGGCTTCATGGAGCGCCTGGCCGCCGCCGGCGTCCGCCCCGAGGACGTGGACGTCGTCGTGAACACGCATGTCCACGTCGACCACGTCGGCTGGAACACCGTCCTACGAGACCGAGAATGGGTACCTACCTTCCCGAACGCGCGGTACCTGTTCTCGAAGGCGGACTTCGAGTTCTGGAACCCACTCAACGGCCACGAGCGGCTGGGCACGTGGGTCAACCACAACATGTTCGAAGACAGCGTGCTGCCAGTGCACCAGGCCGGGCTGGCCGACGCCTGGGAGGGCGACACGCTGCAGATCGATTCGAACCTGACCCTGGAGCTGGCACCCGGTCACACCCCCGGGCTCACCGTGGTGAAGGTGGAGTCCGAGGGTGAGCGCGCCGTGTTCGTCGGGGACCTCATGCACAGCCCGGTCCAGATGCTGCGTCCGGACTGGAACAGCTGCTTCTGCGAGGACGCGGCCATGGCCCGCAGGTCCCGGCGCAGGATCCTTTCGTGGGCCGCCGACGAGAACGTCCTGGTGGTTCCTGCGCACTTCAATGGACACCATGCCGCCGAGGTCATCCGAGACGGCGAAAACTTCGACCTGAAGGCGTGGGCCGCGTTTCGACCCCAGATCTAGGGCTGGCTGGACAGTGTTTCGGCCCCGGATCCAGCTGGACGGTATGGATGCGTCCGGGTGGCCCTCACCCTGGCGGCTCCCTCCGAGCCCGAGCTTCGCAACACGGATATCGCCGAGCCACGTATGGGATATCCGAGCCGTCCCTCGCGGACTAGCGTCATTGCAGCCGGATCCGCCTCGAGCAGGTCCGTGCGCCGTACCGACAGCCGGTAGGACCGTTGCTTCGTAGCGACGACGAGAGGCAGAGCAGCCGTGAACGATTCGATCGATGGCCCGTCCGCCGCCGACGGCCAGCGGTGGCCCGGAGATGCCGTGGCCGCGGTCAGCGTGACGATGGACAACATGGGCGAGGCCTACGAGCTCGAATCCAACCTGTGGCCGTCCGAAATGCCCGTCGGGAACCATTTCTCCGTTTTTAGTTCTTTGCCTCCCATGCTAGAGATCCTGCAGTCCTACAACGTGCAGGTC
This sequence comes from Pseudonocardia sp. GCM10023141, assembly GCF_042653605.1. NCBI lineage: Bacteria > Bacillati > Actinomycetota > Actinomycetes > Pseudonocardiales > Pseudonocardiaceae > Pseudonocardia > Pseudonocardia sp. GCM10023141. The sequence continues at coordinate 12,690 of NZ_JBHSIR010000007.1, forward strand.
ACCTACTTCGTCGAGGCCTGGAATACGGACGTGTACCCCGACACGATCAAAGATGTGGCCGCGCGCGGCCACGAGATCGGCCTTCACGGCTTTCGCCACGAGGCCTGGTCCGCCCTCGACCCGCAGCGCGAGGAGGAGCTGCTCGACGTCTCCGTTCGACGCTTCCGAGAACTCGGTATCAGCATCCGGGGATTTCGACCCCCGGGCGGCGGCCTGAACACCGGCACTCGGGAACTTCTCGCCGGTCACGGGATCGACTACACCTCCCCGGCGGGAGAGCACGTGGTCGCGGCCGACGACCACGTATTTCTACCGTTCCGGTGGAGATGGATCGACGCCTACTGCTATTTCGAGCCGCTGGAGGAGATGCGCAAGTCTGACGGCCGCCCACCCGGGCTCATCGACCCCCAGGGATTCGAGGAGATCATGGAAGCCTGCATCGGCGAGGTCATCGAGTCGGGTGGTTACGCGTCACTGTTGTTCCATCCGTTCCTGCACGACGACGCCGACCGGCTCGCGGCCATGCGCAGAATCGTCGAACGGATTTCGACAGACTCCCGACTGTGGTGCGCTCCGTGCGGCGAGGTAGCCGATTGGGTACGCGGTAGGCCTGGGATGTTCGACAAGGACCCGGGCCTGACCACACAGAGTTGGATGCGATGACGCCCACCGGCGGATGGCTCGACGGACGACGAAGCCTTCGATGACCTCGGCCGGCGGGCCACTGGTGGCCGAGACGGTTCCGCTCGGGCCACCGTCGATGGGTCGCGCAGCACCCAACCGACTTCAGGCCCAGAACTCCTCGAGCGCCCGGGCAGCGCTAGTCGGTCCGCTGCTGTCCTGACGATCGACCTGCCACAAACCTCGGCGCTCACGCCGCATCGCGATCGCATCCATGCGCATCCAACTGATGACCAGCACCAAAGCGCAGTCCAGTTGACCAGCGGTGTAGCCGCTCGTTGACTAGTGCGGTGGCCACGAACGTTGCCGGGTTCATCGCGTGATCCAGGTGGCTCCTCGCAAGGCGCCGGCTCTCCCGACCAGCGGGTTCAAGAATCAAGCCACGCAGCGTCCATGACCGCTGCGCCCTGCGGATGCAGCTCACCGCGGGCGACGTAGATGTCTGTAAGGGTGCTGATCTTGGCCGGCCGGTTACCGGTTAGGTCGGCCTTCTGGCGGTCGGTGAGTACGCCGGAGTCGTGCCAGATCGTTGCCGCAGTCTTGCGGAACGCGTGGCTCGTGACCGGCCAGTCCATTCGAGCTCCGAGACGAGCCTCAAGGATGTGGGTCGTCATGTTGTTCGGATCCTTCCAGTTCAACCCGGGCCGTGTGCAGCCCATCACCCCGATGACGAACGATGTTGCCCGTAATGGCGACGATCGGGACCGCCCGGAGTTCGTCGCCGTCAACGACCGGGACGCCGTCGAGGTCGAGGTCGCACCACCTCACAGCGAGCGCCTCGCCGATCCGCACGCCGGTGCCGAGCATGAAGGTCACGAAGTCCGGGAGGTCGCGCCGCCGCGCTGATGCCTGTGCCTTGGCTTCTTGCGGATCGTCGGAGTGGCCATGCATCCAGCCCAGGAATCGCCTGCGCTCCGGCCGTTAGCGCCCGCGCACGGCGTGGGGTCGACTCGATCGGGTTCAGGTGCCGGACCGGGTTGTCCCGGAGCGCCCCGTGCTGCACAGCGAGCCGCAGGATCTGCGAGAGCCTCCGGAAGGTGAAGTTCGGAGGGAACCTCTTCGAGAAGGTCGCCGAGTACATTTCGCACCCCTGACGGTTGCGTGTCCTCATCGGCTCGGGTCGGGCAGCTTGTGGGCCATCCGCTCCTCGACGACGGTGTACTCGGCCATGCCGCCGTCGATGGACAGGCCGTGGAAACCGACATGAACGGTCCTCCTCGTCGAGTTGCCTGCGACGCTAGGGACACGACCGGCGCGCGGGTGTTCGGTTTCAGGACACTCTCAGCGCACGGGCACGGTGCTGACCGCCTTGACGTGCTGGAACTCGTGCATGCCCTCGAGTCCCCCGTCGCTGCCATAGCCGCTGTCCTTGATCCCCGACAACGGCGAGTCGCGGTGCACGATGACCCCGGTGTTGACGCCGACGGTGCCCGCCTCCACACGAGCGGCAAGTGCGTCGCCGCGTGCTGCCGAGCCGCTGAAGACGTAGGCGGCGAGACCGACGGGCAGCCGGTTGGCCTCGGCGATGGCCTCGTCGTCGGTCGCGTAGGGGTTGATGACGGCGAGCGGGCCGAACGGCTCCTCGTTCATCGCCGCCGACGTGACCGACGCTCCGGTGACGACCGTCGGCGCGACGAACCAGCCCGGACCGTCGAGAGCAGCGCCTCCGCACTGCACGGTCGCGCCGGCGTCGACGGTGCGGTCGAGGAGATCGAGCAAGCCACGCCTGCGGCGCTCGACGGCCATCGGTCCCATCTGCATGCCGTCGTCGATGCCCGGTCCCACCCGTAGTCCGGTGGCGTACTCGACGAAGTGGTGCACGAACTCGTCATGGATCGACTGCTCGACGAGGAACCGGGTCGGCGAGATGCAGACCTGGCCGGCGTTGCGGTACTTCGTGGTAGCCAGGCTCCGCGCGGCAGCGGGGACGTCGACGTCGGCCGTGACGATGACCGGTGCGTGGCCGCCCAGTTCCAGGGTGGCGCGGGTGAGCGCGCCGGCGGCGAGGCGGCCGATCTCGCGACCGACGGGTGTGGATCCGGTGAAGCTCACCGCGCGGATCTGCGGTGCCTCGATCAGCTCGCGGCTGATCCGCACCGGGTCACCGTTGACGACGTTCAGGACGCCGTCGGGCAGGCCGGCGTCCTTCAGGGCCTGGGCGACGGCGAGGAACGAGGCCGGGGTCTCGGGGGCGGGCTTCACCACAGCGGTGCAGCCGACAGCGAAGGCCGCGGCGAGCTTGCGCGCGGCCAGTGACGCCGGGAAGTTCCACGGCGTCAGGATCGCGACCGCCCCGATCGGCAAGTGCTGCACAGAGACCTCACCGCCGGCGACCGAGCCGGGCTCGACCCGTGCCGTCGGCCCGGAGGCGCGGTCGGCGTACCAGCGGAACAGGTCGACGATCGACATCATCTCGGCCCGCGACTCGGCGAGTGTCTTGCCCTGCTCGAGGGTCATGACCAGCGCATCCGCGTCCGCCCGGCCGGCGAGCACGTCCGCGGCCCGACGCAGCACGTCCGCCCGCTCGGCAGGCGGGGCGGCAGACCAACCGGGGAAGCTGCGGCTCGCGGCCTCGATCGCGGCTCGGACCTGACGGGTGTCGGCCGCAGGTGGGCGGCCGATCGCGCGACCGGTCGCAGGATCGACGACGTCGACGATCCCCTCGCTGCCGCCGTCGCCGGATTCCTGGTCACCGTCGATGAACAGCGTCGGCTCGGGGTAGCCGGTGGCGGGCAGCGTGGACGCGGCGTCGATGGCCATGCGGAGGTCCTTCCGGGACGGGTGGCGGGCGCGGCGAGCGTAGGTCGGCGACGGGTCCGTGATGCGTGCGTCGGCCGAAGCTGTGCCAAGAACGAACACTGCGGGCGGACGCTCGCAGCGAGACTGCGGCGCATGTACTTCCTCATCAGCGACGACGCGGTCGAGCTCGTCGATCCACAGGACGTGAAGGCGTTCTCCGTGCGCTGCCCCGCAGATCTCGACCATGCCGGGCTGGCGGCCAGCGTGGACCGGGCGGAGCTGGGCGAGATCCTCGACTCCGGCCACCTGATGGTGCCGGTGGCGACCATCCGTCGCATGGCCGGTGACCGGGTCGGACCCGGCTGGGACAACGATCTCGCCGGGATGCTCGCCTATGCCGCGAGCAAGGGCTGGACCAGCGCAGACGGGTCGCGGGTCCGCGCCCACGTCGAACGGGTCTGACCCCGCGTAGCTGTCCCAGGAACGAACACCCACGAATCGGTGGCTCGCCGAGGACTGGCTTCCTCGTCGTCGAGTGGAGGGATTCAGCCGTGGGAGACATCTCGGGGTCGGTCGCACTGGTGACCGGAGCAGCGCAGGGGATCGGCCGGGCCATCGCACCGCGGCTCGCCAACGACGGAGCCGATGTCGCCGTCGTCGACCTCAACGGCGACAAGGCCGCGTCGGTGGCCGACGAGATCCGTGCTCTCGGTCGCAAGGCACGTCGATCCAGGCCGACGTGAGCGACCGCGAGCAGGTCTTCGCGGCCGTCGTGCAGCCCCGCGCCGAGCTCGGATCGCTCGACATCATGGTCAACAACGCGGGCATCGTGCAGGTCGAGCCGCTGCTCGACGTCACATCCGACAAGCTTGATGCCATCGTGGGCGTGAACCTCAATGGCGTCGTCCGGGGGATCCAGGCGGCCGCGGCGACCTTCCGCGAGCACGGCACGAAGGGCCCCATCATCAACGCGTCGTCCATCGCCGGGCACGACGGGTTCGCCATGCTCAGCGCCTACTGCGCCACGAAGTTCGCGGTGCGGGCGCTCACGCAGTCGGCGACGGCGGCATGGTCTACCGCTGACCTGCACCGCCCTGGTTGGCGCCGTACGGCGGCGAAAGTGTTCCACAACGCAACAGCACGGCGTGGTGCCGTCGTGTGAGCGTGTGACCTCCCGATTTCCTGCCCGAGTGAGGACGACGATGCCCGCACCCACGTTCGGTCTCTGGTACGACTTCCGCAATCCTCCGCAGTGGAGCCAGCCGATCGGCCCGCTGTACCGCGAGACGATCGACCAGATCGTCTGGTCCGAACAGCTCGGCTTCCGGTCGGCCTGGTTCAGCGAGCACCACTTCGCGCCCGACGACTACGCGTGCTCGCCGATGATCGCCGCCGCGGCCGTCGGGGCCCGCACGACGGAGATGCGGCTCGCGACGAACATCATCGTCGCCGCCCTGCACAACCCGGTGCGCCTGGCCGAGGACTCCATCGCCCTGTCGCTGATCACCGACGGGCGGTTCGACCTCGGCGTCGGGCTCGGCTACAACGAGCGGGAGTTCACGGCGTTCGGCCGGGTGCGCAAGCAGCGGCCGAGCCTGTTCGAGGACGCGATCGCCATCATCCGCGCGGCGTGGAGCGGGAGCGACGCAGGCTATGAAGGCAAACGGCTGTCGATGCCGGCGGTGCGGGTCACGCCTCAGGCCGAGAAGACACCGGCGCTTCCGATCGGCGCGGTGGCCCCGAAGGGTTTGGAGCGGGCCGCCCGCCTCGGTGACGGGGTCATCACGCTGTCCAACGATCACTGCCAGGTCTATCTCGACGCGCTGGTCGAGAACGGCAAGACCCTCGACGACGGCGCCATCTACGCGAGCCAGTGGGTGGTGCTCGCGGAGGATCCCGAACGGGAGTGGGCCCGCATCGGCGAGCACGTCCTGTACCAGGTGAACAAGTACATCGAGTGGGGGTCGTTCGAGGGGTCGGGGGTGCCGGACCACTTCGACACCCCGCAGCAGATCCTGGACTTCGGCGTCTACCGCCTGTGGGACGCCAGCACGGCGGTCGAGGAGTTGACCGCACTCGCCGAGCGGTACCCGCAGATCCGCGACTTCCACTTCTGGGCGCAGTTCCCCGGGGAGACGGTCGAGTCGGGTTCCGCGCGCGTGCAGTACATCGCCGACAACGTGATCCCGGCGGTGCAGAGCCGGCTGGAGAACACGACCGCCGGGGTCTGAGGCCCCCCGCACGCGCCGAGCGCCGCGGCTGAGGAACGTCCTCGCCGCGGCGCTCGGTATCACGTCGTCAGGTCAGGTGGTACTCACGCATCTTGCGGTAGAGCGAGGACCGGGAGATCCCCAGTTCAGCGGCCGCGGCGGCCTTGTTGCCGTCGTGCGCGGTCAACGCTGCGCTGATGGCATCGGCCTCTGCGGCCTGGATGGCCGTGAGTCGCGCTCGGGCCGCGTCGCGCGACCAACGCTTGGGCAGATCGGCGACGTCGAGGACGGGGCGTCGCTGGATGCTCATCCAGCGACGGAACTCCTCCAGCTGACGGTGGTTGCCCGGCCACGGGTGCCGCTCGACCAGATCGACGGCCGCTCCGGAGAGGACGGGCATCGCCGGCCCTTGATCGACCAGGCGTCCCAGGATGTCGTGCGGCCGGCGGCGCAGCGGCGGGACCTCGAACGGTTCGGAGGCGAATCGGTCGAGCAGCGACTGCAGCACGGGGCTCGGTTCGACACCGGTCGGGGTCCACGTGGCCACCATGCGGAGGCCGTCGCCGGTGCGCGGCAGGGCGTCGAGGATTCGGCCCAACGACCTGGACGCGCCGAGGGTGAGCGATTCCAGGTGCGACAGCAGCAACGGCGGCTCCGCAGCGTCCTCGCTCGTGCGGGTCAACAGTTCGCGAGCCACAGCCAGCCACTGCCGCGACCCGATCTCCTCCGCCTCGGCGCCGTCCAGCTCGGGAAGGGGTGTCGCCGAACCGAACGTCTCCTGCACCAGTGTCCGCTTGCCGACGCCCGACTCACCGGTGACGAGGACCCGGTCCGGCCCTTGGGCCGCGGCCCGCAACTGCGTGTGCAGGTCGGACCAGTGCGGTGTCCGCGGCGGCGTGGCGCGGCGCGCCGCGGAGGAGGTCGGGGCGTCCGGGCCCGGTGGGTCGGCGACGATCACCAGGCCGACGACCGAGCCGGCGTGCTCGATCGCCCGCCACGTGATCTCCTCGGTGCGTTCCGGCGCGACGTCGGCTACCGGGGCGCGGCCGGCCTCGACCTGGTTCCACAGCGAGCGGTGGTCGATGCCGAGCTTGGCTCCGGCCTTGTTGGCGATCACGGTGTCGCCGTTGACCACAACGACCGCGCTGTCCGCGCGGCGACGTTCGGTGAGGAAGTGGTGGAGCAGCTCGCGCTCGCGCAGCGTGCTGTCGCCGTAGAGCTGCTCCTCCACCTCCCGCACCAGCTTGAGCAGTGTCGCCGCCATGAGGGGGCTCGCGTCCCTGGTGAGGCTGGTGACACTGAGCGTGCCCGCGACCCGTCGCGTGATGGGGTGTCGGATCGCGGCTCCGGCGCACGTGAACGGGTGCAGGGCCTCCGCGAAGTGCTCCGCACCGTGGATGGTGATCGGCTGGGCGGTCTCCAGCGACGTGCCGAGACCGTTGGTCCCGACGACATCCTCACTCCAGCGGGTGCCGACGACCGCGGAGTTCCGGTTGAGCAACGTGCTCAACCGGCTGTCCTCGTCCCAGCGCCACAGCATCGTGCCGTCGGGGGCGCTGAGCAGCAGACTCGTGTTGGCCCCGATCAGCACCTCGGCCATGGCGCTGAGGATCGGCACCGCAACCCGCGCGATCTTGGAGTCGAGTGGTGCCGCACCGGGAAGGATGGCCACGGTGTCGGGACTGACACCGCTGAGTTGGCTGCGGCGCCAGGAGTTCACGATCTCCGGGCGCAGCACGGAGCCGGCCCGGCCCCCGTTCTCGAGCCATTCGCGATCGTCGTCGATCATGACTTCGCCCCTTCCGCGGCGACCCCGTACCAGCTTCCCTGATTTGCCCGCCCCGCGCCTGCGCGGGTGGGATGACCGTCAGGCCTTGCCGGCCTCGGCGCGCTCCTTGGCGTGCCGGTCGGTCGCGGCCTGGATCGCGGCACCCTGGCGGTCGTTCAGCTCGGTCCAGCGCGAGACCGCGTAGTCGGTGGCCGTCTGCAGTCGGCTCGTGCTGCCCTGGAACTTCGGCTTCACGTGGTTGGCGAACAGCTCGTAGCTCTTCAGCGTCGCCGCGTGCGGCGCCCACTCCTGGTGGATCAGCAGGTAGGAGCCGAATCCGCCGGACTGCTTCTCCAGCCGCTCGACCTGGGCGACGGCATCGTCCGGCGTGCCGATGACGCCGAGGCCCGTCTCGTTGACCCAGGCCACCCGCTCCTCGAAGGTCTTGCCGGCCGCCCGGAAGTGCGGCGCGGCGAGGATGTTCTGGGTGTAGTCGCACCACGCGTCGAGCCCGTGGCGGACGTCCTCGATGGCCTGCTCCTTCGTCTCCGCCAGGTGCATCGGGCCGGCGAGGCGCCACTTGGTGCGATCCGGGGTGTGGCCGAACTGCGGGGACCGCTCCTCCATCACGTCCCAGTGCAGTGCCAGCGCGTCGAATCCACCCGCGGCCGTGGCGCCCACGGACATCAGGTTGATCCCGTTCTTCGCGGCCACCCGTGGGCCCGTCGGGCTGGCGATGGCCGCGACGAGGATGTCGAAGTCGCTGAACGGCGCGAACTGGGTGTGCGCGTCCTGCAGGCGGTAGCGCGGGGTCTCGTGGGTGACCTTCTCCCCACGCAGGATCGCCATCAGGACGTCGACGTCCTCCTCGAAGGCGCCACGCTGCTCCTCCAGCGACAGACCGATCATCGTGGCGTCCGTCGGGAGTGCACCCGGCCCGAGGCCGAGCATGAACCGGCCGCGCAGCAGCCGGTCGGTGAACAGCGCGCGGTCCGCGATCCACAGCGGGTTGTGGTAGGGCAGTGACACCACGCCGGTGCCGAGCTTGATGTGCTTGGTCTCTTGCGCCGCGTAGGCGATGAAGATGAACGGGTCCGGGATCAGCTCGGCACCGCACGAGTGGTGCTCACCGATCCACGCCTCCTCGAATCCCAGCATGTCCATGTGCCGGATGACGGCCAGGTCACGCTCGATCGCGTAGGTGGGGTCCTGCCCCACTGGCGTGTGGAACGGGGCCATGAACGTTCCGAACTTCAGTGCCATGTCAGCTCCCTTGCTGGGTCCTACCGACGGATGCGGGCCGACGGATGCGCACGCACTCAGCAGTGCGACGGAACGGCAGATTCACACGAAGGCAAGGGGGCCGAGTGTTCTCTTCTGGGACACTCATCACGCATCTCGGATTGGGCGATCGAGGGCCGGTACCGGCCCGCCACCAGCAGCGGAGCTCAGACACGATCCACGCGGCGCGTGGCTGTCGAGCTACAGCCACGTCGTCGCCCGTCGGGCTCACGTAGCGCGGCCGAGCGGACTCCGATGCCCGGGAACGGCCGATTTTGCAACAGTTCGAGGTTGGCGGACCGGGTTAGCGTCCCCCCTCAGCGTGGGTGTCGAAGCGGACGCCCCAGGAGGGAGCGGCCCGATGAGTGGCCCGCAACGAGGAATCGAGCCGGTGACGGCAGTGGAACAGCTGCGCCGGGCCTTCGGCTGCTTTCCGTCCGGTGTCACGGCGGTCTGCGCACAGTCCGGCGATGTCCCGATCGGGCTGGCGGCGAGCTCCTTCACGTCCGTGTCCGTGGATCCACCGCTGGTATCGGTGTGCATGCAGCACGGCTCGACGACCTGGCCGAAGCTGCGGGAACAGCCGCGGCTGGGGCTCAGCGTGCTCGCCGAGGGCCAGGACGAGGTCTGCGCACGGCTGGCCAGCAAGACCGGCGATCGGTTCGCCGGGACCGACTGGATCGGCTCCGACGACGGCGCGGTCTTCGTCCACGGCGCCACGCTGTGGCTCGACTGCACCATCCACGCCGAGGTGCCATCGGGCGACCACGACATCGTGCTGTTGCAGATCCATGGGATCAGCGCCGATCCGGACACGTCGCCCCTCGTCTTCCACGGCAGCCGGTTCCGGCGCCTCACCGCGATCTGAGGGGTCGGAATGACCACGAGCGACATCCGCGTCAGGGCGGCCCTGGCCGCCATCGCTGCCGGTCGACCGGTCGTCGTCGTCGACGACGCCGACCGCGAGAACGAAGGCGATCTCATCTTCGCGGCGAGCCTCGCGACTCCGCAGCTCGTCGCCTTCACCGTCCGGCACACGTCGGGGTTCGTCTGCGTGGCCCTGCCGGAAGCCGAATGCGTTCGCCTCGATCTGCCGCCGATGCACCACGACAACGCCGACCGGTTCCGCACTGCCTACCGGGTCACCGTCGACGTGCGCGGTTCCGGGACCGGGATCTCGGCTGCCTCGCGGGCGGCGACGATCACCGCGCTCGGCTCGCCCGCCGCGACCGCGCACGACTTCGTCCGTCCCGGCCACGTCGTACCGCTCATGGCTCAGTTCGGTGGTGTCCTCACCCGACCCGGCCACACCGAGTCGGCGGTCGACCTCGCCCGGCTCGCCGGGCTCCCGCCTGCGGGTGCGCTCTGCGAGATCGTCTCCCGCGAGCACCCCGGCGAGATGGCCCGCGGACCGGAGCTCGAACGCTTCGCCCGCGAGCACGATCTCGTGCTGATCTCCGTCGCCGACATCATCGGGTTCCGGTTGCGCACCGAGCAGCAGGTGCAGCGCGTGGTCACCACGTCCCTGCCGACCGAGTTCGGGCCATTCCACGCAGTGGGGTACCGCGGATGCAACGACGGCGCGGAGCACGTGGCACTCGTGGCCGGGTCGCTCTCGGACGTGGACGCGGACTCCCCCGTCCACGTGCACACCGAATGCCTCAGCGGCGATGTGCTGCGCTCGTCGAGCTGCGACTGCCGGCGTGCGCTCGACGAGGCGATGCTGCGGTTCGGGGCCGAAGGGCGCGGGATCGTCGTGTACCTGCGCCCGGCCGGCCGTGCCGCTGCCTGCGCGCTCCTGGACGAGACGATCAGCGCGTCGTGGTCGACCACTTCCGCGACGGAGTGGATCCTCGCCGACCTCGGTGTCCGGGCCGTGGTGTCGACCACCGGAGCTGCGCCGGTGCGGCTCGACACCCTGGCCGCGGCGCGCGCCCGCCGCGAGACCCCGCCGCGCCGCATCGCCGGCTGACGATCCCCAACGACGAGAGGATGCCCTCGGGCATGAGTGAGACATCGGTGTCGGCCGAGGACTTCGAGTTCATCCGCCGGCAGGTCCGCACCTTCATCCGGTCCACGGTCGTGCCGCGCGAGAACGAGATCATGCGCGACGACGCCATCCCGGACGACCTCCGCACCGCGGCCGCGGAGATGGGCCTGTTCGGCTACGCCATCCCCGAGGAGTGGGGCGGGCTCGGCCTGGACCTCACCCAGGACGTCGAGCTGGCCATGGAGTTCGGCTACACCACGCTCTCGCTGCGCTCGATGTTCGGCACCAACAACGGCATCGCCGGCCAGGTGCTCGTCGGGTTCGGCACGGACGAGCAGAAGAAGCAGTGGCTCGAGCGGATCGCGAGCGGGAAGGTCATCGCATCGTTCGCGCTGACCGAGCCGGGCGCGGGATCCAACCCCGCTGGCCTCCGCACCCGTGCCCGGCGCGACGGAGCTGATTGGGTGATCGACGGGCGGAAGCAGTACATCACCAACGCCCCCATCGCCGACCTCTTCATCACCTTCGCCCGCACCGCGGACCCACAGCCCGGCAACCCCGGTATCGCAGTGTTCCTCGTTCCCGCCGACGCTGCTGGCGTCGAGGTCGCACCGAAGGACGCCAAGATGGGCCAGGAAGGCGCCTGGACCTCCGACGTCGCCTTCGACGGGGTACGGGTCCCCGCCGATGCGCTCATCGGCGGCGAGGAGGCTGCCGGCTACCGCGCGGCCATGACCTCCCTCGCCCGAGGCCGCGTGCACATCGCCGCGCTCGCCGTCGGCACCGCCCAGCGCGCGCTCGACGAGTCGATCACCTACGCCGCCCACACCAAGCAGGGCAGCGACCGCATCGGCGACTTCCAGCTCGTCCAGGCCATGCTCGCCGACCAACAGGCCGGAGTGCTCGCGGGCCGCGCGATGGTCCGCGAGACCGCCCGCGCATACGTCAGCGGCGAGGACCGGCGGATCGCGCCGTCGGCGACGAAGCTGTTCTGCACCGAGATGGTCGGCCGCGTCGCCGATCTCGCCGTGCAGGTCCACGGCGGCGCCGGCTACATGAAGGAGATCCCCGTGGAGCGCATCTACCGCGACGTCCGCCTCCTGCGCCTCTACGAGGGCACCAGCGAGATCCAGCGCCTCATCGTCGGTGCCGGCCTGGTCCGCGCCGAGCTCGCGAAGTCGTGAGCGCCTCGACTCTGCCACTCGCCGGTGTCACGGTCGTCGCGCTCGAACAGGCCGTGGCCGGACCGCTCGCCACTCGGCACCTCGCCGATCTCGGCGCGCGCGTCATCAAGATCGAGCGGCCCGGTGAAGGCGATTTCGCCCGCAACTACGACCACGCAGTCAATGGCCTCGCCTCGCACTTCGTGTGGCTCAACCGCGGCAAGGAGTCCCTGGCCGTCGACCTCAAGTCGCCGTCGGGCCGTCGGGTCGTCGGCGAGCTGATCGCCCGGGCCGACGTGTTCCTGCACAACACCGCCCCCGGCGTCGTCGAACGCCTCGGCCTGGACGGCGACACGCTCCGCAGCGCCGATCCCCGGCTGGTCGTCGTGAACATCTCCGGCTACGGATCCAGCGGTCCGCGCAGGGACCGCAAGGCCTACGACATGCTGATCCAGGCCGAGTCGGGGATGGTCTCGGTCACCGGCACGCCGGAGACACCGACCAAGACCGGCGTGCCCAGCGCCGACATCGCAGCCGGCCTCTACGCCGCCATGTCCGTGCTCGGTGCACTCGTGCGCCGCGGGACCACCGGCGATGGCGCGAACATCGACGTGTCGCTGTTCGACTCCGCCGTGGAGTGGATGGGCCACCCGCTCTACATGCAGCTCTACGGCGGACGGCAGATCCCGCGCATGGGCCTGAGCCACGCCGCGATCGCCCCGTACGACGCCTACCCCACCGCCGACGGCCAGATCCTCATCGGCGTGCAGAACGACCGCGGCTGGCGAGCGCTGGTCACCGACGTCTTCGACGCGCCGCAGCACGCCGACGACCCGAGGTTCGCCACCAACGTCGCCCGGGTGGCTCACCGCGCCGACTGCGACGCCCTGGTATCCGGGTACACCCGGACCTGGACGACGGCCGACCTGGACACCCAGCTCGCCAAGGTCGGCATCCCCGCCGCGCAGGTCAACGACACCGCCGACGTCCTGCAGCACCCGCAGCTGGCCGAGCGCGACCGATGGCGCGACGTCGCGACCGAGGCCGGCCACATCCGCGCGATCCTGCCACCGATGATCTTCCGTGACGTCGAGCTGCCGATGGGCCCCGTCCCGGCGCTCGGCGAGCACAACGACGCCATCCTCGCCGAGCTCGGACTGACCGGCGTTGACTTCCAGCCACATCCGAAGGAACGACCTGATGCCTGACACCACCCTCGCCGCCCAGCGCGTCGCCGTCGTCACCGGCGCCGCCCGATCACGGAGTCCCAATCCGTGTCCGACTGTCGTCCACCTCGACACTGGGCAACCGTGGCCAGGCCAACTACGCCACCGCGAAGGCCGGCATCCAGTGCTTCACCAAGACGCTCGCGATCGAACTGGGCCGCTTCGGCATCACGGCCAACTGCATCGCGCCCGGCTTCATCGCCAGCGACATGACGAAGGCGACCGCGGAACGCATCGGCGTGCCGTGGGAGCAGTACGTGCAGGACCGTGCCGCCGCCATTCCGGTGCAGCGGGCCGGGCACGTCGACGACATCGCCAACACTGTGGCCTTCTTCGTCGATGAGCGCGCCGGCTTCGTCTCCGGCCAGGTCATCGACGTCGCCGGCGGGCCGCGGGCGTAGCGAGCGTCGATCAACCGCCGTCCGACTGGGTGTAGCCGATGAACGGTGTCATGTAGACGGACCCGAACCCGTCCAGGATCTCCTTGGCTGCGGGATCCGGCCAGCCGTACACGACGAACCCGTCGATCGAGAGCAGCGCGGTGAACTCCGCGGCGAACTGCGAGAACGTGTCCTGGACGTGCGCAACGAGGGCTTCGGAGTCGCGGTAGCTCTCGAAGATGTGCACGACCGTGTGGTCGGCGTTGATGCTGTAGTCGTAGGCGTTGCTACCCGGCTCCTGTCGGGTGGCTTCGACGAGCGGTGCGAGCATGGCCACGACCGCGTCGTAGCTCTGCGGCTCGACCGACGCCGTGACGATCCAGTAGATCTCGTCGCGCACGGGTTGATTCCTTCCACTCCTGAGCGGGATTCAGTACTCACTGCCGGTCGAGGACTTCCTCCAGCGTGCGGCAGGTGACCTCCTCGTCCGGTCCTGATCCACCGAACGCTAGGTCCGCAACGGCTGCGCGATTGTTCGGATTCGGGACGTTATCCGTGATCGGACGCCGCATCGGCTACAACGGTGTCTCGCTCCTCCCCCGACGCGAGAGGCATCGTTGCCGTGAGTCTCGACATCGACGCAGTGCTGGCCGAGCTGACCCTGGCGGAGAAGGCGTCGCTGACGTCGGGTTCGTCCTTCTGGTACACCGCACCGGTCGAGCGGCTCGGGATCCCGAGGATCATGGTCTCGGACGGCCCGCACGGGCTCCGCGTGCAACCCGGCGAGGGCGACCACGTCGGCCTGGGCGGGAGCCTCCCGGCGACGTGCTTCCCGACCGCGTCGGCGGTCGCGTCGTCGTGGAACCCGGACCTGATGCGTCGTATCGGCGAAGCGCTCGGGCAGGAGGCACGCGCCTGCAACCTCTCGGTGGTGCTCGGGCCGGGGATCAACATGAAGCGCTCGCCGCTGTGCGGGCGCAACTTCGAGTACCTCTCCGAGGACCCGTTCCTGGCCGGTGAGCTGGGCCTCGGCATCGTCGAGGGCATCCAGTCAAGCGGGGTCGGGACCTCGGTCAAGCACTACGCGGCCAACAACCAGGAGACCGACCGGCAGCGGGTCGACGTGCAGGTCGACGAGCGGACGCTGCGCGAGATCTACCTGCCGGCGTTCGAGCGCATCGTGACGGCCGGGAAGCCGTGGACGGTCATGTGCTCGTACAACAAGGTCAACGGGGTCTCGGCGTCGGAGAACTCCTGGCTGCTCACCACGGTGCTGCGCGACGAGTTCGGGTTCGACGGGCTGGTGGTGTCGGACTGGGGTGCGGTCTACGATCGCGTGCCTGCCGTCCGGGCGGGACTCGACCTCGAGATGCCGCCGAACCTGCCCCGCAGCCCCGACCAGATCGTCGCGGCAGTCCGCGCGGGCGAGCTCGAGGAGCAGGTCCTCGACAGCCGGGTCCGTGCCGTGCTCGACCTGGTGCGCAAGGGCATGGGAGTGCTCGATCTCGACGAGGACTTCGACGCCGACGCCCACCACGCACTGGCGCGGGCTGCGGCGGCCGAGTCGGTGGTGCTGTTGAAGAACGAGGGGGCACTGCTCCCCCTGGCGCCCACGACGCGGGTCGCGGTGATCGGCGAGTTCGCCCGCACCCCGCGGTTGCAGGGTGCCGGCAGCTCCCAGGTGGCACCGACCCGCGTCGAGACCGCACTCGACGAACTCACCACCGCGTTCGCCGACGTCACCTTCGCGCCCGCCTACACGATCGGCGGCGCACCCGCCGACGACGCCGCGCTGCGCGACCAGGCGGCGAGCGCGGCGGCCTCCGCGGATGCCGCCGTGATGCTGATCGGGCTCCCTCCCGCCGACGAGTCAGAGGGTTTCGACCGCACCCACACGCGCCTGCCCGCCACTCAGCTCCAGGCCCTGCGCGCCGTCGCGGCGGCCAACCCCGACGTCGTCGTCGTCCTCGTGAACGGCTCCACCGTCGAGCTCGGCGACGTCGTGCCGCACGCACGAGCCCTGGTCGAGGCGTGGCTGGGCGGCCAGGCCGCCGGCGGAGCGATCGCCGACGTCGTGTCCGGTGCGGCCAACCCGTCGGGCCGGTTGGCCGAGACCGTCCCGCACCGGCTGCAGGACACCAGCTCGTACCTGAACTTCCCCGGGGACTCGCAGGTCGTGCGCTACGGCGAGGGGCTGTTCATCGGCTACCGCGGCTATGACGCCACGCAGACCGACGTCGCCTTCCCGTTCGGCTTCGGCCTGTCCTACACGACCTTCGCCCTGTCCGACCTGCACGTCGCCGTCTCGGGATCGGTCGCCGAGGGGAACCTCGCCGCCGAGGTCACGGTCACGGTCACCAACACCGGGGCCGTCACCGGAGCCGAGGTCGTCCAGGTCTACGTCCGGGACGTCGAGTCGACCGTCGCCCGCCCGGTGCGCGAGCTCAAGGGGTTCGCCAAGGTGCACCTGGAACCGGGCGAGTCCCGCCAGGCCGCGGTCGCGCTCGACCAACGGGCGTTCTCCTTCTGGTCCGACCTGCTCCGGCGCTGGGTGGTGGAAGCGGGCAAGTTCGCCGTCGAGGTCGGCCCGCACTCGCGAGACCTCCCGCTCAGCCACGTCATCGGCATCGACGCACCCTCGATCGCCCCACCACTCACCACCGGATCGACGCTGGTCGAGTGGCTGGCCGATGCCCGCGGGCGCGCACTGATCGAGGAGGCCGTCGCCGCCGGGCAGCCCGACCCGACTCGTGACCCGGAGCTGCTGGCGGTCATCGGTTCCATGCCCATGTCCGCGCTCGCGGCGTTCGACGGGATGAGCCTCGACCACGACGCGCTCGACGAGCTCGTCGAGCGCCGGCACGCGCAGGCGTGAGCGCGCGCCGGCGCGCCGGACTCAGGTGGCGGTGGTGAAGAACGTGTCGGGCAGCTGCCCGCCGTACCAGACGATGGCCTTCTCGATGGCCGCGCCGTCCCAGATGATCGGCTGCCAGTCCGGCCCGTGGATCGGGTACCCGCCGGAGAACAGCTCCACGCGGTTGCCGCCGGGCTCGAAGACGTAGATGAAGAACGCCTGGGTCAGGCCGTGCTTTCCTGGACCGGCATCGATCGGGGTGCCTTCCTCGACGAAGATGTCCGCTGCGCGCAACAGGGTCTCCGGGGTGTCGAGGTAGTAGGCGACGTGGTGCAGGCGCCCGCGCTCGCCGAGGCCGTCGCGCATGATCGCCAGGTCGTGCACCTGCGAGGTCACCGACATCCAGACGCCGATGTCACCCTCGGGCGTCCGCGCTGCTTCGCGCAGCTTGAAGCCCAGCACGTCGGTGTACCAGTCGCGGGCCTCGTCGACGTTCTGCGCGGTGATGTTGAGGTGGTCGAGGCGGCGGGCGCCGATGCCCGGTGTGGGGAACTTGCCCGGCTGGCTCAGCAGCTGTGACGGGTCGGCCGGGGCGTAGCGCTCGAAGTCGTAGAACAGCTCGGTGCGGTGGCCGAACGGGCCGGTGAAGCTGACCGTGTCGCCCTGGGCGAACGACGTCCCGCCCGCCTGCCGGGTGTGGGCGACGCCCTTGTCGGCGAACCGGCGCGCCCAACCCTCCACCTGGTCGGGCTCGGCGACCTGCCAGGCCATGTGTCCGAGGCCCGGTTCCTTCGCCTCGGTCAGGATGGTCGAGTAGCGCCCCCACTCGCCGGCAGCACGCAGGTACACGGACTGGCCCTCGCGGTGGGTCTCGTGCAGGCCGAGCACGCGGGTGAAGAAGTCGAGGGACTCATCGGGCTTGGGCGTGAGGACCTCGACGTGGTGCAGGTTGTGCACACGGGGCGTGCTGACCTCGAGGTACTGGGGGCTCGAGGTCTGGGGCTGGGTCGCGGTGGACACCTGAGGGTCTCCTTCTCCTGGGGTGCTGGGGGCGTGCGACATCGACCCGGGTGCCGCGGTGCGGGCCGGGTGTGGGTGCGGGGTCGATCGGTTGGCTAGATCCAGCCGGCGACAAACTCTTTGGTGAGCTCTTC
Organism: Pseudonocardia sp. GCM10023141; assembly: GCF_042653605.1. Lineage (NCBI taxonomy): Bacteria > Bacillati > Actinomycetota > Actinomycetes > Pseudonocardiales > Pseudonocardiaceae > Pseudonocardia > Pseudonocardia sp. GCM10023141. The sequence goes on from NZ_JBHSIR010000007.1 coordinate 30,136, forward strand.
CATCGCGCTGACCTGCAGCGGGAGCGCGGTGGGGGTCGAGCTGCGGGTGCTGTGCCCAGCGGTGTTCAAACCGTCACCGCGGCGGTGGAAGGAGCCGCCGTAGAACAACAGCGGCTCGTTCTCCCGGATGGCGATGTCCTCGACGCGGCCGAGGTACAAGACGTGATCGCCCCCGTCGTAGGAGCGCCACGGCGTGCACTCGATCGTCGCGTGGGTGTGCCGCAGCCGTGGCGCGTGCCGGCCGCCGTCCCACTCGATGACCGCTGCGGCGTCGGGCCTTCCGGCGAACGTCATCGCGACACCGATCTGGCGGGCCGACAGCACGTTCACGGCGAACGGCCGGTCCGGCAGCAAGGGGCAGGCCTTCGCGGTGCGGGCGATCGAGACGAGGACCAGCGGTGGATCGAGGGACACGGAACTGAACGCGTTGACCGTCGCGCCGCGGGGCTGGCCCTCGTGGGCGTAGCTGACGACGGTGACCCCCGTGGCGAACCGACCGAGGCACGACCGCAGCTTCGCGGGTTCGATCACGTCTGCGGTGATCTCCGTGCTGGTCTCCGGGGCCTCCTGCGTCGGTTCGGTGGGATCGGTCATGGAGGTTCTCTCCTTCGTCGGACGAACCTGTCGAGGTGGGGGATCAACCGACCTGGGCTCCGCCGGCTCCGTCGCTCGGACCCATGTCGACGTGGACCGTCGGTGACTTCTCCGGCTGCGCCAGGCTGATCATGTCGACGCGGTGCAGCCGCGTTGCGGTCTCGAGCCGTTTGCGGTCCCTGGCCCGGATCGCCTCGAGGATCTGACCGTGGACGCGCAGGTTGTGATCGATGGTGGCCTCGTGCCCGCTGGTCCAGGCCGCCCGGACCAGGGCGCCGGTCAGAACGGTGACGAGGCTGTCGTAGATGGAGGTCAGCACGGTCACCCCGGTGGAACGGGCGATCGCGCGGTGGAACTCCACGTTGGCCTCGAAGAAGCCGCGGGGGTCCTCCGCGGAGTTGTTCATCCGCTGCAGTGCGCGCTCCATGGCGATGTGGTCGTGCGGAGAGGAGTTCTGCAGAGCGAGGTTGTTGAACATCTCCTCGAGCAGCGTGCGGGACTCGAAGATGTCCAGGGGTGGCACGGTCAGGCCCTGGAACCACAGGTCGAGCGCTCCGAGGCGGACCCCGGGTGGCTGGTCGGCGGTGAAGACGCCGCCGTTGGGTCCCGGTTTGACGGTGATCAGCTCGCGGTCGCGCAGCAGCCGCAGTGCCTCGTTCATGACGCCGGGGCTGACCTCGAACCGGCCGATCAGCTCGGTGCGCAGGCCCAGCCGGGTCCCGGCGGGATAACCGGCGCGCAGGATCTCCATCTCCAGCCTGGCCGCGACGTCCTCGGCGCGCGACGCCGCGACGCGTCCCGTTCTGACATCCGTCTCCTTGGCCACCTGAGCACCTCCATGCGATCCACGGCCAACCGGTACCGGGTCCGCCGGCGACAGTGTCGCGGTTGCGGACGGGACCCGGGCCATCACCCACTCATGAACGGGTGGTGTTCCCGAACGCGCGGACGTCGTCGTTGTTGATCAGGTCCGGTGCGGTCCAGCCGTTGAGGTCGTACTCGGCGAGACACTTGTCGACCATGGCCTGGTAGCCGGCGATCTGACCGGTCTGCACCTGCCCCAGGTAGGCCTCGATGCGCAGGTTCTCGTGGTTGCCCGAGTAGTTGCGCTCGTAGAGCTCGTGGCGTCCGCCGAACTCCGAGCCGATGGCGTCCCAGATCAGCTTCATCAGCTTGACCCGGTCCTCGGCCGAGCGGCCGGCCGAGCCGCGCACGAACTGGTCGAGGTAGGGGCGCAGCTCCGGGTTCATCCAGTCCGCTGAACTGGACGGTAGGTAGATCAGCGCGCTGGCGACGTCCTGCTCGAAGATCTCTTTCGCCCGCGGGTACGCCTGGGTCATCATCAGCCGGTACACCGACGCCGAGTCGGGATTGGGCACGCACGTGCCGTCGGCCCACTGCGCCGGGTTGTCGACCATCGAGTCCACGCACGTCCAGAAGAGGTTGCGCAGGCACACCAGCTCACCGATGCGCGTCTGGACGCCGCGGAAGTTCGAGGTGCCGGTCATCTCCAGCGCCTTGGTGAACAGCCCGACCAGGAAGTCGAACTTGACCGCGAGCCGGACGCAGCCGTGCAGCATCGCCCGGAAGACGAAGCCCGAGCCGGCGAAGAAGTTGTTCGCCTTGTCGACGTCGTAGCAGAACACGCTGTCCCACGGGACCAGCACGCGATCCATGATCAGGATCGAGTCGTTCTCGTCGAGCCGGCTCGAGAGCGGGTAGTCGAACGGGCTGCCGGTCGTGGCCGCGTTCAGTTCGTAGGACGTGCGGCAGATCAGCTTCAGTCCGGGGGTGTTCATCGGCACCATGAAGATCGCCGAGAACTCCTTGGACTTGACGGGCAGCGGCCCGTAGTTGCCGACGAAGTTGTAGTGGGTCAGTGCCGAGTTGGTGGCCACGACCTTCGCCCCGGAGACGATGAGCCCTTCGTCTGTCTCCTCGACCACCCGCATGAACACGTCACCGGCGGCCTCCATCCCGAGGTCACGGTCGACGGGCGGGTTGATGATCGCGTGGTTGATGTAGAGCAGTCGCTCCTGCGCCTCGACGTACCACCGCTTCGCGTTGTCCTGGAAGGGCGCGTAGAACTCCGTGTGCGAGCCCAGTGTCGACAGGAACGACGCCTTGTAGTCGGGGCTGCGGCCCAGCCAGCCGTAGGTCATCCGCGCCCAGATCGCCGACCCCTCCGCTCCGGCGCGCAGCTCGGCCGGGGAGTACGGCGCCTTGTAGAAGGGGTGCGTGAACCCGCCGTTGCCGGTGTCGGTCGGCACGGCGAGGGTGCCCTCGTTGGCCGGGTCGTGCATGGCGTCGTAGAGGCGGGCGACCATCCGCGCGGTGTTGCGGAACGCGGGATGGGTGGCCACGTTCTCCACCCGCTCGCCGTGGATCCACACCTCGCGGCCGTCGTTCAGGCTCTCCAGGTACTCGGCGCCGGTGAAGGGACGGCGGGCGTTCTCGCCCGACGTCCCGATGGACGACTCGCTGACCGTCTGCGTCACTGCAGCACTTCCTTCGTGGGAGATCGATGTCCCGCGCAGGCCTGCTCACGGCCCGGCCGGGGGAACTGGTCGACGGGAAGTTTTGGAATCTTTCATGAAGATATCCAGGCGTGACGCGGACGTCAACCATCGTTCTAGCTGCGGGTTCATGAGTCCCACCTGAGAAGCCGTGACTTCATCATGGCAAAAGTTCTTGGTAGCGTGCTCTCAATGTCCGGCGGACCAGTCGCCGTCAGCACCCCACGGAGGTCATCGATGACGAGGACCGTGACCGATTCGAACCCCGAGATCGGGCGGAGCGTTGTGGCCGCCGGGATCCGCACGAACTACCACGACCACGGCAGCGGAGCGCCGGTCCTCCTGGTGCACGGTTCCGGCCCGGGCGTCTCGGCGTGGGCGAACTGGCGCGGGGTGCTCCCGGCACTCGCCCGGGACCGACGCGTCGTCGCGCCGGACGTTGTGGGCTTCGGGTACACCGACCGGCCCGCCGACTTCGTGTTCTCCCACCGGACCTGGGTCGACCACATAGTCGGTTTCCTCGACGCCCTCGAGCTGCCGAACGTGTCGGTCGTGGGCAACAGCTTCGGCGGCGCGCTCGCCCTCCGCCTGGCGGATCAGCACCCCGACCGCGTGGACCGGCTCGTGCTCATGGGCAGCGTGGGGACGCGGTTCGAGATCACCCCGGGGCTCGACGCCGTGTGGGGCTACCGACCGTCCGTCGCGAACATGGCCGAGTTGCTCGCACTCTTCGCGTTCGACCAGTCGCTGCTGGGGCCCGATCTTGCCCGGTTGCGCTACGAGGCGTCGATCCGGCCGGGCGTACAGGAGTCGTACGCGGCGATGTTCCCACCGCCGCGCCAGGCCGGCGTCGACGCGTTCGCGCTACCCGACGCGGCGCTGCAGGCACTCCCGCACGAGACCCTGATCGTGCACGGCCGCGACGACCGGGTGATCCCGGTGGCGTCGTCCATCAGGCTCAACGAGCTGATCCCGCAGTCACAGCTGCACGTGTTCAACCGGTGCGGGCACTGGACCCAGATCGAGAAGGCCACCGAGTTCGTGCACCTGCTCGACGGGTTCCTGCCCTCCTGATGCCCCGCTCGTCGTCGAGTCGTGGGGCGCTACTGCACCCGCCCGGTCGCGGACTGCTCCGCCGGCTGTCCCGCAGCCGTCAGGGACGGGCCGGGGATCGCCTCGGTCTCGGCCGAGAGCGCCCGCACCTCGCTCTTGAGGACCCGAGTGGACTGACCGACGGACCGGGCGATGTCGGGGAGCCTCTCGGCGCCGAAGAGCACCACCAGCACGCCGATCACGATCAGCCAGTGGGTCGGGCTCATCGCACCCATGCCGAGCCCTCCTCCAGCAGTCCGTGCGCCGCGGCGACCGCGCCGCAGGTGGCGGCCAGGCCGAACTCGCCGGCGCCGCCGGGCTCGGGCGCCTCCGAGTCCTCGATCACGACGATGTTCATCTCCGGCGGGGTGTTCCACTGCCGGGTGTAGAAGTAGTTGTCCCAGCAGGCTTCCACGAAGTGCCCGGCATCGAGGTGCATGCCCGCGGTCAGCGTCATCGCGAGCGCGTCGTTGATCCCGCCCATCATCTGCGCCTCGACCCCGCGGGGATTGATCACCAGTCCGACGTCGACGACGAACGTCACCTTGGTGACCCGCGGGCCGGTGCGCGCTCTCCGGCCGACAGTCGATCTCCACGACGCAGACGGACACACCCTTCATCGCGACGTGCATCGCGATGCCCTGTGCGGTGCCGGCAGGCATCGACCTGCCCCGGTCGGCCTCCTTGGCGGCGCGCTCGAGCGCGTTCCGCCACTGGGTTTGCGTGGTGTAGGCCGCCCTGAACTCGTACGGGTCCTTGCCCATCTTCGCGGCGATCTGGTCGACGATCAGTTCCCTGGCCGTCACGACGTCGGGTGCGTACACATCGCGCACTGCCGAGGTGTGGAACCGCATGTCGACCTCGTTGAGCAGCCGGGTCGACATGCCGAAGTTGTAGGGCGCCAGGTTCGCCAGCTCGAACTGGATCTGGGACAGCGTCAGGTTCCCTCCGGGCAGCTTCGCCGCTGCCGCGGTGATCGCCTCACCGAACCCGGGGTTGAGCTCCATCGCGACGCCGGTGTGGCGCTGCTCGAAGCTGAGCACCGAGTCCTTGGTGATCTGGGCCCGTACGCGGGACATGGCCATCGGGTGGGTGCGGCCCTGGCGGGAGTCGTCGGCGCGGGTCCACATCAGCTTGACCGGCTTGCCCATCTTCTGCGACATCTGCGCGGCCTCGAGTGCGGCGTCGAAGAGGAGCTTGCGGCCGCAGCCGATACCACCTCAACAGTGGCGCCGACCATTCAAGCTGCCGCTCATGGGCGTTGCAGATCAGGAACGCACGTTGGATCAGTGTCAGAACTGGCCGACCCCTCGCCGTCATGCCCGGTGCAGCGGGCAGAGACGCCGGGCAGAAGGCGCCGCCTGTCAGCGGCGGTGATGGCTCAGAGCCAGCGCGGCAGCGTGGGCCGGTCGTCGCGAGGGAATCGTCCGGTGAGCCAGCCTGCGAGATCGGCGGCAGTCCCCGTGATCGACCCACCGGGATCGGCTCCACCGAGCGACCACGTCCGATCGCGATCGGTCGGCGCGAGCCGGAGCGAGGGGCACCCGTCCTTGGTCGACAGGGCAGCGGTGACGTCGTCGAGCAGGAGATCGACGACGCCGGGCGGCAGGTCGGTCATGGTTGCGTCGGTACCCAGATCGACGGCGTGTAGCCAGACCTCACGGATCCGCATCCACGGCACCTCGGCGGCCGGGATGGAGCGGCCCAGCGCGCTGCGGACCTCCGCCTGCCACTGCTCTGTCGTGAGCTCGGCCAACGCGTCGTCGAGCAGCCCCGCGGTGCGGAGGAGGTCGTCGCGAAGCGTCGATGGCGGCAGTGTCGCCGATCGCTCGATCTCGGCCGACCGTTGCTCCCGGTCCGCGTACATCGGCGTCTCGACACCGGTTCGCGCCCAGTTCGCGAGCCTGGCGAGCGCCTCGGCGTTGCGGGCGACGTGCCCGATCACGTGGGCCCTCGTCCATCCCGGCAGCGCGCTCGGAGATCGGAGGTCGTCATTGCCGAGCTTGTCGACGACGGCGAGCAGGCGGGCGGTGCCCTCGCGCATCCAGGGCAGCGTCGTGGCCGTGTCGTGCCGGCCCGTCACGCCGATGCCCCGCTGAGGCGGTCGGCGATGTCGGCCCGCAGGGCCTTCTTGTCGATCTTCCCGACCTTCGTGGCGGCGAGTTCGTCGACGAGGACGAGATGCTCGGGCAGCTTGAACCGGGCGACGCCGATGGCGTCCATGGCGTCGCGGATCTCCTCCAGCGTGACCGTCGCGCCCGGCCGGGGCACAACATAGAGGCAGACCCGCTCCCCCAGCTGCTGATCCGGCATCGCCACGGCCGCGACCTGCGCCACCGATGGGAGCTGGTAGACGAGGTTCTCGACCTCCTCGGCGGAGATCTTCTCCCCACCGCGGTTGATCATGTCCTTGTCCCGACCCTCGACGATCAGGTTGCACTCGGGCGTGCGCCGGCAGATGTCACCGGAGCGGTACCAGCCGTCCGCGGTGAAGGCCCGGGCGTTCTGTTCGGCCGCCTTGTAGTACCCGCGCGGGGTGTACGGGCCGCGAGTGAGGAGCGAGCCGGGCTCACCCTCGGGCACGTCGCGGTCCAGCTCGTCGACGAGTCGGACCTCGTCGTCCGGACACATCGGACGACCCTGCGTCGTGCAGATGACGTCGTCCGGGTCGTCGAGGCGGGTGTAGTTGAGCAGCCCCTCGGCCATGCCGAACACCTGCTGCAGCGTGCACCCCAGCACCGGCCCGACCCGGCGAGCCAGCTCGTCGGCCAAGCGCGCACCACCGACCTGCAGCACTCGCAGCGAAGCCAGCTCACCTGCGCCGTGCTCACCCGCATGATCGAGCCAGCGGCTCGCGACCGCCGGGACGACCGCGGTGTGCGTGACACCCTCGGCGGCGATCGTGGCGACCGCGCGCGCGGGCTCCGGCGAGGGCAGGGTGACGACCGTGCCTCCGGCCAGCAGCGTCCCCAGGATTCCGGGGCACGCCAGCGGGAAGTTGTGTCCGGCCGGGAGGCTCACCAGGTAGACCGTGTCGGCGTCGACGCCGGAGACCTCGGCGCTGTGCCGGGCGTTGTAGGCGTAGTCGTCGTGGGTGCGGGCGATCAGCTTCGGCAGCCCGGTCGTCCCGCCGGAGAGCAGGAAAACCGCGACGTCTCTGCTGTCGGGGTGGGCCGCATCGGTGGCGGGACCGGCCGCGCACAGCGCCCGCAGGTCGACGCTCCCGGTCGCGACGTCGTCGCCGGCGACCAGGACGTGCCAGGGCCCGCCGGTGATCTCCCGGACGTCGTCGGCGAGCTCGTGGGCGAGCGCCTGGTGGTCGAAGTCGCGCATCCGGTCAGGGACGGCGATCGCGGTGGCCTCGGCGTGGCGGGCGAGGTAGGCCAGCTCGGTGCGGCGGTGGGCAGGCAGCGCCATCACCGGAACGATCCCGACGCGCAGGCAGGCCAGCGTCAGGACCACGAACTCCCACCCGTTGCCCAGTTGCACGACGATCCGGTCGCCGCGGCGCATCCCGAGGTCGAGCAGCCGGCCCGCCGCTGCGTCGGCGCGGTCGGCCAGCTCCCGATGGCTCAGCCGCAGGCCGTCCGCGGCGTCGACGAGGGCCGGCGCATCGCCGTGCCTGTCGGCGACGTCGCGCAGCAGCGTGCTCAGGTCGAGCCCGGCCCAGTAGCCGCGCTCGCGGTAGGTCGCCGCGACGGCCTCCGGCCACGGGACGGTGTGGTCAGTGATCGGGGTGGGCATCGTCGGCCTCCCTGGCGGCGGAGCGGGTGATGACGACGGCGTCGAGTGCGACGAGGCCGTCGGCGGTGAGTCGGAGCGGGTTGATCTCGATCTCCTCGAGATCCGGGTTGGCGACGAGCAGATCACCGAGACGGGCGGCGACCGAGCCGAGCTGGGCCGGGTCGAGCACCGGACTGCCGCGCCACCCCTCGAGCAGGGCGCGTCCGGCCAGTTCCTGCGGCATCTCCGCGGCCACATCGGGTCCGACCGGAGCCAGCCTGATGGCGACGTCGGCGAGCGCCTCAGCTGTCGTCCCGCCGAGACCGAGCAGCAGCATCGGTCCGAAGACCGGGTCGCGGCGGGCGCCGAGGACCAGGTCGACACCGTCGGTTGCCATCGCCTCGACGAGGTAGCGACGCGCGCCGGCAGCGTCGAGCCGATCGAGGGCCGTGTCGAGCGCCTCCGCTCCGGTGATCCCGAGGTGGACACCGCCCACCTCGGTCTTGTGCAGGATCTCGGCGTCGAGGATCTTGACCGCCACCCGGCCGCCGAGCTCGGCGAGAGCGGCATGGGCCTCGGCGCGATCCGCGCAGGCCCGGCGGGCCGGGGTGGCGATGCCGAGCCGGTCGAGCAGGGACTTCGCCTGGTCCTCGTCGTGCGCGCCGGCGATCCCGCCGGGAACGCGCTGCGCGGGTGGGGTGGGTCGGGCCCGTACCTGGGCCCGGGCATCGGCGAGCAGTGCGCCGACCGCCGCCGCCACTCCTCGCGGCTCTGTGGCCACCGCGATCCCGGCCTCGAGCAGCGCCAGCCGGGACGAGACGACGTCCGGCCCGGCCCCGCCGAGGCCGACGACCACCGGCACGCCCGGGATACGGGAGTCCCGGACCGCGGCGACGATGTCGACGGCATCCGGTTCGTGCAGGGCGTACGCGGCGATCAGGTCGACCTGCGGATCGCGGGCGACGGTGCGGAAGACCTCGCCCAGCTCGGGTCCCGGCCGCCCGGTGTCGACCGGGTTGGCCTGGTAGGTCAGCGGCGGCAGCAGGGTCGCGAGCGTGGTCCGGGTGTCCTCGGTCAGCTCCGGGACGCGGGCCTGCCGGCCGCGCAGATCGTCGAGCAGGAGGAGCCCCGGCCCGGCCTGTGCCGTGACGATGCCGACGCCGGGGTCGTGGGCCGGACGCGCGCGCGTCACCGACAGCGCCCCGACGGCGTCGACGAGCTCGCGCTCGTCGTCCACGAGGACCGCGCCGGCCTGCGCCAGTGCCGCCCGGGTGGTGCGCCACGACGTGGCGAGCGCCCCGGTGTGCGAGGCAGCGAACGCGCTGACGTCGTGGCGTCCGACGACGAGCGCGACGACGGGCGTGGTCGCGGTGAGCCTGCGCACGGCCGCGACGAGCCGCGGCCCGTCGGACACCGATTCGACGTGCAGCGCCACGGCTCCGGTGTGCGGATCGGTCGCCAGGTGGTCCAGCACGTCCGGGGCGGACACGTCGACCCCGTTGCCGATACCGACGGCGATGCTGATGCCGTGCCCCGCCTCAGACAGCAGGAACGACAGGGCGTGGTTCACACCGCCGCTGGCCGCGACGACCGCGACCCGGCCCGGCCGGACCTGCGCGACACCGGGCACGAAGCTGGCCGTGACGCCGGCGTGCGGGGCCAGGAAACCGCTGGTGTTCGGCCCGAGCAGGCGGATCCCCGTGCGGGCGACGATCTCGGCGACGGCGTCCTGGTACCCGACCCCGGGTCCACCCGCCTCGGCGAAGCCACCCCCGCAGATCACCGCGGCGCCCACCCCGGCCTGCGCGGCCGCGGCCAGCACGTCGGGGCAGGCCGCGGCGGGCACGCAGATCATCGCGAGGTCGACCGGTCCGGCGGCCGCGGCGGCCGCGACGGTGGGGTGCATGGAGTCGTCGCGAGCGTTGACCAGTGCGAGGTGACCACCCCGAGCGGCGAAGCCACTGAGGGATCGGGCGAGGGTCGCGCCGAGCTTGCCGGGTTTCCGGGACGCTCCGACGACCGCGATCCCCCGCGGCGCGAACAGGGCCGAGAGCCCGGCCTGCGTCTCAGACCGGTCGACGGTGCTGGTCATGCCGGAACCCCCACGAGATCGGCCCGGCCGGAGAGGACGGTCGTCAGCGCGCGGTCGCGGCCCACGGCACCGTCGGCGTCCGCGTCGGGGTCGACGAGCAGGGCGGGCAGGTGTTCGTGCAATCGGGCTTGCTCGCACAGCAACGTCCGGGTCAGGGCCGTACCCCCGTGGACCGCGACGAGCACCGGCGGGACCGGCCGCGTCACGAGGTCGGCGAGCTGCACGAACACGTCGGGCAGGCCCGACTCCGAATCCGGGGCGACCAGGGTCGCTCCCCATGGCCCGTCCCGGTCGCCACCCAGCGGCAGCGAGCCGGCGACCTCGGTAGGCACTCCGCCCTCCGTCGTCACGGTCACCAGCCGGCCCGGCACCGCCCACCCGTTGCGCTCGAACGGGGTCTCGAGCGGCTCGGAACCGTGGGTGTCGACCCATCCCCGGTGGCTCGCGGCCACGAAGTCCGGCGCCCGCCGGGCGAGGCGCGCGTCGGTGATGCTGCGTGAGAGGAAGTGGTAGGCGAACTGCCACGGCTCGAAGGCGTCGTGGTAGCGGCCGAAGTGCTCCCACCAGGCCAGACTCGGCCGGGCGGAGTCCTGGATCTTCCGCACCGACGGCTGCGCGGCCGCCTCGTAGGCCGCCAGCGCTGCCGCGAGATCACCCGGGTGGGCCGTCAGGGCCGCCGACAGCGCGACCGCGTCCTCCATCGCCATCTTCGTTCCCGATCCGACGGAGAAGTGCGCGGTGTGCACGGCGTCGCCCAGTAACGCGACCGGTCGCGGCGAGAGCGTGTGCCACTGCCGGGTCCGCCGGGTGCGGAAGTTGCCCCACCGGGAGTTGTTCGTCAGGAGGCGCTTGCCGTCGATCTGGTCGGCGAACAGCTTCTCCAGGTACTCCTTGGTGACCATGTCGCTGGCCCCGGGCGGCTGGGAGACGTCGAACTCGTCGAGCCCGGCGTGACGCCACGATGCCTCGTCGGTCTCCACGATGAAGGTCGAGACCGAGTCCGAGATCGGGTAGCCGTGCACGGCGAACACCCCGTCGGGGCTGCGCTCGTGCACGAACGTCAGCCCGTCGAACAGGTAGTCGGTGCCGAACCAGATGAACTTCGCCGTTGCCGTGTCCACCTCGACGCCCAGGTCGGCGTCGAGCTCGTCGCGGATCCGGGAGCCGCTGCCGTCGGCGGCCACGACCAGGTCGTAGTCGGTCAGCTCGTCGAGGGTGACCTCGGTGGAGAACCGCAGCTCGGCGCCGACGTCGCGGGCGCGGGCCTGCATCAGCGCGAGCAGGGTCTTGCGCACGATCGCCGCCATGCCGTTGCCGCCGCAGCGCAGGCGCTCCCCCTTGAGCCGGACCTCGATCTCGTCCCAGTGCCGACCGTGCTCGGTCAGCGCCTGGCGCAGCACGGGATCGGCCTCGTGGATGCCCGCCAGGGTGCGGTCGGAGAACACGACCCCGAAGCCGAACGTGTCGTCGGCCTTGTTGCGCTCGAAGACGGTGACCTCGACGGCCGGATCGGCCCGCTTGATCAGGGTGGCGAAGAAGAGCCCGCCGGGCCCACCTCCCGCGACGGCGACGCGCACGGCTCAGGCCCCCTTGACCAGCGTGTTGCGCTGCTCGCCAAGACCCTCTACGCGGGTGACCAGCCGGGAGCCCTCGACGAGGTAGCGCGGGGGCTTGCGGGCGTGCCCGACCCCACCGGGGGTACCGGTGGCGATGAGGTCGCCGGGCACCAGCGTGATCAGCTGCGAGATGTAGGCGACGAGATCGACCGGGGAGAAGACCAGGTCGGCTGTGTCGGCCTTCTGCACGATGTCGCCGTCGACCTCGCAGGAGATCTCGCCGGGCGCGCCCTCGTCGACGACCAGCCAGGGCCCGACGGGGGTGCTGCGCTCGAAGGTCTTGCCCTGCAGCCACTGCACGGAGCGGTACTGGAAGTCCCGGCCGGTCACGTCGTTGACGACCGTGTAACCCGCGATCGCGGCCTCGGCCTCCTCCCGGGAGGCGTGGCGCACCTCGGCGCCGATCACCACGCCCAGCTCGGCCTCCCAGTCCACTTCCTGCGAGCCGGCGGGCAGCTCGACCGGGTCGTACGCGCCGACCAGTGCGCGGGCGAACTTCGCGAACAGCGTCGGGTACTCGGGCAGCTCGCGGCCCATCTCCAGGATGTGGCTGCGGTAGTTCAGACCGACGCAGAACACCTTCTCCGGCCGCGGGACCAAGGTGGCGTAGTCCAGACCGGCCAGGTCGTGGCGCGGACCGTCGGCGGCAGCCGCGGCCTCCTTCCAGCCAGGACGGGCCAGGAACTCGCCGAGGTCGGCGGCGCCGAGCTCGACGGCTGCATCGGCGTCGATGCGGACGGCTGCGGTACCGCCGGAGTTGCGGATGGTCGCGAGCTTCACGCGCGGTCCTCTCGTGTGGTGCGGGCGAGGCCGAGGGCCTCGAAGACGGGTTCGTCGGAGAAGCGGAAGGCGTCGAGCCCGGAGTCGGTGTCGAAGGCGAGACCGGCCCAGGACGGGACGCAGAACAGGTCGCCCTTGCCGACCTCGTACTGCTCGTCGCCGACCGTCACGAGGCCGGAGCCGGAGAAGATCTGCCACACCGACGAGCCGGCCGTGCGGGTCAGCGGCGTGCGGGTGCCCGCCCGCAGGCGGTGCATCTCGCAGCGCATGGTGGACAGGCAGTCCCCCGCCGTCGCGGGGTTGGTGAACCGGACGACGGCGTGACCGGGGGCGACGACTCCGGGGTGCCCTTCCCGCTCCAGTTCGAGCTGAGCCGTCAGCGCAGCGTCGGTGTGCTCCCAGCGGTAGGCCATCAGCGGTGATGCCTTCGACGCGGGAGCCCCGACCGGGGTGAGTCCGGGATGGCCCCACAGCCGCTCGTTGCGGGAGACGGCCGGGGTCTCGGTCGTGGAGAGCACGTCCGGGCCGAACTCGAAGAAGCCGGCGTCGATCGTGCGGACGAGCGGGATGTCGAGCCCGTCGATCCAGGCCATGGGGTGGTCGGTCGTGTTGTGGTGCTCGTGGAAGTGCATACCCGGCGTGAGCAGCAGGTCCCCGCGCCGCATCGCGACGGGATCGCCCTCGACGTTGGTCCAGACACCTTCGCCCTCGACCACGAACCTGAAGGCCGTCTGGGTGTGGCGGTGCGCGGGTGCCTCCTCGCGCGGGCCGAGGTACTGGATCGCGGCCCACAACGTCGGGGTGGCGTAGGCGGTGCCGGGCAGGCCGGGGTTCGCCAGCGCGATCGCCCGCCGCTCCCCGCCACGGCCGACCGGTACCAGCTCACCCGCGCGCTCGGCCAGCGGCAGCAGCGTCGACCAGCGCCACAGGAACGGCACCGAGTCCGGCCGCGGGCTCGTCGGCATCAGCCCGCCGATCTGGGTCCACAGCGGCTTCATGTGCGCGGCGTCGAACGCGGCGTACAGCTCGTCGAGCTGCGCCTGCTCCTGCGGGGTGATCGCGTTGTCCTGCGGGACGGTCGAGGTCATACGGTCGTCTCCTCCTTCGTCGTTCCCGAGGTCGTCGGGCTGTGGTGCGGTTGCGCGGGTCCGCGCCGTGGGACGAGTGCGATCAGCAGCGCTCCGATCAGCGCCGGTACCGCGAACCCGTAGAAGTTCCACTGGAAGCCGATGCCCGAGGCCAGCACCCACCCGCCGAACAGCGGCCCGACGATCGCGCCGGCCCGGCCGACGCCGAGAGCCCAGCCGAGTGCGGTGGCCCGGATCGCGGCGGGGTGGTGCACCGCCACGTACCCGTTGACCAGGATCTGCGTGCCGACGCTGCCCAGACCGGCGACCGCGACGGCCACGAACAGCAACCCGGTGTCGACCCGCTGGCTGAGCACCAGCAGGCACGCCGTGGCGAGCAGGAACGCCCCGACAGTGACCGGCTTCGAGCCGAAGCGGTCAGCCAACGCCGAGGCCGCGATGCCCCCGACGATGGCGCCGAGGTTGAGCACGAGCAGGAACGTCAGTGCCGATCCGAGCGGGTAGCCGGCCTGGCGCATGATCTGCGGCAGCCAGGTGTTGAGGCCGTAGACCAGCAGGAGCCCGCAGAAGCTCGCCGCACCGAACAGCAGCGTCGACGCGCGCAGGCCGGGACGGAAGAGGGCACGCGGCCCGGCCGAACCACGCGCCGAGGCGCGCTCGGCCTGCAGGCCTGGCAGGTCGACGCCGTATCGGGTCGCAAGTGCCGCCGCCTCACCGTCGCGACCCTTCGCCAGCAGGAAACCGACGGACTCGGGCAGGAACCGCCAGGCCAGTGGCAGCACGATCAGCAGGGGCGCGCCGCCGATGGCGAGCAGCAGCCGCCATGGGTGGTCCGCCACCAGCAGCAGGGCGAGGACCGCGGCGAGCACGCCGCCCACCGAGTAGCCCACGAACATCAGCGCGTTGTAGAGCTGCCGCCGGCCACGCGGGGCGTACTCGACGGTCAGCGCGATCGCGGACGGGATCACTCCACCCAGGCCGAGGCCCGCGAGGAACCGGAGGACACCGAGCGTGGTCGGGTTCGGCGCGAACGCGCAGGCGACCATCAGCACGGAGAACGCGGTGATGCCGATGAGCATGATGCGGCGACGGCCGATGGCGTCGGTGATGGCTCCCGCTGTCAACGCGCCGACGAGCATCCCGGCGAGCGCGTAGCTGCCGATGGCTCCCACCTGGGCGGGTCCCAGGTTCCAGCCGGGCTCGGCGAGCAGGCTGGGCACGATCGAGCCGTAGACGATCAGGTCGTAGCCGTCGAAGACGATCGTCAGGAAGCACAACGCGACCACGGTGAACCCGGATCGGGAGACCGAACTTGTCGTCTGTGACACGAGCACCACGCTCCTCGTCGGAGACACGCCGCCGCCATGGCGCGCACCTCGACAAGTTACAACAGTATTGCGCCGGTCGTCTACAAAACGAATCGAATGGACGCAGCGGCCATGCGTCCGCTACTGCGGTGGCCACGAACGTTGCCGGGTTCATCGCGTGATCCAGGCGGCTCCTGGCGAGGCGCCGGCCGCAGCTCATACCGGGGTATTCGCAAGGTCGGCAACGCCGCGAGGGGCCGCCTGGGCGCGCGAGGGGCCCGGTCGACGTTTGCGGCCGCCGCACTAGCCAGCCTCTTCCCCCGGCAGCACTGCTGACCTCGTCAGTGCGTCGACACACGCTTCCGCGGGTCCACGCAGCAAGCCGTGCGCCTCGAGGAACACGTCATGAGCGAGACGGCCGGACCAGTTCTCGGGCAGCAGCTCGGGAGGCAGGTCGGGATCACGGAAGGGGAACTGCCGGTAGTCGTGGATGAGTCGCATCCGCTCCACCAGCGCGTCGGCCCCCTGGAACTCCCCGGCACGGTAGGCGGCGAGCCTGGGCCGGTAGGTGGCCAGCAGTCCGACGTAGGAGCGGTCGAGCTCGGCGAGATCCCAGGCGCGTGCAGCGATGTCGCGATCCTCCAGCGGCCCGGCCGAACGTGACCGGAACACGTCGAGCCGCACGGCGGGCTCGTCGGCGAACGCGGCCTTGACCTGGTCGCCGCGGTCATGGGGACTGAGCCAGACCGACGCCGACAGCGGACCGAACCCGAACCAGGCGAGCTTCTTGCGCAACTGCTCCCGCAGGCCGCGCTCGGACTCCGGCACGGAGTAGAGGACCATGTGCCACTGCCCGTCCCAGGGCCCCTGGGCACGGTGGAAGATGCGTTCCCGGCCCTCGTCGAGCAGGTTCCAGGCCGTGTCGGTCAGGGCGTAGACGGTCTCGCGGCCGTCGCGACGACTGGACAGCCAGCCCTCCTTGCGCAGTCGACCAACGATGACGCGCACCGTCGCCTCGGGGACGTCGAAGCAGCCCATGAGCGACACCAGGCTGCGCAGCCGCGCCTCACCTCCGCGGTACCGCAGGTAGTCACCGAACAGGTCGAAGACCAATGACCGCGCCTTCACCGGCGCCACCTCCTTCACGGGGCCGCAACGGAGCCCGGGCGCCCAGTGTCTCACCGCCGACCGATCCACCTCCGCACTCGACCCCGACCCAGGCGTGTCGCTTCAACGGCGGTCGGCGCGCCATTGACACGGACAGCCTCCTCGCCCATCCTCTCCGGGAGCCCACTATCGCGACGACCGTCTGATCTTCGTTGCACTTCAACGCTCATGGGCGCGAACGCTGCTGTTCACTTCTCCATCGAGAGGACCACTGGAGACCATGACCCAGACCACCGTCCCCCAGATCGGGCACCTGATCGCCGGCGAGATGTCTCCCGCTGCCGACGTCCGCGACGTCTTCGACCCGGGCCGCCTCGACGAGGTCGTCGCCCGCGTCGCCGTCGGCACCGCCGACGATGTGGACCGTGCGGTCCGCGCTGCGCACGCGGCGTTCCCCGCCTGGCGCGACACCGCGCCCGGTGAGCGGGTCCGGCTGCTGATGGCCGCAGCCGACGTCATCGCCGCCAGCGGCGAGGAACTCGCCCCGCAGCTCGTCCGCGAGCACGGCGGCGTGCTCTGGGAGGCCCAGACCGACTTCGGGCTCGGCACAGGCGTGCTCCAGCACACCGCGAGCCTGGCGGAGGAGTTCCTCCGCCCGCTGCAGTTCGACGACGAGCAGAGCTTCATCAGCGTCGAGAAGGTGCCGCGCGGGGTCGCCGCGGCCATCGTGCCCTGGAACATGCCCGTCGTCCTGACCGTGATGAAGCTGGCGCCTGCTCTGGCCACCGGCAACACGCTCGTCCTCAAGCCGTCACCGTTCGCTCCCGCAGCGCTCACCCTGCTCCTGCAGCGGGTCGCCGCGGTCCTGCCCACCGGCGTCCTCAACGTCGTGCACGGCGAGGGCGACGTCGGTGCGGCGCTGACCAGCCACCCCCTCGTCCGCAAGGTCGGCTTCACCGGCGGGATCTCAACCGCGCAGAAGGTCGTGCAGTCGTCGGTCTCGACGATCAAGAACCTGACCCTCGAGCTCGGCGGCAACGATCCCGCCGTCGTCCTCGACGACGCCGACCTCGACGCGACCCTCGACCGGATGGTCAAGGGCGTCTACACGCGCACCGGGCAGATCTGCTTCGCGGTGAAGCGCATCTACGTCCCCCGGTCCCGCTATGACCGGTTCGCCGACGCCTTCTGCGAGCGCGTCGACCAGTACGCGGTCGGCCACGGCCTCGATCCGGAGTCGAGCTTCGGACCGCTCAACAACGAGGCCCAGTACAAGAAGGTGCTCGACCTGCTCGACCGCACCCGCAACTCCTCGGCGAAGCTCGTCCAGCTCGGCCGCAAGGTCGACCCCGCCGGCTGGGACAACGGCTACTACGTCCTGCCCCACGTCGCCCGCGACGTCGAGCACACCGCACCGGTGTCGTGCGAGGAGCAGTTCGGCCCCGTCGTTCCGCTCATCGCCTACGACGACGAGCAGCAGGTCCTGGGCTGGGCCAACGACAGCGACTACGGGCTCGGCTCCTCCGTGTGGACCTCCGACCCGGAGCGCGGTCTGGCCTTCGCCCGCCGGATCGAGGCAGGGAGCACGTTCATCAACACGCACTCGTTCGAGTCCCTCGACCCGCGGATGCCCTTCGGCGGCATCAAGCAGAGCGGCATCGGGCGCGAGTTCGGCGACGCCGGCCTCTCGGAGTACGTCGAGGAGCACGCGATCCGGCGCCTCAAGTAGGTCCACAGCACAACGCCCGCTCGCCGACACGACCGGCGGGGGCGCGCTTCCGGCGTGTGCCTGTCAGGCGCACGCACGTCGAGAACGTCGGGGTCAGTCCAGCCGGGCACACGGCTGCAGATCGGAGAGCGGGAATGTCGGAGATCAACGGAGATCAGACAGCGACGGCGGACGGGCTCGAGGGGATCCGCGCGAACCAGGCGGAGCGTGCATCGAGTCTGCCGTCGTCGTTCGACTACGTCGTCTGCGGAACGGGAGCCGCGGGCAGTGTGGTCGCGAACCGGCTCGCGTCGGACAGCTCCGTCACGGTGCTCGTGGTCGAGGCCGGCGGGTGGGACACCGCCCCACAGGTCCTCGACCCGGGCCAGTGGTTCACCAACCTCGGCACGGACCGCGACTGGGGCGACATCGCGGTCCCGGGACCGGGCGTGAACGGGCGCGCAATCCCCGAGCACATGGGCCGGGTCGTGGGCGGGGGCACCAGCATCAACGCCACCGTGTGGGCCCGGCCGTTCAGGGCCGACCTGGAGCACTGGGTCGACGTGACCGGAGACTCCAGCTGGGGCTACGAGCACGGCCTGGAGCTGTTCCGGCGGCTCGAGGACTGGCAGGGCGACCCGGACCCGCACTACCGCGGCACCGGCGGTCCGGTCTGGTGCCAGCCCGCCCAGGACCTCTCGCCCCTCGCCCCGGCCCTCCTCGCTGCCGCCGCTGAACTCGGCCATCCCGTCCTGGCCGACCAGAACGGCGCCCGCGAGGAGAGTGCCGGCGGCTTCGCGCTGATGAACCAGATCATCCGCGACGGCAAGCGCCACAACATGGCCAAGGCGTTCCTCTACCCGGTCCTCGCGCAGCCGAACATCACGCTGCTCACCGACGCCCACGTCAACCGCGTCGTGCTGCAGGGCGACCGCGCGACCGGCGTCGAGATCTCGGTCGGCGGCCGCACCATCACGATCGGCGCGACCAGCGAGGTCATCCTGTGCGCGGGCGGCATCAACACCGCGAAGATCCTCATGCTCAGCGGCATCGGCAACGCAGCCGACCTGCGCACGCACGGGATCCCGGTCGTCGTGGACGCGCCGGAGGTCGGCCGGAACTTCCAGGACCACATCCTGCACGGCGGCTGCCTCTGGGAGCCCGAGGAGCCCCAGGTGCCGCGCAACAACGCCGCCAACGCCGCAGGCTTCTGGAAGTCCGATCCCGGCCTGGCGTCGCCCGACCTCAACATCGTGCAGATCGAGATCCCCTACGCCGGCGAGGTCCTCGCCGAGCAGTACAACCCGCCATCGAGCAGCTGGGCGCTCTGCGCCGGACTCGTCGCGCCCAAGAGCCGCGGCAACCTGAAACTCCGCTCGGCCGACCCGCACGACCGGCCGATCCTCGACGCCGCCTTCCTGTCCCACCCCGATGACGTGACCGCGCTGGCCGCTGGCATCGAGCTCTGCCGCGAACTCGGCAACTCCGCCGCCATGCGGCCCTACGCCAATCGCGAGGTCATGCCCGGCCGCGCGCTCGCGCCGTCCGAGCTCACCGACTTCGTCCGAAACGGCGCCACCACCTACTTCCATGAAGTCGGGACCTGCCGCATGGGCAACGACCCCGACGCCGTCGTCGACCCGCACCTGCGCGTCAACGGCATTCGCAACCTCCGCGTCGCCGACGCCTCGATCATGCCGCGCATCCCCGCCGTCGCGACGATGGCGACGTGCGTGCTCATCGGCGCCCGGATGGCCGAGATCCTTGGATTCGAGGTCTAACGGCCGCGTCGTGCCTCGCCCTCCGCTCGGCCGATAGGAGCAGCGACTCCCCGCCTGGGAGGTTCAGTGGTACTGACTCTCGAATTCGTCGATGTGGCCTGTCACGCTGAGGCGCATCGAGGTGACCCAGCGCTTCATCGACGCAGTTCCTCCAGGAATCCTGCGGGGTCCGGCGCAAGGATTTCGCCCATATGTGGCGCACAGCGAGGCTCTTCCACGGCCCGCGCGGCCGCGAGCGCGTCGGGCCGTGGCGTCGAGTTTCCAAAACGGGCCCGCGCGGCGTGGGGCATCGCCGACACTGACGGGCGTGAACATCCGCGAGACGATCGAGGTTCTCAGCGGCGTCGCCGACGTACTACCGGACGGACTCGACACCGAGGTCGAGCACACGATCGACGTGCTCGACGGACAGCAGCGCTCTGCCACGGCCGTGATCGCGGTTCACCCGCACCGCGGCACCCGTGCACGTGCGCAATCCGCAAGGCCTTGCCGGCGAGCTCGCGCAGCTGCTCGACCCCGATATGTAGCAGCAGCGGTCCCGCCGCGCGGTGCCGGTTGTGTCGGTGGCCGTGGCTACCGTGCCCAACGAGCAGGAGGTTCCGCATGGCCGAGCAGAGCTGGCAACTGGTTCACGACGCCGTGATGCCGTTCGGACCGTCCGGCAGGACAACGGTGGTGCACGTGCGTGCGTTCGAACACCCCATAGAGCCGCCCGTGGTGATCATCGGCCAGTTCGGTGACCACGAGGGCTTGTCGCTGACCAACGGCATGGAGCTGGCAGCTGCCAGCGTGCAGACCGCGCTCTACCCCGAAGGCCGGCCGATCCGATTCGTTCAGCACACCCCGTACGAGAAACTGCACCACTCTCCCGTACCCGGGTTCGAAGAGGTCACGTTCGCCCGGCGCCAGCGGATCGGAGCGGTGCGGCGTTGGTTCGGCCGCCGTCGGCATGATCGGGACAGCCAGGTTGCGATCGCGGCGACGGTAGTCACCATCGACGGGTCGACCCGACATGTCCATCCGACCGTCGGGTTCGACGACGTGACGTGGCGGTTCATGGGTCCGGGTTGGCACCAGACTGAGCTGCGATGGTCTGCAGAGGATGCTGACGCGGTGCAGAGCGAGCTCGGGACTCCCAGGCTCGTGCGCCCGTCCCAGGTGTACCTGCCGGACCTGCTCGGTGACCTGGCCGTGCAGGTGTGGCCGACCGACCTGTACGTCTCCGCCCTCATCGGCGGTCTGGCCGCCGCGCAACTCGCTGAGCAGCGGACCAGCGCCGTGCGGCAACGTGCCGACGCCGAGATGGGCTTCATCGGCGCCCTCACCGACCACGACTCCAGCGCTATCGTCGACGTCCACAGCGTGTCCAGGAACGAACCCGAGCACGACGAGCGATAACGCTGCAGCACAGGACAGGTGGTGGGCGGGGCGACAAGCGGCAAGTGATCGCGAGGCACGCTCGAATTCGGCTCCGATGGGACCAACCCTCGAAATTGTCGGATCGTCCTGTCACCCTGAGGCACATGGAGGTGACCGAGCGTTTGATCGACGCAGTTCCCGTCCGGAACCTGCGGGTTCAGCGCGCGGGCTTCGCGCATGTGTGGCGCACGGCTGAACATCTGAATGCTGAGTACGGCCGGCAGGGCCTCGATGACTGGTACCCGGCCGGTGTTGCGGTGACCTGCGCTGGCTCGCCGGCGTGGTGGTGACCGACCAGATGGGGCGCCGCGCGCCGGCGGCAGCGCCGGTGACGCGACGGCGCGATCGCGCGTTCGAGGAGTTGATCGCCGCGGAGCTGCTCGCGGCGGAGGCGCTGCCGCGGCGGGACCCGGAGACGGCGCGGCTGCGGCCGGGCTGGGTCGCGGCGATCACCACGACGTTGCGGTGGGCGTTCCGTCACGAGGGCGCGCCGCCGTTCCCGCTCGACGTGCCCTGCGCGGCCGGCGTGAGTTCGCCGTCAGGGGTTCAGGTCACGTCCTGAGCCGTCACGGGGGCGTCCGCGGCGTCGACGTCGTCCGGTGTCTGCTGTGCCCAGTGCGCTGTGGTGGTCGTCTTCCTCCACGTCGAGGAGCTCGCGGGCGGTGATCTCGTCGAGGGCACGCTGTGCGCGGTCGAGTGAGTGGTCGACGTCCTCGGCGGTGGGGACGCGGACGTCGTCCTCGGCGACAGGCTGTGGTTCGGCGGCCGCGACCTCGCGCACATCGGTGGGGGCGGGGGTGAGCGGCCGTGTGTCGGTGGTTGTTGCTGCCGTGTGGTCGTCGGGCAGTTCGTCGCCGGTGTGCAGGTCGGTGTCGGTGATGGGTCGGTGGTCGTCGTCGTCGCGGCGTGCTGCGCGTTCGGCGTCGAGCCATTCCTGCGCGGTGACGGTCGGCTCTGGTTCCTGGTCGTCGGCGTGGCGTTGGGCGAGCAGGGAGCGGGCGGCGTCGGCGTCGGCGCGGGTCACGGCGGTGTGGGCAAGGGCTTTGGCGCGGGCGTCGTCGATCGCACCACCGCACCGCCAGTGCCTCGCCGATGCGGACGCCCGTGCCCAGCATGAAGGTCACGAGGTCTGGGAGGTCGCGCCGGCGCGCGCTCGCCTGCGCCCGCGCCTCGTCCTTGTCGTCCGATTTGCCCTGCATCCACTCCAGGAACCGCCGGCGCTCCTCTGCGGTGAGCGCGCGGGGCTTGCGCGAGGCGCTCTCGATGGGGTCCAGGTGCCGGACGGGGTTGTCGCGGATCGCCTCGTGCTGCACAGCGAGCCGCAGGATCAACGACACGACCGTTCGGATGGTCTTGCGGGACTCGGGGCTCTGCGTCCCGATGAGACCCCGAAAGAACCCATCCAGCATCGGGACGGTGCACTCCCGGAGCCGCCATTGGCCCCTAGCCGGCAGAATGACCGAGCGAAGGCGCTGCCGGTAGGTGTCCGCCGTCGTCACGGCTCGGGTGCCTTCGGCCACTTGGGCGTCGAGCTTGGTCAACCACATGTCCGCCGCGCGCTCGAACTTGTACTGGGGCCGGAGCGGCGACATCGGCGAACCGATGCGTTCCTGTATGGCGTCCTGAAGGGCAGTATTCGCGGCGTTCTTCGTAGAGCCGGCGTACTCCAGGTCGCGGGTCACACCGTCGAAGTCACGGAACCTGCAGCGGGCCAGCCAGCTGGAGCCGCCCGGTCGCTTCTTCACTGTGATGCTGCCGTGTGTACCCATGCCCAGTGGTGGTCGCGCCATCGATCTCGCCCCCTCCGCCACGAGTTTCCGTGGGGTTTCCGTGGGTTCTGATCTTGGTAGCGCACCTCAGGCGACTGACAAACTCCCTGACCAGGCATTTTGGGGCGGGTGGGGTTCGAACCCACGACCTGACGGATCATGAGGGAAGCCCGCAAGCGTCGTGAACGTCAGTAGTTGCCGCTGGTTCGCGTCACGAGACGTGTCACGGCGACCGTCGGCGCGGCACGACGACCACGGCCAGTCGCCCTCGTGCTCCACCTTCGACGTGCCCGGAAAGCTACTCGTCAGGATCCGACTCGGCGAGCCAACACCGGCAGCCGTCACCCGGGTCGGGCCCATGTCGGCACTGCGCGCATCCGTTCGGAAAGCGGATGGCGGCTCGTCGGCTCGGGGATAGCTGACGGGCGGCGCAGCCTCGACAGTTGAGTCCTGCGGCAGAGGGGAACACAGCCGGCTGCCCCGAGATTCAGGTCCCTGTTGCGCCATCGAAGGGAGTTCAATGACCGACCACATCGGTGCGCTGCGGGCCCTGCTCCACGGGCCGGCCCTCGTGCGCGCCCCCGGAGCATTCGACGGCATCAGCGCGCACCTCGTGCGGCAGGCGGGATTCCCTGCCGTCTACTTCACCGGGGCCGGCGTCGCGACATCCGGATTCGGACTGCCCGACATCGGCCTCGTCACAGCGACGGAAATGGTAGAACGCCTGGCCGTGGTCGTCGAGGCCAGCGACCTTCCAGTCATCGCCGACGCCGACACCGGCTACGGGAACGCGATGCACGCCGCCCGGACCGTACGCGCGTATGAGCGAGCCGGCGCCGCGGCGATCCAACTCGAGGACCAAGCCTTCCCCAAGAGGTGCGGGCACCTCACGGGCAAGGAGTTGATCGACGCAGATCAGTTCATCTCCGTGTTGCGGGCCGCGCAGGACGCCCGACGCTCAGATCTGGTCCTCATTGCACGCACCGACGCCCGCGGGCCCGAAGACATCGACACGGCGATCGAGCGCGCACAACGGTACGCCGCTGCAGGCGCTGACCTGGTCTTCGTGGAAGCCCCGGAAACGATCGCCGAGATCGAGCGCGTCGCGGCCGAGATCGACGCGCCGCTCGTGTTCAACGTCGTGCCCGGGGGCCGCACGCCGTCGATCGAGGACAAGGAGCTGGACCGACTCGGCTTCCGACTGGCGATCTACCCCGCGGCCACCCTGCTGCCGTCCACCGCCGCAATGGCCGATGCGTTGACCCGTCTCGGTGGCCGAACTGTTGCCGAACCCTCCGGCCCTCGCGACCTGTTCGAACTGGTCGGGCTGGGGGCCTGGACCGAGCTCGCCGACCGCTACCGATGATCACGAAAGGAGACCCGTCATGGGCATGACCATGATCGAGAAGATCCTTGCTCGTGCCTCGGGCCAGGACCGTGTCGGAGTCGGTGACACCATCGTTTGCGAAGTCGACATGAACGTGCTGATCGACCTGATGTTCCAGTACTGGCACGAACCACTGGCTCTCGCCGATCCCGAGCGCACCGCGATCATCATGGATCATGCGGTTCCGGCACCCACCCTCGGCGACGCGCAGAGCGGCATCCTCGCGCGGAAGTTCGCAGCGAAGTTCGGGATCGACAGGTTCTACGACGTGGGCCGACATGGCATCTGCCATCAGGTGATCGCAGAGAACGCCCTCGCACTGCCGGGCCAAGTGCTGACTTGCACCGATTCGCACACTTGCGCGGGCGGGGCGTACAACTGCGCTGCTCGCGGGCTCGGGCCGGCGGAGATCATCGCGATCCTGTGCACCGGCCGGACCTGGTTCACCGTCGGCCCAACGATCCGCTACGAGCTCGTCGGCGAGCTGCCTGCAGGCGTCGGCGGCAAGGACGTCTTCCTCCACATCGCTGGCACGTGGGGCGATGCCACCAATTGCAACCTCGAGTTCGGCGGTCCCGGCGTCGCCTCAGTCCCGATGAACGACCGCCGCACCATTGCCACCCAGGCCGCGGAGATCTCGGCCGACTTCGCCACCTTCGGTGCTGACCAGGTCTGCATCGATTTCCTCGCAGCCCACGGCGCCGGCGGCTACATCGCGGCCGCTCCCGACGACGACGCGTCCTACGTCGACGTACGCACGGTCGACCTCAGCACCCTCGAGCCCCACGTCGCGCGGCCCGGCCGGGTCAGCGGCAACGCGGTGCCGATCTCGCAGATCGAGAGTCGCCCCGTGGACCAGTGTTTCATCGGCTCCTGCGCCAATGGGCAACTAGAGGACCTCAGGATCGCCGCCGAGATCCTCGACGGCCGACAGGTCGCCGTCGGCACCCGGCTCATCGTCACCCCGGCGTCGCAGACCGTCTACCGCGACGCGGTCCGCCTCGGGTACGTGCAGAAGATGGCCGACGCCGGTGCCGTCGTCACGAACTCGACCTGCGGCGCCTGCTTCGGCTACCACCTCGGCGTGATCGGCGACGGAGAGGTGTGCCTCACCGCGAGCACACGCAACTTCCGCGGACGCATGGGCAGCCCGAGCGCCGAGATCTACATGGCCGCGACCGCCACCGTCGCTGCATCGGCGATCACCGGACGCATCACCGACCCTCGAGTGGAGACGTCGTGACAGTGCCCACGACTCCCCCGGCAGACCCGCACCACATCATTGGGCGAGCCTGGATCTTCGGCGACAGCATCAACACCGACGCCATGTATCCGGGTTTCGCGATGAAGCTCGACATCGCCGAGGCCGCCCGCCACGTCTTCTACGACCTGCGGCCCGGCTGGACCGAGCAGGTACAGCCCGGTGACATCGTCATCGCCGGCCGCAACTTCGGCATCGGATCAAGCAGACCGGTCGCCGCCCTCTTCAGACACCTCGGGATCACGGCGCTCGTCGCTGAGGAGTTCAACTCGCTGTTCCTACGCAACGCCATCAACAACGGACTACCCGCCATCACCGCCCACGGCGTCACCGATCTTGTCGCCGAAGGCGACGTGGTGACCGTCCATCTCTCGCAGGGCCGGCTCAGCTGCGGAACTGCGCAGATCCGGTTCTCCCCACTGCCCCCGATGGTTCTCGACATCCTCGATGCCGGTGGACTCATCCCACGCCTCATCGCAGACGGTCATCTCCCCGAGCACGACGCTGAAGTGGCGAAAGCATGATCGAGATTGCGCGCCTTCGCCATGATCCAGCGGTCCTCCGTCAGGCCTTCGGATGCTTCCCGTCGGGCGTCACCGCGATCTGTGCATCGATCGACGGCACCCCGGTGGGCCTCGCGGCCAGCTCCTTCACCTCCGTGTCGGTGGATCCGCCGCTTGTCTCGGTCTGTATCCAGGGCAGCTCGAGAACCTGGCCGATGCTCCGTGACCGGCCGCGCCTCGGCCTCAGCGTGCTGGCCGAGGGCCACGACTCCGCCTGCCGAAGTCTGTCGTCCAGGCACGGTGACCGGTTCGCCGGAGTCGACTGGGACGCCACCCCCGACGACGCCGTGTACGTCCGCGGTTCCACCCTTTGGATGGACTGCTCGGTGGATGGCGAGATCCCGGCAGGCGACCACTTGATCGTCCTGTTCCGCATCCACGGTCTGCGGGCACAACCGGAGACTGCGCCGCTGGTGTTTCACGGCAGCAGGTTCCGCACACTCGCCGCGTCTGAGCCAGCCACCAGCAGCTAAGCGCATCAGGCCGAGGAGCACGCACGTCCGCGACGATCGCCCGCCGCCTCACCGAAGAGGAGTTCCGAATGCCCACCCACATCGCGGCACTGCGAGTCGCGACTCCCGCGGACAACGTGCACGCCGCCGTCGAAGCGCTGGCAGACGGTCGAATGGTCGTCGTGATCGACGACGACGACCGCGAGAACGAGGGCGACCTGGTTCTCGCCGCCGAGTCCGTCACGGCCACGCAGATGGCGTTCGTGGTGGCGCACACCACCGGCATCGTGTGTACCCCGATGTCCGGCGAGCGTGCCGACCTGCTCGGTCTGCCGCCGATGGTCGCCGACAACCGTGACGCCCACGGCACAGCCTTCACGGTCTCGGTCGACCACGTCGACACCGGCACAGGGGTTGCGGCCTCCGCCCGCGCCCGCACCTGCCGGGCACTCGCCGACCCGGATACCACCCCTGCGCAGCTTCGCCGTCCCGGCCACGTCTTCCCGCTACGCGCGCGCCAGGGAGGAGTGCTCGTACGAGCCGGCCACACCGAAGCCACCACTGATCTACTCCGGCTGGCCGGCCGGAGGGGGGTCGGCGTGATCAGCGAGCTGGTCAGTGCCGACGGCGAGATGATGCGTGGGCAGGCATTGACCGACTTCGCCGCCGCCCATCACCTGCCGGTCCTGGCGATCGCCGACCTCGTCCGCTATCGCCGAGCCACCGAGCAGCTCGTCGAGCCGGTTGCCAACGCCGCGATGCCAACCACGTTCGGCGACTTCCGGGCTGTCGCCTATCGCTCTCGGCTCGACGGCATCGAACACCTCGCCCTCGTCATGGGAGACATAGCAGCCGCCGGCCGCTCCGAGCGAGGTGTCTTGGTCCGAGTGCACAGCGAGTGCCTCACCGGCGACATCATCGGGTCCCTGCGGTGCGACTGCGGTGCACAGTTCGAGCAGGCCATGCGCGCTATCGCGGAGGAAGGCTGCGGCGTGGTGGTCTACCTGCGCGGCCACGAAGGCCGCGGCATCGGGCTGGGCCACAAGATCCGGGCCTACGCCCTTCAGGAACAGGGGCTCGACACCGTCGACGCCAACACCGCGCAAGGCATGCCCGTCGACTCACGCAGCTACGGCGTCGGGGCGCAGATCCTCGGCCAACTCGGCGTCAAACGACTGCGATTGATCACGAACAACCCAGCGAAGTACGGCGGACTCGACGGCTATGCGCTGGAGATCGTCGACCGCGTGGCTCTGCCGACTGTCACCACGCCAGAGAACCTGCGCTATCTGCGCACCAAGCGCGATCGCATGGGCCACCGCCTCGACCCACTCGAACGGCGAATCACCCGGTGACGTCAGAAATGTCGACCAGGGGCCAAAGACGCGCACACCGGCAACCCGGCAACAGTCAGTGATTTGAACACCGTTTCGCGGAGCCCATCGAAACCCTTCGCCTTTCGAGCATTCATCCGTTCAAGAGCTACTGCGACGCAACGTCTCCGAGGGGTGCACTCCGAATCGTTGACGATACTGTTGTGAAAAGCGTCCGAGATGGTAGAAGCCCCATTTGACGGCGATCTCGCTGACGCGCTGGTCGGATCCGTTGAGCAGTTCGTCGCGTGCGCGTCGCAGCCGGATCTCCCGGAGGTATTGCATCGGGGTCACGCCGAGTTCGCGGCGGAACCCGCTCTGCAAGGCCCGAGCTCCGACGGACACCTCTCGGGCAAGGTCTTCGACCGTCCACGGCTCGTCCGCTCGCTGCTCCACCAACTCCGCGGCACGGCGGACATAGCTGCGCCCGACCTGCGCCGGTTCTACCCGCAGGGCATCGCTGTGGTTGTTCGGGATCGCCAGCAAGGTCTGCGTCAACACATAGGATTCGAGCTGCGCGATGATCGGACGGGGCACGCTGCCCGTGTCCGCCGCGAGCGAGAACTGCTGCTTCAGATGGTGGACGGCTGAGAGCAGGCCGCGCCCGGCTGGATCGGCGAGGTCGAAGGTGAGGTCGAGCCGCACCGGAGGCATCGGTGCCCCGAGCAGCGCAGCCAACTGCTCGTCGACCGCCCGGCAGGGCAGCTTCAAGGCGAGCTGCACCGCATCAGGGCTCCATCGCACCCGGTAGGGCTCGTTGGCATTGAACGCAGCGCCTGTTCGACGAGCTGTGGTCTGAGCCTCCGCTGCGCCCTGTTGGACTCGGGTCGTCCCCTTCAGGGTGAGGTTGACGTGGTAGGAGGTTTCCATCGCCGGGCACAGCAGCTCCATGTCGGCCCCGTAGGTCGCATGCCCGAAGGTCAGCCGTGGGGTGCGGAAATGGGCCAAGCGGAAGCCCAACGCGCCGCCGTCGTGGGGCAGTAGACCGTGCGGGATGAAGACCGAGGCGATGTGCGCTCGTGCACCCTCGACATCCGAGGCCTGCAGGACCGGGATAGCGAGGTGTCGTTCCGCTCGAGACATAGAGCGGCCTCCTTGCCACTTCATGGCGCGATCCGTCGACCAGGCTCACGGCCTGCCGAGCCCTGCCATGGTGGATCGGCAGGGCGGCTGTGTCCACAACACTGGCGAAAGACGGTCGCAATCTGGATAACGCACGTTCCGAGGTGCTCAGGCTCGGGTCACAGGGAGCCCCATGCCTTGACGAGCACGCCAGGCACGGCGTGACCGAGTACGGCGCGAGGAGGCCGGCCACCACGGCGAGCCGGTCCGGTGCCGTCTCGTGGCGAGCCAACTCCGGTAGCCGCTACCCCAGGTCGAGGCCTCAGGGCCTGTCCTAGTCGCCATTGCGCGCGTCCGTTCGGAAAGCGGATGACGGCTGTTCGGCTCGGGGATAGCTGACGGGCGGCGCGGCCTCGAAAGTGGTGTCCCTGCGGCCGCGGCGAACACAGCTGGCTGCGACACGGTTCATTTTCGTTCCGCTTCCAACGAAAGGGAGTCCAGCGTGTCCCGATTGCCGGGAAAGACAGCTCTCATCACCGGTGCCACCGGTGGCCAGGGCCGCATCGCCTGCGCGCGGTTCGCCGAAGAGGGCGCAACGGTGATAGCCACCGATCTCGACGCGCAAACCGGAGCCGACTTCGCGCAAGAGTTGCGCGACAAGGGGCTCTCGGTCAGCTTCATCCCTGCGAACGTCACCGATCCGAACGATATCGATCGTCTTTCCGCAGCAGCCCAGGATGCCGGCGGACTCGATATCCTCTACGCGAACCACGGCATCATCCTCGGGAAATCGCTCCTCGAGACATCGGTCGAGGAATGGGACCGAGTGCAGGACGTCAACCTCAAGAGCGTCTTCCTGCTCACCAAGGCGCTCGCTCCCCACATGACCGGGCGCAACGCCTCCATCGTCAACGTCTCCTCGATCGGCGGGGTGACGGTCTTCCCCGACCTGTCGGCCTACGGTGCGGCCAAGGCGGCGCTGGCCATGTTCTCCAAGTGCGCCGCGGTCGACCTCGCGCAGTTCGGGATCCGGGTCAACGCGATCTGCCCGGGTGTCATCGACACCGCGATGCCGCGGAACTTCGTCTCGATGCTGCCCGGCAACCCGGATGCCGACGAGATCATGGGCGGTTTCGCCGCGGGACACGTGCTCGGGCGCCTCGGCAGACCCGAGGAGGTCGTCTCGCTGGCGTTGTACCTGGCCAGTGACGAGTCCAGCTTCATGACCGGCTCCGTCGTCAACGTCGACGGAGGCTGGTCCCTCCAATGAGTACCGAAGTCAGAAAGGACACCCAGATGGCGACGATCCCGTTGACTGCGCCCGGCATCACCACCCACCACGGCATCAACGCCGACCTCGTGTCGAAGCTGATCACCGAGGCGACCGGCGCGGCACGTGCCCACGGAACACCGATGGCGATCGCCGTGACCGACAGCTCCGGAGTGCTGCAGGGCTTCCTGCGCATGGACGGAGCGCCCCTGCTCGCTGTGCAGTTGGCCCAGGACAAGGCCTACACCGCTGCTGCCTTCGGCATTCCGACCGACCAGTGGCACGAGTTCATCAAGGGGGATCCGCCGCTCGCAGCGGGCATTCCCACCGTCCCCAGGCTCACCGTCTTCGGCGGTGGCTATCCACTCCGGATCGACGGCCAGCTCCTCGGCGGGATCGGCTTGAGCGGTGGCCACTACACCGATGACATGGCGGTCGCGCAGGCCGCCCTCACTGCCTGCGGACTCTGGTCCGACGGCCGATCCGAGCAGGAGGAGCAGTGACCAACCCGACTGCCGGCCAGGTCCATCAGGACGAGATCGACGCCTACCGTGCCGCCCACGTGCCGCTCTACAACAGAGACCAGCGGCTCAAGCTCGGGCTCTTCGGCACCAACGTGAGCAACGGGCTGACGATGACCAGCGCCCCGACCACCTTCCGGCCGACCTGGGACCAGAACCTGGCCATCGCGAAGGAAGCCGATCGGCTCGGTTTCGAGATGATGGTCCCGGTCGCGCGGTGGCGTGGGTTCGGCGGGGCCACGAACTTCAACGGTGACTGCCTCGAGAGCTACACCTGGGCCGCCGGACTCGCTCAGGCCACCGAGCGCATCATGGTCTTCGCAACCACGCACGTCCCGACGATCCACCCGATCGTCGCCGCCAAGATGGCCACCACGATCGACCACATCGCCGGCGGCCGGTTCGGGCTCAACGCCGTGATGGGTTGGTTCACCCCCGAAATGGAGATGTTCGGGGCCGAGCAGCGTCAGCACGACGACCGCTATGCCTTCGGCGACGAGTGGGTGAGCGTCGTTAAGCGCCTCTGGACCGAGCACGAGCCGTTCGACCACAGCGGGAACTACCTCACCATCAAGCAGGCTCAGGCCGAGCCCAAGCCGGTTCAGCGACCCGGTCCGGTGCTCGTCAATGCTGGGAACTCGCCCGCCGGCCTCCACTTCTCGGCCAAGCACGTCGACTTCAACTTCGCCACGGTCGACACCCTGGAGAACGGTGCCGCGTACGCCGCCAAGGTCCGCGAGCTCGCCGCCACCGAGTACCAGCGGCAGATCGGCATCCTCACCTACGCCTTCGTGATCTGCCGTGACACCGAAGTCGAGGCACAAGCCGTCCGGGACCGCATCCTCGAGGCGGGCGACTGGGAGGGCGCGAACAATCTGATGTCCGTCCTCGGCCTGCAGAGCCAGTCCTTCGGCACCCAGCTGCGACAGTTCCAGGAGCGCTTCGTGCTCGGCTACGGCGGCTACCCGATCATCGGGACACCCGAGCAGGTGGCCGACGAGCTCGCCGGTCTGTCGAAGGCGGGTATGGACGGGGTCATCCTGGGCTTCCTGGACTACGAGCACGAACTCGCGCAGTTCGGGGCCCAGGTCATGCCCCTGCTGGTGCAGGCAGGCCTGCGGACCTGATCCATATCCGGTGACCGCAGCGATCTTCACCGTGCCGATCAGCGGGCGGATGTGCTCGTTGATGTAGCCGACGTGGGTGTCCCGGGTGCTGCGCTCCCATGTGCTCAACTACGTGTGCTGGTCGAGCACCTGGTTCACCGTCGTGGCCGGCGCGGGCCGCGTTCTCGTCGGCGCGGTGGTGCCGGTGGTGTACCAGCGCGATGCTGCGAAGTAGCCGAGTGTGACCTCACCAAGGCGGGCACCGACCTTGCCCGATCCCAGGGTCGGCACGACATCGGGCACGTCCGAGTGGCGGACCTGGATCGCGCGCCACGTCGCGCTCAACGACACCACCAGGTGCTCGGTGATCGTTGCGCCGGCCTGTCCGGCGGGTGTGCTCACACCGGCCATCAGCGGGCCTCGACCGGCTCGGCCACGTCGCCGACACGGGTGCGGCACAGCGCGGAGCGGTCGCAGTGGGAGAACGTCGCCGTGGGCAGGCCATCAGCCAACCGCCAGAACGCCGGCGGGACCGGGATCACGTCCTCTCCGCACCCGGGACAGATCAGGGCGTTCGGAGCGACCGGTGGCTCGGTGATCGCCGCGGTCGCGGTGCTGGTGATGGACACGGTGGTCGCCTTCTGCAGGCCAGGGGCCTGTCGGCCCGGCGGTGGGTGGCGGGCGCATCACCCCGCCACCGCACGAGCGGCCAGGCCGGCCGCAGAGGCTCGCTGTCCAGGGCGGACGCAGTCCGTCGCCGCAGGCGATCGCGCAGCGACCCTTGACAGTGAGGGCGGCCGAGTCAAGCTCCGGGCCGACAGGACACCCCGCCGAAGGCGGGTCCACCAGTCGTTTGCCCGGCCCGAGCGGCCCTGAGCGACATCGCAAGCGACTGTGACGCGAGCACCGCGCCCGGCCTGGCTTCACGCCCTGGTTCTGCCAGTGCCGGCGGCAACGACCACGCTCGGCTCGGTCGCGGTGTAGACGACGTCGTCGGTCGACCAGTGCCCGAACCTACCGTGGACGTGATCGAAGCGGCGGTCTTCTCGTTCATGCCCAGGAACTGGCGCAGTGGTTGCGGCAGCGGCGGAGTTCGGCGTGGAAGGAGTCGAACGTGCGCGCGTCGAGCTCGGCGATCTTCACCGTGCCGATCAGTGAGCGGATGTGCTTGTCGATGCACGCGCTGTTGGTCGATCGGATCAGCAGGTGGTGTACCCACATCCTCGCGACCTGCCTGGCACTCGGCCCGCAGGAATCGTCTCAACTAGGCCGCGCCACAGCCCGGTCTTGCCCGCCCGCGCGGTCGGCAGTCGCCCACAAGGGTTCGAGGCCGTGACGCGAAATCCTGATCACCAGCGACAATCACGACAACTCTGGCCACAACTCTGCAGCTCAGGAGTGGGGCGGGTGGGGTTCGAACCCACGACCTGACGGATCTCATATCCGCTGGTCAGAGGGCTGTAGCGATGTTCACCCAGAATGTTCGATGGCAGGTCAGGACGGCAAACCGTGATCAACGGCAACTATCACGATGAACGACGATCTGAGGTAATCGCGGGCATAAGCGTGGGGATTCCCGTGGGCATGATCACCTGACTGCATGGTGTTCACGCCGATCAACCACCTTCTGAACCCGTCGCCATCCACACGCGGTGCCGCGCAGCCCAGGCCGGCGTCCGATTGCCCGGATGGGTCAACGGAATCCACTCCCGGCGGGCCCCATCGATGACGATCGCCCGAGGCCTGCCGTAGCCGGCGTCCGGACGAAGGACGATCTCATCAGCACCCGTGATCGCCGCCAGAACGCTGGCAGCCTCTTGTCAGCGACACCTCTTGCCCGAGCGTCACGATCCGAGAGGCCTCGGACTCAGCCAGTTGCCCCAGCAAGATCTCTGCCTCCTCCGCCACCGAGCGCCTGATCAACTCCGCCACCGATGGCCTGGGCGGCAGGTCAGCTGAAGGCAGGCCCTGCGCTGCGGCGAATGGCTGGTAGATCGCCTGAATACGCTCCCCTTGCGACCCCCGGCCCGTACTTGACGAAGAACGTCGGCAGACAGTCGGTGAAGTACACGCTCGAAGGGACACACCCAGCGGCTTCAGCACGTGGTCGACGACGTGGCGACCCGAACTTCCGTTGCCACCCGCCGCTCCCACGGTCCCCCAGACCTCTGTCCAGCCGACCTCACGCTTCCAACCCTCGATACGCGTTACCGCGTCCGCGCCGTCCCAAAAGACGGTCGGTTCGTCGTCCACCGCAAGAGCCCCGACCGTTGCGGACGCGTCGGGCAAGGACCAACGAATGTGCAGCGCGCTCGGGTAGACACCCAATACCGCCAACTCCGCATTCCCATCAGGCCACCGCGGCGGCCGACGGGTAGATGCACGACCGAACGGGAAACGCCCCACAACCGTCACCCCATCGGCTCACTCAACGAACGAATAACGACGACTCCTCACGGGAGGATCGTCAACGCAGAAACATGAGCCGGTCGGACGACCGTGAAATGCCGACGATCGAGAGTCGCGACTTCACGAAGACCCAACCGTTCCGCAACCGCAACGACCGTCGCATCCGTAGTGCCCAACGGCAGATCCCCATACCTCTCGACCAACTCCGCCGCCCGGGCGTAGTCGACAGGAAGCAGGTCGACCGGCTCGAAATCACCGTTCGCCAAGGACGTCAAAAACATCGCTTCAACCCGAGCGCCAGCCTCACGAGCCAGCAGGTATCCAACCTCCGCCACGACCGTCGCCGGAACCAAAAGCCGTCTACCCGCCAGGTGCAGTCCCGTGAACAATTCGACGCACTCGTGATGGTGATCATCATCCACCAGTGCCGCGGCCACGATCGGCCCCGTGTCACAGACGATCACGCCGGACGGCCGAAACCCTCGTCCAGAATCTCCTCGGACCGCGCCGCCACATCACCACGACCCGCCCGGCCGGCGCCAAAGAACGCCGGCGGCCACGAGCGACGCCCCGCCGACTCCAGATGCCGACGAACATCAGCCAACACAGTCGGCACCTCGTCATCCGGCAACCGCTCGACGAGCTCACGCAGCTCGTCCCGCTCGGCACTCATGACGAACAGCCTAGCCCGCCACAGCGCCCCGCCAACCGCGCGACGCGACCACCGCCCGTCAGCGGCGACGACTGCCTCCTACCCACGACCACCGCTGGATACCCTTCCCGAAACCTTCAATCGGTTATGAGTCCACGTCGACACCGCAGGCCTCTGACCTGCACAAGTGGGGCGGGTCGGGTTCGAACCGACGACCTGACGGATTATGAGTCCGCTGCTCTGACCAGCTGAGCTACCGCCCCGAGTAGCTGCAGACCCTACCTACCGCCTCGGTCAGTCCTCGAGGGGCTCAAGGACTCCCGGCCCGTGCTCGGGGAGGTTCGACATCCAGGTTTCGTCGGGGTCGGCGTCGAGCAGCCACGGTGGGCGTTCGTGGGTGCCGCCCTGGCGCCCCATCCCGGCTCCTCCCATCGGCATGAATGGCATGCCGTGCTGGCCCGCGGTTGCGGCTCGGGAGGCCCCGGTGCCGTTCAGAATCGGTTCGGATGCGGGCAGGCCGGAGGGGCGGCCGGCGCCGGGACGGGGCTCGGTGCCGGGCCTCGGGTCTGCGCCGAGCGAGGAGCCGCCGCCGCGGCTGCCCGTGCCGGCCCCGGTGCCGGGGGCACCCGGGACCAGCGGCAGGTCGGCGTTGTTGCGGGAGCTCCAGGGTTGGCCGGGGGTCCACGGCGTGCCAGTGCCCGCGGGAACGGGTTTCGGGTTCGTGCGGCCGACCCCACCCGGATCGTCGGCGACTCCGGGCAGGGAGGGGGTGCGGGACCGATCGAGCGACTCCGGGTTCGGCTGGACCGTCGACGGAGACGTCGTGACGGGTCCGGGACGGGTCGTGCCGGGCGTCGCGCCCGGTGGCGTCGTGGTGGATGGCGTCGTGGTGGGCGGTGATCCTCCGACCGGGGGCACCGTGGTCGGCGCATTTCCGCCCGTTCCGGGGCCGGGGACGGCGGCCGCGTTGGCTCCCGGTGCCGGGTCACCGGCCATGGACGGGACGGCCGCGGGTGTGGGGAGGGTGCCCGGTCCGGTTGTTCCGTTCGGCAGTCCGGTTGCCGCCGGGGTCGTGGGGACGCCGGCGGCGGCAGCGCCGCCTCCACTGGACCTGGCCCAGCCCGGATCGTGGGGTGCGGCGGCGATCGACACGTCCGGCGCGGGTATCCGGGGTGGCTCGAACGCCTGGAAGACGGTGGACAGGTTGTGGTTGGAGTTCGTCTCGTACAACCGCGCCGCATCGACGGCCTGGACGCGCGCCTTCTCCTCCCCCGCGCTCCCGGCGGCCTCGGCTGCGGCCTTCATGTCGAGGGCGGCCCGCGCGTAGTAGGTGGCCTGCTCCTGCATCGCGAGTGTCGCGAGCCGGGCCTGTGCCGCGCCGACGTCACCCGCGGCGGCCACCTTGCCGATGTGCTGGCGCCCGGCATCGGCCGCCTCGCCCTCGTGTACACCCAGGCTCGCGGTCATGACCGCGCGGAGATCACCGGAGGCCTTGTCGAGTGTCTCGGCCAGGTTCATGTAGACGTCGGCGGCACCTTCGAGGCCACCGAACCCGGGACCCTGCACGATCGGATCGTGCAGGTCGGGCAGGGCGAAGTTCTCGAACGGCACGGCGGTGGGCGGGTAGTCGCTCGGCATCGGGCCTCCTCAGCGCAGGGGTGGCAGGTTGGAGAGGATCAGCTCGGTCATCCGGCGGGACTTGGCGCAGGGGTCGGTCGAGGGACGACCGGCGATGTCTGCGCCCACGGCCAGACCTTGGTAGTCCGCGATGGCGGTGTAGAGGACACAGCCTGTTGACGCGGTCTCATCCCCGCGGACGGCCGGGTGACCGGCGATGACCATCGGTTCGAACACTTCCAGCGAGTCCCGCGTGGCATAGATGACATCGAGGGCGGCTTGAACGGGGTGCGTGCTCAATTGCAGTCCAGCGGGGTTGCCCGGATCGGTCGACGAACTCCAGGTGCACACCTCTGCTGCACCCGACACGCCGGCGATCCCGCTGTCGGGCTTGAGACCGAGCTGCGTCAGCTGGTCCGTACGGAGCAGCGCGCAGGGCGCAACTCCCCTGGCGTCGAGAGGTTCTCGCACGGATGGCGCGAATCGTGGGGGTGGCTTCTCTGCGGCGGCAGTCGTTGTGGGTGTCATGCTCGTCGTTGCCGGCACTGCGGGTGCCTGTCCGGAGCAACCTCCGACCAACACAGCGAGGAGAGCTCCCGCACCGGCGCGCCGCAGCGTGTTCATGTGCGCTTGACCGCGTTGCTCTGCTCGATCGCGCAGTACGCATCGAGTTGTCGCTGCAGCGCGTCTCGCGTGGCCTCGATCTGATTCGCCCACGTTGCGATGTAGTCGACGGCCCGCTTCGCCATGGTGGCTCCCGCGTTGGTGACGTTCATGCTCACGGCATCGAACCCCGGCGGGTCGAATCGGAGCCTCCAGGCCGCCGCTATCGAGCGCCGAACTTCGTCCGTGATGCGGGTGAGCTCGTCGATGCACCCCTGCGCCCGCTCCGGATCCACGACGTAGCCACCCGCGGCCCGGATCGCCTCGTCCTTGACCGTCTGAGCGGCAGCCAACTGCGCACGGGTCCGGTCGATCTCCTTCGCCGGATCCCAGAGATCCTTGTCGTTGCGCTCCGCCACGCGAACATCGTCCCAGCCCGACCCCGCCCCGCGGGGCCGTTCGGAACAACTCGACCCACCGAATGCTTCGATGCGGCCGATCAGCGCAGGGGCGGCAGGTTGGAGAGGATCAGCTCCGCCATCCGACGGGACGGCCCGCAGGGATCCGCCAGCGGTCGACCCGCAAGATTGCCGTCGGTCGAGACACCTTGGTAGTCAGCGATCGCGGTGTAGATCGTGCAGACCGGGCCGGCGATCTGATCTGCGTGTACAGCGGGGTGCCCGGACACCTCTATCGGCTCGAACACATCGAACGTGTCCCTCACGAGGTAGATGCCATCCAACGATGGGAGGGTCGGATTGGTGTTGATCTGGATACCGCCGGCGTTCCCCGGATCGACGGATCGCCAGCCACAGACCTGTGCTGCGCCGGAGGTACTTGGCTGCGCAGACTCCGGAATCAGGCCCAGTTCGCCTAACTGCACCGCTGTGAGCAGGGCACAAGGCGCTATCCCTCGAGCATCCTTGGGCTCTCGAACTATGGGGGACAGTCGGGGCGATGGCTTCGCAGGGGCAGTGGACGGTTGGCCGGTCGACGACGCGGTTGCCACACCTGGCTGCGTGACCGGGCCACCGGAGCTCGATATGGTGGTGCAGCCCGTCAGGAGAAGGACAGACAGACAAGCAGCGCCGAGCCGCCCCAGGCGATTCATGCGCGACCGCCTGAGTTCGCCTGCTCAACAGCTCGGTAAGCATCGAGCTGCCGTTGCAGGGCAACACGAGTTGCGTCGATCTGATTGGCCCAAGTCGTGACGTATGCGACTGCACGACGGGCCATCTCAGCACCGTTGTTGGCGACGTTCCGACTCACGTCATCGAAACCAGGTGGATCGAACTGCAGCACGCGTGCTTGCACGAGCGCCAACCGAACGTCCTGGGCGATCCGCCCCAGCTCGTCGATGCACCCCTGCGCCCGCTCCGGATCCACGACGTAGCCACCGGCGGCCCGGATCGCCTCGTCCTTGACCGTCTGGGCAGCAGCAAGCTGCGCACGGGTCCGGTCGATCTCCTTCGCCGGATCCCAGAGATCCTTGTCGTTGCGCTCCGCCACGCGAACATCGTCCCAGCCCGACCCCACCCCGCGGGGCCGTTCAGAACAACTCACCACCGCAAGCGAACGGCTCGTCCGTCCACCAGAAGTGGACGAACGAGCCGTTCGTTCGGCTGGATCAGCGGCAGCGTCAGCTGGTCAGCGCCGCCACCCTCTTGCGGGCGTCCTTGGCCACGCCCTCGGCCTGCTCGGCGACCTCGCTGCCGATCGCGGAGGCGCGGGCGGCGATGTCGTGGCCGAAGCGGCTGGCCTGGTCCGCCAGCTCGGGGCCCTTCTTGCGCGCGATCTTCTCGAGCTCGTCGCGCTTCTTGGCCGCCTGCTTCTGCCACGAGGCGGCGCGCTTCGAGGCTTCCTTCTCCAGCACCGCGCGCCTCTTGCCGGCCTTCCTCTGCCAGGCTGTGCCCTTCTTCGAGGCCTTCTTCTCCAGCTCGGCCCGCTTCTTCAGCGCCTTCTTCTGCCAGGCGGCGCCGTGGTCGGACGCCGCCTTCTGCAGCTCCGCACCACGCTTCGCGGCCTTCTTCTGCAGCGCGTCGGCACGGTCGGCGAGGTCGGACCCCGCTCCCGACGTCTGTGCCGAGACCGCGCCCGCGAGCCCGGCGGCCAGGCCGGCCGCGATCCCCGACGTGTGGTGGGCGGCGTCGGTGACCCGGGACGTGACGTCGTTCGCCGTCGTCGACAGCGCGTCTGCCTGCGAGGACGCCGAGTCGCCGAACCGGCGGGCCGCGCGGCGGGCCTTCCACCCGAGCGACGGTTTGGCCTCGGTGTCGGCCGCGGCGATCAGGAGCCCGCCGAGCAGGCCGATGTTCTTGAAGAAGTGGATCTGCTGGGCCGTGCGCGTTTCCGGGTCGGTCTCCTCCCAGAAGCGGTGGCCCGCGAGCGTCGTCGGGACGAGCGACGCCGCCAGCGCCGTGGACGCGAGCCGCGGGAACTTGCCCACCGCCAGCAACGTGCCCGCGACGATCTTCACCCCGGCGTCGAGCTTCACCATGGACTCGTCGGCGGGCATCCCGGAGATGGGGCTCAGGTCACCGGCGTTCTCCACCGCAGGGGTGACCGCGTCCAGGACCGGCCTGGCAACCTCGGCATGGCTCTGCGGGGACCTCAGGGCGTTGATGCCGCCGGTGATGAAGATCGCGGCGAGCATCGGTCGAGCAACGCGTCGAAGGAGCATGTCGAGAGGATGCCCGCCCGCCTCGGGGACCAAACGCTGTATCGATCCACCCGGGGATGACATCATGCTTTCGTGACCATCAGGAAGCTGGCCATCGGTCTTGACATCGGCGGCACGAAGATCGCGGCAGCCGTCGTCGACACCGACGGCACGGTGCTGGCCGAGCTCGTCGAACCGACGCCGGAGGAGTCCGACGCCGAGTCCGTCACCGCGGTGCTCGTCGACCTCATCGAGCGGCTGCGCGCCGTCCACGAGATCGCGACCATCGGGGTCGGGGCTGCCGGCATCGTCGAGTGGCCCGTCGGGAAGATGCTGTGGGCACCCAACAACGCCTACCGCGACTGGCCGGTGCGCGAGCAGCTCGAGAAGGTCACCGGCCTGCCGGTGGTCGTCGACAACGACGCCAACGTCGCCGCCCTCGCGGAGGCCCGGCTGGGCGAGCCGTACCCGAACATGGTGATGGTCACCGTCGGCACCGGCATCGGCGGCGGGTTGATCATGGACGGGCGGATCTACCGCGGCCCGACGGGCATGGGCGCCGAGCTCGGGCACATCATCTTGAACCCGGACGGCCCGGTGTGCGGGTGCGGGAACCACGGCTGCTTCGAGGCGTTCGCGTCCGGCACAGCGCTCACGCGCATGGGCCGCGAGGCCGCCGACGACGACCCGGACGGGCTGATCGCGCGCCTGGGCGCCGAGGACGGCGAGGTGACCGGACAGACGGTGACCAGGGCCGCGCAGCTCGGCGACGAGACGGCGGAGGCCCTGTTCGCGCGGTTGGGCCGCTGGCTCGGCGTCGGGATCGCATCGCTGGCCAACATCTTCGAGATCGACGTGGTGGTGGTCGGTGGCGGGTTGGTCGAGACCGGCGACCTGCTGCTCGCCCCGGCCAGGGCCGCCGCCCGCGAGTACGCCTACGCGCCGACCGCACGGGGGATCGCCCCGATCGTCGCCGCCACGTTCGGCGGCAACGCCGGCAAGATCGGTGCGGCCCTGCTGGCCCTTGATCACATCTGAGACAACGGCCCGTCCCGTCGCTCAGTAGGGTGAGAGGTGTGTCACTAGCACTGGGCCCGGTCCTGCGTCATGTCGGCGAGACGACGGCTCAGGTGTGGGTGCAGACGACCGCCGCGGCCACCGTCTCGGTGCTCGGCTGCTCGGCACGCACGTTCGAGGTGGCCGGCCAGTTCTTCGCGCTGGTGCCCGTCACCGGGTTGGAGCCGGGCACGGCCGTGCCCTACACCGTCGAGATCGACGGTGCGCAGGTCTGGCCGCAACCCAGCAGCC
This sequence comes from Pseudonocardia sp. GCM10023141, assembly GCF_042653605.1. Lineage (NCBI taxonomy): Bacteria > Bacillati > Actinomycetota > Actinomycetes > Pseudonocardiales > Pseudonocardiaceae > Pseudonocardia > Pseudonocardia sp. GCM10023141. The sequence goes on from NZ_JBHSIR010000007.1 coordinate 70,971, forward strand.
CGTTCCCGCCGAGCCTGTTGCGCACCCGCGGCGCCGACACCGCCCGCAGCAACCGGATCATCTTCGGCTCCTGTCGCTACCCCAAGGTCTCCGATCCGAAGCTGTCCAAGGAGCTCGGGCTCGACGCCCTCGACGTGTACGCCGCCCGGATGGCACACCGGCCGGCCGACGAGTGGCCCCACGCGCTGCTGCTGCTCGGTGACCAGGTCTACGCCGACGAGCTGACACCCCAGAGCCGCACCCGCATCGCGGGGCGTCGCGACCGGCACCCCGAGTGGCCCGACGACGAGATCGTCGGCTTCGAGGAGTACGTGGGCCTCTACGACGACTCGTGGAGCGATCCCGAGGTCCGCTGGTTGATGTCCACCGTGCCCACCGCGATGATCTTCGATGACCACGACGTTCGCGACGACTGGAACACCTCGGCGGCCTGGCGCGACGCGATGCGTGCCACCTCGTGGTGGCAGGACCGGATCCGGGCGGCGCTCGCGTCGTACTGGGTCTACCAGCACATCGGCAACCTCTCCCCCGCCGAGCTGGCCGCCGACAAGGACTACCGGCGGGTCATGGCGCACGAGGGCGACGTCTGGCCGTTGCTCGTCGAGATCGCCGATCGGGCCGATGCGGAGGCCGACGGCGGGGAGGGCGTGCGGTTCAGCTTCCGCTGGGACCTCGGCGACACCCACCTGCTGATGATCGACTCTCGTAACGGGCGCAAGCTCGACCACGGCCAGCACCTGATGCTGGGCGAGGCCGAGTTCGCCTGGATCGAGGAGCAGGTCACCGCCCCCGGTCGGGTCGACCACCTGGTGCTGGGCACGTCGGTGCCGTGGTTGCTGCCGCATGCGATCGGCGATCTGGAGACGGTCAACGAGATCGCGGCCGCCCGCGGTGGCCGTCGCGGCGCGTTCGGGGAATGGCTGCGCCAGGCCGCCGACCTCGAGCACTGGCCGGCGTTCCGGGCCTCGTTCGACCGGCTCACCGCGATGATCGGCGCGGCCGCAGACGGCGGTCCGGCCACCGTCAACGTCCTGTCCGGGGATGTGCACCACAGCTACGCGGCCAGGGCCGATCTCCCCGGAGAGCACGCGGCCGCGGTCCACCAGCTCACGTGCTCGCCGGTGCACAACAAGCTCGAGTGGTACGTCAAACCTGGATTCCGCGCCGCCTGGTCGCGCGGTGCCCGTCGCTTCGCCGAACGCTGGGCCGCGCAGGTGGGAGCACCGGCGAAGCCCCTGAGCTGGGAACGCCTCGCCGGCCCCCTGTTCGGCAACACCATCGCCACCCTCGAGCTGGCCGACCGCCACGCCACCGTGTTCTTCGAACAACCGCTGACGGCCGCATCACTGGCCGAGCGGGCCCGATTGGAGCTGACGCCATGATCGACGTCCCGTTCGCCACCGCCGGCCAGACGGTGGTGCTGCGGCCCACCACGGCTGCACACGTGCCGCTGTTCCTGGAGATCCTCGGCCATCCCGACATCGCGAAGTGGTGGGGCGGCTACGACCTGGAACGGGTGCGCCGCGAGCTGCTCGGCCCCAACGGCTACGCCATCGAGGTTGCCGGCGAGGTCGCGGGGCTGATCATCTATCGCGAGGAGCTCGACCCCGACCACCGCCACGCGGCGATGGACCTCGCACTGCATCCCGACCACCAGAGCCAGGGCCTGGGCAGCGACGCGATGCGTGCGATGGCGCGGTTCCTGTTCGAGACCCGCCAGCACCACCGCGTCGTGATCGATCCCGCCGCCCACAACGAGCGGGCGATCCGCAGCTGCTCGCGGGCCGGGTTCCGGCCGGTGGGGATCATGCGGCGCTACGAGCGTTCCTCGGACGGGCAGTGGCACGACGGGCTGCTCATGGACCTGCTGCGGGAGGACTTCTGACCGCCTGACGGTCACGCAGTCGACTGCGCGGCCGGCAGGTGCAGGTGCTCGGTGCCGATCACGGACCGTGATGTCGGACGGGCGCGCCGTAGCCGTCGCGGACGAGGCCCAGCAGCCCATCGAGCCGCGGCTCGGGAAGACCGGTGAGGGCGATGCCGCTCACCAGCGCGAGGAGGTCCACCGCGGTCAGCCCCGGTCGGACGGCCGTCGCGCCGTGGGCGCGGTCGAGCAGGCGCGTCGCCGCCGTCAGCTTGGTGGCGTCTGGCGATGTCGTCGAGGGCGACCTCGAGACCGTGCTCGTCGAACAACTCCCGCGCGGCGACGAGGAGCGCATCACGATTGCGCCGAGCGTCCGCGCGGCGGGGTCGAGCCGGCCTGCGATCGGCGGACACACCTCGTCACCAACATCGTCATCACCGAGACCGACGACAGCGACACCGCCTCGGTGCGCTCCAAGGGACTCGTCGTGCTGAGCGATCACGGCTGCGGCAGCGCCACCTACGTGGACACGGTCCGCAGACGACCCGACGGGTGGCGGATCAGCCACCGCAGGATCCTCGCCCGCCGCCTACCGCTCGGTGGCGGTGTCGCGAACGGTTGACCACCGAGGCCTGCTACTCGACCAGTGCCGCCAGCCCCCGCACCAGCAGGTCGAGCCCGAACCGGAACCGCTCCTCGGCCGATCCCTGCATCAGCGCCGCACCCAGTGCCAGCGTGACCGGGAAGCGGTCGGCGGGCAACGCCGCGAAGTAGCTGCCGACGTCCGCGTAGTAGGCGTCGTCGTCGGCGCCCGCCCGCTCCCGGTCGGCAGCCAGCGAGCGCTCGACGGCGTTGGCCGAGACGTAGAGCCCGATGACGTCGACCGCCCACGCCACGGCCTGGTCGGGCACCCCGCCCATCCGCAGGAGCGACATCGTCGCCTCCGAGAGGCGCAGCGCGTGCGGCCCGACCGGGATGCGCCCGATCGCGACCCGCGCGATCTCACCGTTGCGCGCGAGCGCGGCGCACGAGTCGCTCCAGAGCTGCGTGACCTGCTCCTGCCAGTGCCGCGGATCGGGATCGGGCAGCGGGACCTCGGACACCACCTCATCGAAGACGAGCTCGAGCAGCTCCTCCTTGTGCGCGACGTGTGCGTAGAGCGACGCCGCGCCCGTGCCCAGCTCGGTCGCGATCCTGCGCATGCTCACGGCGTCGATGCCCTCCGCGCGCAGCACCTTCAACGCCGCGGCGACGATCACCTCCCGGCTCAGCGACCGCCGGACCACGGCCTTGCGCGGGGTCCACCACGGCGGCTCGGGCGAGGTGTCAGCGGCCGTCATGCCCGGAAGCCTAGTTGACACGAACATGGTTCGCCAGTAGAACAGTGTTCGTTAGCGAACGGTGTTCGTCAGTGAGGAGCTGAGATGAACAGCCCGCAGGCCCCACCCGCCCCGCCCCTCTACCGGCTGCGCTGGCTCGCACTCGCGGCCGTGCTCGTGGCCGAGATCATGGATCTGATCGACGCCACCGTCGTCGGCATCGCCGCCCCGTCGATCCGCGACGACCTCGGCGGCGACGGCACGACGATCCAGTGGATCGCGGCCGGCTACACGCTCGCCTTCGCCGTCGGGCTGATCACCGGCGGCCGGTTGGGCGACCTGTACGGCAGGCGGCGGATGTTCCTCGTCGGGCTCGTCGGGTTCATCGTCGCGTCGGCGCTGTGCGGGTTCGCGACGTCGCCGGAGATGCTGATCGGCAGCCGGGTCGTCCAGGGCCTGTTCGGGGCCGTGCTGATCCCGCAGGGCTTCGGGATCGTGAAGTCGATGTTCCCGCCCGCAGAGCTGGGCAAGGCGTTCGGCGCGTTCGGGCCGACGATCGGGCTCGCGGTGATCGTCGCCCCGATCCTGGGCGGTGCGCTCATCGCGTGGGACCTCGCCGGGGCCGGCTGGCGGACCGTGTTCCTGATCAACCTGCCGGTCGGGCTCATCTGCCTCGTGCTGGCCGCGCGGGCGCTGCCGGAGTCGCGCTCCGCCGACGGGCCGCGCCCCGACCCGGTCGGCGCCCTGCTGGTGTCGGCCGGGCTGGTGCTGCTGGTGTTCCCGCTGGTGCAGGGCCGCGAGCTGGGCTGGCCGGCCTGGATCCTCTGGATGCTGGCCGCGTCGGTGCCGGTGCTCGCCGGGTTCGCCGCGCACCAGCTGCGCCGTCGACGCGCCGGGCGTTCACCGCTGGTCGAGCCGGCGCTGTTCCGGCAGCGGGCGTTCACCGCCGGCATGATCGTCGGGCTGGTGTTCTTCGCCGGGATGGTCGGCATGATCCTGGTGCTGGGCCTCTACCTGCAGCTCGGACTGCACTTCACACCGCTGCAGGCGGGCCTCGCGCAGGCACCGTGGGCGGTGGGCGTCGCCATCGGCGCCGGGCTGTCGGGGGCGGTGCTCGGCCCGAGGTTCGGCCGGTCGGTGGTGCAGGTCGGCGCGGTGCTGATGGCGGCGGGCATCGGCGGGACGCTGCTGACGCTGGCTCTCGTCGACGGCCCGGTCAGCGGCTGGCAGCTGGCGCCGGCGCTGCTGCTGTGCGGGTTCGGGATGGGGCTGTTCATGTCGCCCTACTTCGACATCGTGCTGGCCGGGGTGTCGCTGCCGATGGTCGGCTCGGCGTCCGGCGTGCTCAACGCCAACCAGCAACTGGGCGGGGCGGCCGGGGTGGCGGTGCTCGGCACGATCTTCTTCACGCTGTTCGACGCCGGCGACGCGACCGGGGCCGTCGAGGCGGCGCTGTGGGCGACAGGTGGGCTGATCCTGCTGAGCGGCCTGCTCGCCGGGCTGCTGCCGCGGCGGGCCCGGGCGGAGGCGGAGCTGGTGGGGTGAGGGCGCGGTGTGGCGTGGCCTCCCGGGATCGCAGCATGGTGGCCATCCTGCGATCCAACGTTGGGATGGCCACCATGCTGCGGTTCGGCGCTGCGTTCAGAGGTACGGCGGAGCGGGGGGTTCAGAACCCCGTCCGCTCCAGCCAGCTCGTCCAGACCGTCGCGTCGCCCAGCACCTCGACGCTCTCGGCCGGGGCCCGACGCAGCACCGCCAGCAGCAGGTCGGCGGCCGGCCCCCGCACGGCCGCGTCCCCCTTGCCGTGCCCCGGCTCCCACACCACGGCGCCCCCGCTGCCGCGGATCAGCCACTCCCCCGCCGCACCGAGCCCGTCGTCGGTGGCGTGCAGGTGCAGCGTGGCGCCGTCGGCCAGCGCGGGCGCGTCGGCCTGGGCGGGTCGGGCGCTGACCAGGTCGAGCCACTCGGAGATGCCGTCGGCCGCGAGCGCGGGGTCGATCACGAACGGGACACCGGCCGCGATCGCCGCGTCCGCGCGGTGGACGGTGGCCTCGTGCAGTCGCCTGCGGACCCACCAGGCCGCCGGCTTCGGGCCGGTGAACGTCCAGATCGGGGTGTCGCCACCGGTCGCCGCCACGGCGTCGAGGACGGCCTGGGCGCTGGAATTCAGCCAATCGGTGACGCCGTCGGGGTCCTCGGGCGGGCGGCCGTCGGGCACCGTCCGGGGATCGGCAGGGGTCTCGGCGCGCTCGCGCACCATCGTCGCAGCCCAGCGGTGCCCCCGGCCGACGTGGCGGGCGAGCTGCAGGAGCGTCCATTCCGGGCAGGTCGGCACCCGCAAGGCCGGATCAGCCCCACGAATGATCACAGCGAGTGAGCGGTTCTCCTCGATCAGAGCTTCGGCGTGGTCCACGAGTGGACGATATCGGCGACCGGGCGGTGCCCGCGTGCATACCTCGGACCCGGATCGGGTAGGAATCGCACATGTCGCCTGAGGTTCGAGAATGGTCGGTGCCCGCTCCCGTGCGGACTCTGCTGTGGTGGCCGGCCATATCGTTCGTGCTGGTGATCATCGCGCCGGACGCGGCGGTGAGCTTCATCATCGCTGCTGGGGCGCTTCTCGCGGTGCTCGGAGCCTTCCTGAACGCGGCGGCGCAGCGGGCGCGCCAGTCCATCACCGACAACCGGATGGCCGCGCCGGCGAGCTCATCCGCCGAGGCCACCCTCGACGTGCCGACCGTCGTGCTCGCGCCGATCGAGGGTGCCCCGCAGCAGCGCGTCGCCTGAGCGGCGCGCCGACAACCAGACGCTCAGCCCCTCGTGGTGCGGGGCGCCACCCCTGCGGAGCTGCTCACCGTGCAGGCCGCGTGGAGGAGCGCGACCGGCATCACGTCACGTTAACTTGTACGTCCGATACTAGGATGTCAAACTAAATCTCGTCGAGGCGCTGCGTGGCGCCGGGACGAGAGGACATCTGATGGTCGAGCAGGAGCTGCACGTCCCCACCCACCCCGTCCGGTTCGTGACGGCCGCGAGCCTGTTCGACGGCCACGACGCGGCGATCAACATCATGCGGCGGATCCTGCAGCGCCAGGGCGCCGAGGTCGTGCACCTCGGACACAACCGCTCGGTCGACGAGGTGGTGGCCGCCGCGATCCAGGAGGACGCCCAGGGCGTCGCGATCTCCTCCTACCAGGGCGGGCACGTCGAGTACTTCACCTACCTCGTGGAGCTGCTGCGCGAGCGCGGCGCCGGGCACGTCAAGGTCTACGGCGGTGGCGGCGGCGTGATCGTGCCGCGCGAGATCGAGCTGCTGCACTCGCGCGGGGTCTCGCGCATCTTCTCCCCGGAGGACGGCCAGAAGCTCGGCCTCCCGGGGATGATCAACCTGATGATCCGCGAGTGCGACGTCGACCTGACGGCCCAGCCGCCCGCATCGTTCGACGGCGTCTACGCCGGCGAGCAGGCAACGCTGGCCAGGGCACTCACGCTGGCCGAGACGGGCAACCTGCCGGCCGAGGTCCGCGACCACGTCCCGTCGCACGCCGTGCCCGTGCTGGGCATCACCGGCACCGGCGGCTCGGGCAAGTCCTCGCTCACCGACGAGCTCGTGCGCCGCTTCCGCCTCGACCAGGAGGACAAGCTCCGCATCGCCGTGCTGGCCGTCGACCCGACGCGGCGCAAGGGCGGCGGCGCGCTGCTCGGTGACCGGATCCGGATGAACTCGCTGGTCGGCGACACCGTCTTCTTCCGCTCCATGGCCACCCGCGGCATGGATGGCGGGCTCCCCGAGCACCTCGGCGACGCGATCGCCGTGCTCAAGGCCGCCGGGTTCGACCTGGTGATCGTCGAGACGCCCGGCATCGGCCAGGGCGACGCCGGCATCGTCCCGTTCGTCGACAGCTCGCTGTACGTGATGACGCCGGAGTTCGGTGCCGCGTCGCAGCTCGAGAAGATCGACATGCTGGACTTCGCCGACACCGTCGCGATCAACAAGTTCGAGCGCCGCGGCGCCGAGGACGCCCGCCGCGACGTCGGCCGCCAGCTGGTGCGCAACCGCGAGGCCTTCGGATCGACGTGGGAGGACATGCCGGTCTTCGGCACCAGCGCCGCCACCTTCAACGACGACGGTGTCACCGCGCTCTACCAGCACCTCGTCGAGACGCTGGGCAAGAGCGGGCTCACCCTCGGCGAAGGCCGGTTGGCACGCACCGACCGCAAGACGTCGTCCCCGCACGCCGCGGTGATCCCGACCAACCGCACGCGCTACCTCGCCGACATCGCCGCGACCGTCCGCGACTACCACGACGACACCGCTACGGCCGTCGACGCGGCGCGGACGCGCCAGCACCTGCGCACGGCGCGGGAGCTGGTGGGAGAAGCGGTCGACGAGGCGCTGCGCACCGCTGAGAAGGCGCTGCCGGCCGATGCCGCCGAGCTGCTCGACACCTGGCCGCAGGTGGTCGAGGACTACTCGGGCGACGAGCTGGTCGTCAAGATCCGCGACAAGGAGCTGCGCACGCAGCTGACCCGCGAGACGCTCTCGGGCAGCAAGGTGCACCGCGTCTCGCTACCGTCGTTCACCGAGGACGCGGACCTGCTGCGGTTCCTGCGCCGCGAGAACCTGCCGGGGAAGTTCCCGTTCACGGCCGGGGTGTTCCCGTTCAAGCGCGAGGGTGAGGACCCGGCGCGCATGTTCGCAGGCGAGGGTGACGCGTTCCGCACCAACAAGCGGTTCCAGTACCTCTCTGCCGACTCCGACGCCAAGCGGCTGTCCACGGCGTTCGACTCGGTCACGCTCTACGGACGCGACCCCGACACCCGTCCCGACGTCTACGGCAAGGTCGGCACGTCGGGCGTCTCGATCGCGACGCTCGAGGACATGAAGGTGCTCTACGGCGGCTTCGACCTCACGTCGCCGTCCACGTCGGTGTCGATGACGATCAACGGGCCGGCGCCGACGATCCTGGCCTACTACCTCAACACGGCGATCGACCAGACGCTGGAGCGCTTCCGCGAGGAGGAGGGCCGCGAGCCCGACGACGCGGAGCGCGAGGAGCTCACCGCGTTCGCGCTGGCGAACGTGCGCGGCACCGTGCAGGCCGACATCCTCAAGGAGGACCAGGGCCAGAACACGTGCATCTTCTCCACCGAGTTCTCGCTGCGGATGATGGCCGACATCCAGGAGTGGTTCATCCGCCACCGGGTGCGCAACTTCTACTCGGTCTCCATCTCGGGCTACCACATCGCCGAGGCCGGGGCGAACCCGATCAGCCAGCTCGCGTTCACGCTGTCCAACGGCTTCACCTACGTCGAGAGCTACCTCGCGCGCGGCATGGACATCGACGACTTCGCGCCGAACCTGTCGTTCTTCTTCTCCAACGGCATGGACGCCGAGTACTCGGTGATCGGGCGCGTCGCCCGGCGGATCTGGGCCGTCGCGATGCGGGAGCGCTACGGGGCGAACGAGCGGTCGCAGAAGCTGAAGTACCACGTGCAGACGTCCGGCCGGTCCCTGCACGCGCAGGAGATGAACTTCAACGACATCCGCACCACGCTGCAGGCGCTGTGCGCGCTCTACGACAACGCGAACTCGTTGCACACCAACGCCTACGACGAGGCGGTCACCACGCCCACCGAGGAGTCGGTGCGGCGCGCGATGGCGATCCAGCTGATCATCAACCGCGAGTGGGGCCTGTCGATGAACGAGAACCCGTTGCAGGGTTCGTTCGTGATCGACGAGCTCACCGACCTCGTCGAGAGGGCGGTGCTCGACGAGTTCGACCGCATCGCCGAGCGCGGCGGCGTGCTGGGTGCGATGGAGACCGGCTACCAGCGCGGCAAGATCCAGGACGAGTCGATGCTCTACGAGCACCGCAAGCACGACGGCTCGCTGCCGATCGTCGGCGTCAACACGTTCGTCGCGCCGGAGACCGACGCGTCACCCAAGGAGATCGAGCTCGCCCGTGCCACGGAGGAGGAGAAGCAGAGCCAGCTCGACCGGCTCGCCGATTTCCAGTCCCGGCACAAGGACGAGGCCCAGGCGGCGCTGCGGCGGCTGCAGGATGTCGCGACGGGTGAGGGCAACGTGTTCGACGAGCTGATGGCGGCGGCGCGGGTCTGCTCGCTGGGGCAGCTCACCGATGCGTTCTTCGAGGTGGGCGGGCAGTACCGGCGGAACATGTAGCTGTTGCGGCGTTGCAGGAAAGCCACTTTCCTGCAACGTCGTTGCGGGAAAGTGGCTTTCCTGCAACCCGGGTCACCGCTGCGCAGCGGCCTCCGCCAGGTCGTGCATGGCCCGCCCCGGGTAGCCGTGGCCGTCGCGCACGGCCTGCCCCCATGGGCGCAGGATCTCGAGCAGCGTCTCGAGGTCCTCGCCAAGCGCGGCGACGATCGGGTGGCACATCCGGTCGGTGGCAGCCTCCACTGCTTCCCGCTGGGCACGGCCGTCCTCGGTCAGCACCCCGTCGGCGACGAGGCCGCGGGCCTCGAGCCGTTCCAGCGCCGCGTCGAGCTGCGCGTCCGTCCACGCCCGGGTGCGGACGTAGGTGCGCATCCGCAGCCCCCAGAACAGCTCGGTGATCAGGCCGATCTCGGTGGCGTCGAAGCCGGCCGAGGTCCACGCGGCGATGTGGGCGTCGCCCCGGAACTCGCGGAGCATGTCCCCGAGGCGCCAGACGTCGCCGACGGTGTCGCCCGGCAGGCCGAGCGCGCGGAGCCCGGCGAAGAGCGGCTTGCCCTCCGGTCGCAGCGGCTCGACCGTGCGCGCCAGCAGATCCCGCGCCTCGTCGACACGGTCCGGGCGCTCGCCCAGCAGCCGGACGAGCTGCGCGGTGGCACCATGGGTGCGCGCCGCCTCGATCGTCGCCGCGTCGGTCAACGTCCAACCGTGCGCGAGGGCCGGGACCACCACCTCCGGGTTGAACACCCCGAAGACAGCGGCCACCACGGTGCCGGGAACCTGGCCCAGCACCGAACCGCGGCTGCAGAAGTAGGCGACCCCGTCCGGGTTCGCCACGCCCCGGCTCGATCCGGGGCTGGGCCCGAACCCGAGCTCCGCGTAGGCGGCGTGGCACTCCGGGGAGAAGTACACCTGGCCGATCACCGGTTCCAGCGCTCCGGCAAGTGCACGTGCTGGGTTCGTCATGCCACCGACGCTAGCTCAGCCCGGCGACCCCGCCAGGCAGAGGAACTTGCGGTTGGGGGTCGACTCCAGGCCGTTCGCCACCATGTTCCAGACGTTGGTGTCGTAGGCCTCGCCGATGTGGCCCACCGGGTCGAACGGGCAGAAGTCCTGCACGTACTGGTTGACGACGCCGGGCTCGCGGACGAAGGACGTCTCGGTCGGCGTCACGAGCTCGTCGAACTTCGACGTGATCACCGTGTAGTCGATCCCGGGCTGCGCGACCGGGCCGTCGTTGAGCGTGGCGACCGCTGAGCCGCCCGTGCCGAGCTGGCTGCAGGCCGGGCAGCCGAGGGTCTTGAGCGCCTTGTCGACGGTGTCGCGCTCGCTCTGCCCGAACACGTAGGCGAGGTTGTAGAGCCCGGCGAACGACGTGCCGTGCGTCGGCGGGGCGATCGCGACGACCTTGTCGATCTGGTCGGTGATGCCCTGGGTCTTGGAGACGTAGAGCGACTGGAAGGCACCCTCGGAGTGGCCGACGATGTCGACCTTCGCCGCGCCCGTCTGCTTGAGCACGGTCGTGATGGAGGCGGCGATCTGCGCAGCCGATTCCCCGATGTCGCGCAGCCCGCCGACCAGCGGGAATCCGTCGTACGCGCCGTAGGTGGACGCGAACGTGCAGTACCCGCGCGCCGCCAGCCACCCCTGCAGGACGTTGATGTCCTCGTAGTAGGTGGCGCCCAGGCCGTGCAGCAGCACGACCGGGTTCGGGTGCGCCGCGCTCGGACGGCACCCGGTGTTGTTGATGCCCCCTGCCGCCGGGACCGCCACGGCGGGTGCTGCGGAGGCCGACCCCACCCCGGCCACCACACATGCACCCGCCGCGACAACCACGGCCATCACCAACCGCGCAACGCGCATCCGCACCACCCGCATCTGGCCCTCTTCCTTGACGACCTGCTCCGATACCGGGTGGTATCGAGTACCGCTGAGTATCGAGATGTGCCGCGAGATGTCAAGATGGCAATCGATGACCGACATCCAGCAGCCGCCGGGTCGCACCCGACCCGCGCGCGCCGAAACCCGCCGCAAGGTACTCGACGCCGCGTTCACCGTGTTCGGCGAGCACGGTATCGCCGGCTCCTCGCTCTCCGAGGTGGCCGAGGCGGCCGGGTTGACCAAGGGCGCGGTCTACTCCAACTTCCGCGGCAAGGACGACCTCGTCCTCGCCCTGATGGAGGAGCACGCGATGCACCGGCTCTCCGGGGCGCTCGCGGAGCTCGCCGACCTGTCCGACGGCTCGGGCGACACCGACGTCGACAAGGCGCTGGCCGGCGCCGCCGCCGTCCTCGTGCGGGCCATGCACACCGACGCGGCGTGGCACCGGCTGCTCGCCGAGTACTTCGCGCTGTCGCACCGCGACCCCGACCGCCGCGAAGGGTTGCGAGTGCGGCGCCGGGAGGCGCGCGATGCGGTGGCCAGGGCACTCGTCCGGGTCACGGAGAGCGCCGGGCTGCGCCTGCCGCTGCCCGCGCCCGATCTCGCGGTGATCCTTTTCGCGCTGAGCAACGGCCTGGCGGTGGAGAGTGCGATCGACCCCGAGGCGGTGCCGGACGACCTGCTCGGCCGGGTGCTGGGGCTGCTGTTCCACGAGCGCGGGTAGCTGCGGGGTCCGCCCTCCGCCCTGTGGGCGGGAGTGTCGTGGGCGCGTGGGGCCCTGCACGCAATCGGCCACATGCTTCCATGAGGCTGCCCGAAACGCCGCCCAGCACCGCCCTCAGCGCGGGATCGGTATCCGCCGCAGCAGCAGCGCGAGCACCAGTGCCACCGCGCCCAGCACGCTGACGGCGATCACGACCCCGGTCCAGCCGCCGTGGTCGAACGCCACCCCGTCGACGGCGCCGATGACGCTGCTGCCCGCGTAGTAGGCGAACAGGTAGAGCGAGGACGCGAGCGCCGGGGATCCGCCTGCCAGCAGCGCCGAGCGGCGGCCCACCCAACTGCTGGCCACCGAGTGCGCGGCGAAGAACCCGATCGTCACGAGCAGCAGCCCGAGCAGCACCGTCGGCAGCAGGTCCGGCAGGGTCGTCCACACCCCGGCCAGCAGCACGAGTACCGCGGCCCACAGCACCTTCCGGCGCCCGAACCGGTCACCGAGGCGTCCGGCCACGGTGGACGACCACGATCCGGCGAGGTAGCAGAGGAAGATCAGTCCCACGATCGTCACCGGCAGCCCGAACGGCGCCGCGAGCAGCCGGAAGCCGAGGTAGTTGTAGATCGTCACGAACGCGCCCATGAGGACGAACGAGACGGCGAACAGGCACATCAGCCCCGGGTCACCCAGGTGCAGCAGCAGCGAGCCGCCGAGGTCGCGCAGCCGCATCCGCGGTGGCGCCGGGGTCACCGCGGGTGGCAGCAGCAGCCGGAACGCAACGGTCGCAGCCAGCGACAGCACCCCGATCACGCCCAGCGCCACCCGCCAGCCGGCGAGATCGGTGACGGCGCCCGCCACCAGCCGCCCCGACAGCCCACCCACCGTGTTGCCCGCGATGAGCAGCCCGAGCGCACCGCCGAGGAACCGTGGCGCGACCTCCCGCGTCACGTGGGCCATCGCGAGCGCCGGCAGCGCGGCGATCGCCACCCCCTGCAGCGCCCGGATCGCGACGAGCGCCCCGAACGTCGGAGCGAACGGTGCCGCCAGCCCGAGCACTGCCGAGACCGTCAACGACACCGTCATGACCCGGGTGCGCCCCCACGACTCGGCCACCACCGAGAGCGGAATGATCGCGAGCGCCAGCGCTCCCGTCGTGGCGGACAGCGCGAGGCTCGAGGTCGACGAGGAGACGCCGAACTCCGTGGCGAGCGCCGGTAGCAGCCCCTGCACGCAGTAGACCAGCACGAACGTCGCCATTCCCGCGCACCACATCGCCAGCCCGAGGCGGCGGTATCCCGGTGATCCGCGCTCGTGACCGAGTGCTGCGGGGGCAGTCGTTGTCATTGCCATCGACGTTAGGCCGAAGGGACTCATGCGTCCAATGCATGTTCAGATGGGACATGATGCACTTGTGGATGAGATCGACGTGCTCGTGCCGCGGTTGCGCCAGTTCGTCGCCGTGGCCCGCGCCGAGCACATGACCCATGCGGCCGCGGAGATCGATGTGCCGCAGTCGACGCTGAGCCGCAGCATCGCGCGGCTGGAGGCGGATCTCGGCGTGGTGCTGTTCGTGCGGGCCGGTCGCACCGTCGCGCTCACGCACGAGGGCCGGATCCTGCTGCGGCACGCCGAACGCGCGCTGGGCGAGCTCGCTGCCGGTGTCCGGGAGATCCGCGGCGAGGCCGACGAGCTGCATGGGCGGGTCGGGCTCGCGTTCCTGTCCACGCTGGGCACGGCGGTGGTGCCGCGCCTGCTGCGCGACTTCCGCGTCGAGCACCCCGGGATCCGGTTCGACCTGATGCAGGGCGCTCACGCGCTGCTGCTCGACCGGCTCCGCAGCGGCGCGGCCGACCTCGCGCTGACCGCACCCGTTCCCGACGGGCCGGGCTTCGACGGCGAGCCCCTTCAGGAGGAGGAGATCCGGCTGATCGTGCCCGTCGGCCATCCCCTCGCGCAGCGGACCGGCGGCGTGGCACTCGCCGAGGTCGCCCGCGAGCAGTTCGTCGGCTTCCTGCCCGGCAACGGGATGCGCCGCACCGTCGAGGGGTGGTGTCGCCAGTCCGGGTTCGTGCCGCGGCTGGCCTTCGAGAGCGCCGACGTCGAGACGTTGCGTGGGCTCGTCGGCGCCGGACTGGGCGTGGCGCTGCTGCCGGTGGCGCACCACCCGCACGGGCACGGCATCGTCGAGTTGCCGGTGACGGCGCCGCGCACGACCCGCACGATCGGGCTGGTCTGGGTGCGGGACCGCGAGCTCAGGCCGCCGGTCCGGGCTCTGCGCGACTTCGTGCGCCGGGCCCGCCTGCTGCCGTGACCAGCGCCGGGGCCCGCAGCTCGGTGAACTCCGTGCGCATGCGCAGGACGAACCCGATGTGCTCGTAGAGCCGGATCGCCGTGGTGTTGGCCGCGCCGGTGTGCAGGAACGGGACGTCACCGCGCTCCCGGATCACCGCGCCGACGGCCCGCACGAGCCGGGTGGCCAGGCCCTGCCCGCGCACCGACGCGTCGGTGCAGACGGCACTGATCTCCGACCAGCCCGGCGGCCGCACCCGCTCCCCCGCCATCGCGACGAGCCGCCCGTCGCGGCGGATCCCGAGGTAGGTGCCGAGGAGGTGGGTGCCGGTGCGGAACGGGCCGGGCTGAGTGCGCTCGACCAGGTCCATCATCTCGGGAACGTCGTCGACGCCGAGCACGACGGCCTCCGGGTCGGGTTCCACCCGCAGCCCGGTTCCGTCGAACTGGACGCCGTCCACCAGTGCGGTGACCTCCCAGCCGGTCGGCGCGACGCGTCGCGGACCGCTGATCACGGTGGTGCGGCCGGGTCCGGTCAGCTCGGCGAGGTCGGCCCAGTCGGCCGCGGTCGGGGTGAGCGGCAGGGCGGAGAACCCCGCCACATCCGGCCGGTAGCGGGTGGCGTTGCCGATCCGCTCGGCGAGGTGGGACTGCGGACCGGTCATCGCCGTCCACGCGGAGTTGTCCAGGAGATCATCGACCACGCTTGCACTCAACCACGCAGGCGGCCCGCTGCTTCCGGATTTAGAGTGATCCTCGTGGTGATCGACGACGAGGGCCGGACCGTTCCCGTACCGGCCGAGGTGCGCCGGGTGGTGTCGATCGTGCCGTCGCTCACCGAAGCGGTGGCCGCGACGGCACCGGGCCTGCTCGTCGGTGCCACCGACTGGTGCACCCACCCCGCGGAACTGGACGTGCCACGGATCCGCGGCACCAAGAACCCCGACGTCGA
Organism: Pseudonocardia sp. GCM10023141; assembly: GCF_042653605.1. Taxonomy (NCBI): domain Bacteria; kingdom Bacillati; phylum Actinomycetota; class Actinomycetes; order Pseudonocardiales; family Pseudonocardiaceae; genus Pseudonocardia; species Pseudonocardia sp. GCM10023141. The sequence goes on from NZ_JBHSIR010000007.1 coordinate 86,172, forward strand.
GGCGATCATCGCGCTGGCCCCCGATCTTGTGGTGGCCAACCAGGAGGAGAACCGGCTGCCGGACCTCGACGCGCTCCGGGCGGCCGGGGTCGCCGTCTACGTCACCGACATCCGCACGCTCGACGGCGCGATCGCCTCGCTCGGCCGGATGCTCGCCGCCTGCGGGCTGGCGCGTCCGGGCTGGCTGGACGCGGCCGAGCGCGCGTGGGCGGCGGTCCCGGAACCGGTGCAGCGCCGGCGGGCGGTGATCCCGATCTGGCGCCGCCCGTGGATGGCGGTGGGCAGCGACACGTTCACCGGGGCGCTGCTCGCGCGCGTGGGCGTCGACAACGTGCTCGCCGCCGACCCCGAGCGCTACCCGAAGTTCGATCCGGTCGCACTGGCACCCCACGACCTGGTCGTGCTGCCCGACGAGCCCTATCTCTTCACGGCCAGCGACGGCCCGGAGGCGTTCCCCGACGTCCGGGCCGCGCTGGTGAGCGGGCGGCTGCTGACCTGGTACGGGCCGAGCCTGGTGGATGCCGCGCGGGAGCTGCCCGCTGCGCTGCGCTGAGCCGGCCCCAGCTGCAGGCGCAGGCACAGCCGCAACCGGTCGATCGTGCCGCTCCTCTGGACCGACACTGCCGTCCGGACCGATGTCAGCCCGCCTCAGCCCGCCGGCGGCCCGGTCGTCTCCCGCAGGACGAGCTCGGTCGGCAGCACCCGCTCGGGGGCCGCGTCTGCCCAACCGAACATCGAGAACAGCTGCGCGACGGCCACCCGCCCGGTCTCGATGGTGGGCAGCGCGATCGTGCTCAGCGCCGGGTGTGTCATCGCCGACATCGGGATGTCATCACAACCCAGCACGCTGATCCGCGCGGGCACCGCGACGCCGCGTGCGGCGAAGGCCCGCAGCAGTCCCAGCGCGATGAGGTCGTTGTAGGCCACCACGGCCGTGGCGCCACTGGCGAGCGCGCTGTCGGCGGCGGCCGTTCCGCCGTCGAACTGCGGTGCGAAGTGGCCCAGGTGTGCGACGTCGACCCACCCGCGGCGGCGGCCGTGCGCAGGCCGCGCTCGCGGTCGGCGTCCGACCAGGAACGTGCCGGGCCCGCGGCGTACGCGATGCGCCGGTGACCGGCCGCCACCAGGTGCTCGACGCCGCGGCGCACGCCGTCGGCGGCGTCGACGGTGACCGACGGACTGCCGGGCTCGCGCCGGTTGATCAGCACGAGCGGTGTCTCGGTTCCGACCGCGGCCAACACCTCGGCCGCGGAGCGGGGGGAGCACAGCACGATCCCGTCCACCTGCTTGGCCAGCGCGCGCAGCAGGACGGGATCGGTGTCGGCGTCCTCCTCGGTGTCGGCGATGACACGGAGTGGTCCTCCGCGCGCGCCGCGGCCTGCACGCCCTTGGCGGCGGCGGCGAAGAAGGGGTTGGCCAGGTCGGGGACGATCAGCCCGATGTTGCCGGTGCGACCGGTGATCAGCCCGCGGGCGGCGCGGTTGGGTTCGTAGCCGAGCTCACGCACCACCGTCTCGACGCGCTCGCGCGTCTGCGGGTGCACGAGCTCCGGCATCGAGAGCGCTCGCGACACCGTGGCCGGTGACACCCCGGCCGCGTGCGCGACGTCCTTGATCGTGACGACAACGATGGGTGAGTCTGAACCCGTTTGCGGTCGCCGTCAAACGCTTCGATGATCGGTCGCCGCCCGAGTGAGGAGCCCCATGTCCTTCGTCATGACCTCGCAGGAGCGCGAAGCGTTCCTCAGCGACGTCCACGTCGGCGTACTGGCCGTCGAGCGCGCCGGGCGGGCACCGCTGGCCGTGCCGGTCTGGTACGACCACGAACCCGGCGGCGAGGTGCTGATCTGGATCCGGCGCGACACGGCCAAGGACGTGGCGCTGCGCGCAGCGCGCCGATTCAGCCTGGTGGCCCAGTCCGAGGAGGTGCCCTACCGCTACGTCACGGCGGAGGGCCCGGTGGTCGCCGACGACATCCCGCCCACCCACGAGCAGGCAGGCGCTGCGGATCGCCGGGCGCTACCTGCCGGCCGACCAGGCCCGCGCCTACGTGGACGGGTCGCTCGACCAGGGGTCGGTGCTGGTGCGCATGCGACCCGAGAAGTGGCTGAGCAACGACCAGAGCAGGACCTGACACGCTGACGCCATGCTGTTGTTGGTCCTCGACCTGATCGGGGTGGCCGTCTTCGCCGCGTCGGGCGCGCTCGCCGCCGTGCACGCCCGGCTGGACGTGTTCGGCGTCGTGGTGCTCGCCGGGATCACGGCGCTCGGCGGCGGCATCGTGCGCGACCTGCTGCTCGGGCTCACCCCGCCCAGCTCGCTGCGGCAGTGGCCCTACCTGATCGTGCCGGCCGTCGTGGCGCTGCTGGTGTTCCGCTGGCACCCGACCGTCGCGCGGCTGCGGCGCGCGGTCCAGCTCGCCGACGCGCTCGGGCTGGCCTTGTTCGTGACCACCGGCACCGCCACCGCACTGCGGGTGGGCGCTCCCGCCGCCACGGCCGGGCTGGTCGGCGTGATCACCGGCGTGGGCGGGGGCGTCGTGCGGGACGTGCTCCTGACCGAGATCCCCACCGTGCTGCGCCGCGAGATCTACGCGCTCGCCGCGGCGCTGGGGGCGGCGGTCGTGGTGACGGGCGACGCGCTGGGCCTGCCGGCCACCCCCGTCGCGCTCGGCGCGGCGGCGCTGGTGGCCACCGTCCGGCTGCTGGCGCTGTGGCGGCACTGGAACGCGCCGGTGGCGGGCCCGTCGCCGGGGTGAGCCGGCGCCCCCTCCGCATGTCAGGAAGGACGCCCTGCTGACGTTGAACGTCAGCAGGGACGCACTCCTGACATGCCGGGCGCCGACACCGGAGACGCCTCAGGCCGCCGCCGCCACCAGCGCCGCATGTGCCTGCCCGGTGGCCGCCGCCAGCTCGTGGGCCTGCGTCCGCGACACCTCCGCCAGCGGCTGCAGCTCGGCCATGGCCGGCACGATCGCCGCCAGCGTCAGCTCCGCCGCCACCACCGTGACGTCGGCCCCGAGCACGTCGGCGAAGATCCGGTGCAGGTACGGCGTGGCGTGGTCCCAGCCCTCCCGCGGCGTCCCCTCGCCGTAGCCGCCACCGCGGGCCATGACGATCGTGACGGGACGGCCGCTGAGCGGCTGCGTGCCCGGCGCGAGCCGCGGGTCGATGATGAGCAGGTCGATGTAGCTCTTCAGGAGCTGGTTGATCCCGAAGTTGTAGAGCGGCGTCGCGATCACGATCGCGTCGGCCGCGAGCAGCTCATCGGCCAGCGTCGCGGCCAGCGCGAAGCCCTGCTCCTGCTCCGGCGTCCGCTCACCGCCGCCGTAGGTGGCCGCGGCGACCCACGCCGCGGCCGGGATCGGCTCCGCCGCGAGGTCTCGACGCACGACCTTGCCGACCGGGTGGTGCTGCACCCATGCCTGCTCCAGGGTGTCGGCGACCTCGCGGCTCACCGATCCCTGCCGGCGGATGCTGCTGTCGATACGGAAGAGGGTCACGGAATTCTCCAAGCTGGTCGACGTGCGTTCCAGACGATGTTCTGCCAAACAGACGATCGTGTCAACAGACCATAGATGCTTCCGCATTCCGGGTACGATGGGACGATGACCACACCGCCCACCGTCGATGCCGATCTCGGCTGGACGCTGGGCACGGTGATGCGCTCGTACATGAAGCTGTCGGAGCACGCGTTGGCCGGCGTCCCCGGCGGTCCGCGCAGCTACCTGGTGCTCACCGCCGCCGCCAACGGCGAGCTGGGCAGCCAGCTGGCCATCGCCCAGCACCTCAACATCGACCGCACGGTGATGACCTACCTCCTCGACGACCTCGAGAACGAGGGCCTGGTCGAACGCAAGCCCGATCCCGCCGATCGCCGGGCCCGGCGGGTGCTGCTCACCGACGCCGGTCGAGAGCTGCTCTGCACGCTGGAGCGCCGGTTGCGCCAGGCGGAGGAGGCGCTGCTCGGCCCGCTCGACGGCGGCGAACGGGAGGTGCTGCGGTCGCTGCTGCGCCGCATCGCCACCGACGACGGCGGCCACCGCGGCAGTGCGTGCGACGTCGCCGAGCGGATCGTTGCCGAGGACGCGGTCGCCGCGGTACCGACGAGCAGGCGTCGGCGCAGCTGATCGGGCCGCGCGGGGATCAGCCGGCGAGCGTGGCCGCGCGCCCTTCGAGGTAGCGGCGTTCCGGCAGGCTCGAGGTGCGGCGGGCAGCCTCCCGGAACGCCTCGCGCGCGGCGTCCTTGTCGCCGGCCAGCTCCAGCAGGTGCCCCCGCACGGCGTGCAGGCGGTGGTGCTGGGCCGTGCGGTCGTCGGCGGCGAGCGGTTCCAGCAGCGCGAGCCCGGATCGCGGTCCCTCCACCTTTGCCACGGCGACGGCGCGGTTGAGGGTGACCACGGGGTTGGGCGCCAGCACGTCGAGCATCCGGTAGAGCTCGACCACCTGCGCCCAGTCGGTGTCCGCGTCGCAGGCGGCCTCGGCGTGCACGGCCGCGATCGCGGCCTGCAGCTGGTAGGGCCCGAGCGGAGCGGCGGCGAGCGCCGCGCTGATCAGTGCCACGCCCTCGGCGATGAGTGCAGCGTCCCAGCGTGTGCGGTCCTGCTCGGCCAGCGGCACCAGCGCGCCGTCGGCGGTGGTGCGGGCACCCCGACGCGCGTCGGTGAGCAGCATGAGCGCCAGCAGGCCTGCGACTTCACCGTCGCCCGGCAGTGCGTGGTGCACGGCGCGTGTCAGCCGGATAGCCTCGCCGGCCAGCTCCGGGCGGTGCAGGTCAGCGCCCGAGGTGGCCGTGTAGCCCTCGTTGAAGATCAGGTAAAGCACCTGGAGGACCACCCGCAGCCGCTCGGCCCGCTCGGCGCCCTCGGGCATCACGAACGCGGCGCCCGCCGTCTTGACCTGCTTCTTCGCCCGACTGATGCGCTGGGCGAGGGTGGCCTCCGGCACGAGGAACGCCTGCGCGATCTCAGCTGTGGTGAGGCCGCCGACGGCGCGCAGTGTCAGTGCGAGCTGCGAGGGCGGCGACAGCACCGGGTGGCAGCACAGGAACAGCAGCGTGAGGCTGTCGTCCTGGTCGCCGGGCTGCTCGTCGGGGGCCGCGGACACCGGCTCCGGGTCCATCACCGCGAGTGCTTCCTCGCGGCGGCGGCGGGCGCTCTCGCTGCGCCACTCGTCGGTGAGCCGCCGAGCGGCGACGGTGATCAGCCAGCCGCGCGGGTTGCCGGGCACGCCCTCGTCGCGCCACTGGACGGACGCAGCGAGCAGCGCCTCCTGTACGGCGTCCTCGGCGGCGTCGAACTGGCCGTGCCGACGGACGAGCACGCCGAGGACCTGCGGCGCGAGCTCGCGCAGCAGGTCCTCGATGCGGCGGTCAGCCAACTCGGCCCACAGGTGTCACGTGCCGTCCGGCCCCGCGGAGAACACGACCTCGCGAACCTCGACGCCGAGTCCCTCGATCGCCGCATCCGGGATCATCGCGGCCAGCTCGCGGGCCCGCTCGGCACTCGTGCACTCGACGAAGTAGAAGCCGCCGACGTACTCCTTGGCCTCCAGGTAGGGACCATCGGTGATCACCGGCACGCCGTCGCGCACCCGCACGACCGCGCTGGCGGCGGGGTCGGCCAGCGCCTGGGTGCTGATCAGCTCACCGGACTTGGTGATGGTGTCGATGAACCCGCCGTGCCCCTCCATGATCGCGTTGCGCTGGGTCTCGGTGAGCGCGTCCAGGACGGCCGGGTTGATGTTCATGATCAGCAGGTACTTCACGGCAGGTCACTCCTCGGCATCGCGGCGGCCCCGGGAGGGCTGCTCACCGCTGTGGTCGGTGCCGCGTCGGCGTTCTCGACATGCAACCTACTGGGAGTTCCGCCGACCGCGGCAACCCCCTTCGGGGCTCACGGTCCGGCGTTGACGTCGTAGGTCGCGATACCGAGCGCCCGCCACGCTGCGAGCAGGCGCCGATCTCCGGCCGCCGCCACCAGGTCGTCGTCGGACAGCTGCGCTGCTGCCGCACAGTGGACGGAGTCATATCCGCGAAGAGCCTGCCGGTCCGCCACGTCGGCAGCGAGCACGGCGACCTGATGATCGATCTCGATCACCTCGATCTCCGTCCAGAGCTCGTCGAGCCGGCTGCGAGCCAGGCGATGTGCGCGCTCATCGAGTCTCGCCATCCGATGCGCCTGAGCGAGCGCAGCTGCCGCCTCCACATACAGGAGCCGGCACGACACCACAGCGTCGGCGTCGTCCCAGAACCGACGGCATGCTGCACTTCCGGACTCCGCGACGAGCAAGGGAACGAACGCGGACGTGTCGAGGTAGCCGATCAACGGCGCTGATCGTCGATCAGGTCGGAGACAGTACCGGCGATAGCAACGGGTTCGGGAGCGGGCCGCTTCCGACGTGAGGCCGGCTGGATTCGCCCCTCTGCCCGCAGGCGCTCGAGCCTCGTGGGCTCGCCCACCGGCACGATCCGGGCGATGGGCTTGCCATGATCGGTCACGGTGACGGTGCGGCCGTCCTTGACGGCATCGAGATAGCGACTCAGGCCGTCCCGGAGTTCGCGGATGCCGATGTCCATCGCAACCTCCAGTGGCGATTTCACGATACCGAATTATAGCCATATTACTCGGCTCGGCGGGCTGGTCAGCGCACCCCCAGCTCCAGCTCCGCCACGATCTGTCGCTGCACCGAGGCCACGGCCCGGAACGCCTCCCGCAGCGACGCCCTGGTGACAGCCGACAGGTCGCGGGGGCGGACCAGGTCGTCGGGCTCCTCCCCCGCGCGCAGCTGCTCCACCTGGTGCGCCAGCCGCAGCTCCAGCACCAGGTGGAAGGCCTCCTCCAGGGTCGCGGCAGCGGCCGCGGCGAGCGTGCCCGCCGCCGCGGCGGCCCGCAGCCGGGCCGGGGTGGACGCGCTGGTGACACCCGCCGACATGCCTGCCCAGCGCGCGAGGTCGACGATCGGCACGAGGCCGCCGCGCTTGAGGTCGAGCCGCCCGCGGTGGCGCCCCGACGGCAGCACGACGAAGTCGCGTAGGAAGCCCGTCGGCGGCTTGTGCGCGAGCGCGTAGCGACCCAGCAGCCGCAGCAGATCGGGGTGGCGGCGGGCGTCCTTGAAGACGTCGGGCACCACCGGATCCGCGCGCACGCCCCAGACCGGGCGGGCGTCGACGATCAGCGAGACGAGGATCGGCGCCTTCTCCTGCGTCGGGTCGGCCAGCCAGCTGCGCGCCGCGGCGGCCCACGCCTCGTAGGAGCGCGCGAACAGCCTGTTGGTGGCGACGGCACCGTTGGCGTCGGCGCGGAAACCGGCCGCGGCGAGCCCGGTCAGCACGCGGTCGGCCAGCGCGTGCGCGTGCTCGGCGGCCGCGGTGTCGTTCGCGGGCCCCACCCAGACCAGCGCGCTGTCCACATCGGAGGACGGCACCGGCTCGCGGCGGGCGAGGCTGCCCAGCGCGAGCCACGTCAGCGGGCGCGGTGGCGGACCCAGCTCGTCGATCGCCAGCTGGACGAGCCGCCGCGTGAGCGCGTCCACCACGACCGCGGTGATGCCGGCGACGTCGGCCGCGGCGACCTTGGCATCGTGCAGCGCGATCACGGTCGGTGGCAGGCCGCCCGCGGCCTCGACGAGCTCGGCGACCGAGCGGGCCCGCGTGATCGCCGCCCGCAGCCCGACGCTGCTGCGGGTGGTGGCCGCGACGACGTCGACGTCCTCGAGCACGCCGAGCAGCACCCCGGTGGCGTCGAGCACCGGCGCATGCCGGATGCCGCGGTCGAGCATGTCGAGCAGCACCTCGCGCCCCAGCCGGTCACCGGCGGCCGTCCAGGCCGGTGCGGTCATCGCGGCGCTCACCGGGCTCGCGGTGTCGGTGCCCCCGGCGATGACGGCGCGCAGGTCGCGGTCGGTGAGGATACCCAGCCGACCGGCGGGCAGCCGCACGATCACCGAGGTGGCACCGCATGCGGTCATGCGCTGCGCCGCCTCCCGGATGGTGGTGTCGGGTTCTGCGGTGCACAACGGCGCCCGCAGCAGCTCGCGCACCGGGCGCTGGGCGAAGTCCGGGCCGGCGTCGGGCATGACGGGCGCGAGCAACGTCGGGGCCAGCAGCGACCGCGCCACGTAGCGCAGGCCGTCCGGGCGGGCCAGCAGCGACCGCACGGTCTCCGACGGCAACCGCAGGCACGTCGTGGCGTCCCGCGCGATCGCCGCGAACTCCAACGGCAGGCCGGCCAGCATCGAGGCGTGCCCGAACAGCTCGCCGGGGCCCAGCAGCTCCAGCACCCGGCCGGCGTGGACGATGTCCACGGCGCCGCTGCGGATCACGCGGACGTGGGCGGGCGGGCCGTCGCCCAACGCGATGATGGTGGCACCGGCCGGGAACCGCTCCACCTCGGCCGCGGTCGCGAGCCCGCGCAGCTCCTCGTCGTCGAGCCCGTCGAACGGCGGGTGCGCTCGCAGGAACTCGGCTACGTCGGGCACCGGCGCATCCTCTACGAGTTCGATGCTGCAGCGGCTTCCTGGGCCCGCCACATCGTCAGCACGACGACGAGCGCGAACACCTGCACCGCCAGGTCCAGGCCGGGCAGGTCGGCCTCGGCGTCGCCGCGCCAGGCGTTGACCTTGCGCACGGTGCCGACCGCCGCACCGTTCTCCATCAGCACCTGGTCACCGCTCCAGACCGAGCCGCGGGCGAACTCGTAGGTGCGACCCCCAGCGGTGATCGTCCACCGCGAGCGGCCGACCCGCTCGGCGCTGGCCACCTGCTTGCCCTGCGCGTCGGACATGCCGTACTTGCTGCCCAGGAAGCTGGCCGCCACGTCGTAGTGCCCGCTGCCGAGGGTGAAGCTGCCGCCCGATCGCCACATCCGGTTGGTCCAGGTGGCGATCGGGCGCCCGTCGGCGGTGATCTCGTAGTCGCCCTTGAGGGCACCGATCCGGCGTGCGTGCAGCATGGATCCAGCCAATCACGTTGCAGCCCACCATGTCAGCGGCCACTCAGCGGGCCCTCAGCAGATCCGCCGCCTTCTCCCCGACCATCATGCAGGTGATGTTGGGGTTGATCGCCGGCAGGAACGGCAGGATCGACGCGTCGGCCACCCGCAGCCCGGTGACGCCGCGCACCTGCAGCGCGGGGTCGACCACGGCCATCGGATCGCTGTCCGGGCCCATCTTCGCCGTGCACGCCGGGTGGTAGACGGTGTTGTGCGTCTTCTGGATGTAGTCGACGAGGTCGTCGTCGGTGACCGCATCCGGGCCCGGCGTCAGCTCCCGGGTGATCCACTCCTTGAGCGCGGGCTGTTCGGCGATCCGCCTGGCGAGCTTCACGCCGTGCAGCATGACCCGCATGTCGTGGCCCTCGGCGTCGGTGAAGTAGCGCGGGTCGACCTTCGCACGGTCGCGGAAGTCGCGGCTGCGCAGCCGCACCGTGCCCCGGGAGCGCCCGCGCGTGACGTTGGGCGTCAGGCAGAAGCCGTTGTCGGTGGTCGGGTAGCCCCAGCGGACGGTGTTGAGGTCGAACGGCACCGAGCCGTAGTGCATCATCAGGTCGGGCCGATCCAGGCCCTCCTCGGTGCGGGTGAACAGCCCGATCTCCCACCACTGCGTGGAGCGGGTCACCATGGGCCGCGCGGCGTCCCACATGACGAGCCCCTCCACGTGGTCGTCGAGGTTGGCGCCCACGCCGGGCAGGTCGGAGAGCACCTCCACGCCGAACTCGCGCAGGTGCTCGGCGGGCCCGATGCCCGAGAGCATCAGCAGCTTCGGGGTGTCGATGGCACCGGTCGAGAGCACCACCTCCCGGCGGGCGCCGACGACGCGGCGACCCGGGCCGATGTCCTGCTGGTACTCGACGCCCGTGGCGCGCTTGTTCTCGTCGAACAGCACCCGTGACGTCCACGCCCCGGTGCGGATCTCGAGGTTGGGCCGCTGCCCCATGATCGGGTGCAGGTAGCTCACCGACGACGATGCGCGCGTGCCGTCGGGGAACTGGTTGATCTGGAAGAACCCGGCGCCGTCGGTGACGGTGTGGCCCTCGTTGAACCGCACCGTCGGCAGCCCGACGGCCGCGGCCGCCTCGAGCACCGCGACACCGCACTGGTCGTCCGGCGGGATCTGCATGAGGTTCACGGGCCCGTTGCGGCCGTGGCCCTCCCAGGGACCGTCATTGGTCTCCAGCCGCTTGATCAGCGGCCAGCACTCGGCGGCGCTCCAGCCCGTACAGCCCTGCGCGGCCCACTCGTCGAGGTCCTCGCGCGGCGTCCAGAACGCGATGCACGAGTTGTGCGACGAGCAGCCGCCGAGAACGCGTGCCCTGGCGTGGCGCAGGAAGCTGTTGCCGTGCTCCTGCGGCTCGACGAGGTAGTCCCAGTCGTAGCCGGAGTCCAGCAGCGCCATCCAGTCGGTGAGCCGCAGGATGTTCGGATCGTCCACATCAGACGGTCCGGCCTCCAGCAGGCACACGGTGACCGACGGGTCCTCCGACAGCCGTGCGGCCAGCGCGCAGCCCGACGAACCACCGCCGACGACGACGTAGTCGAAGGTGTCGGCCTCCAGCGGCTCGCTCACGGCGCCTCCTCCAGGTTCTGCCGGACGTGCTCCGGGAGCGTGCCGAGGTGGTGGCGACCGCGCAGCAGGAACCACGCCAGGCCGATGACGACGATGGCGCCGATGAAGATGAACGCGATGTAGCGCAGCCAGCCCTCGCCGTAGACCTCGACGCGCGGCCACGCCAGGTTGATCGCCATCGCCGCGCCCCACAGCACCGCGATGATGTTCACCGGCAACCCGAAGACCCCCAGCGAGAAGTAGCCCTTCGGCGCGTCCTTGCCCGGCCATTCCCCCTTGAACCGCCGCACCAGCATCGGCACCGTGACCAGCAGGTACGCGACGTAGATCATGATGACGGCCACGGAGGTGACGGCGGTGAAGATCTCCGGGGTACCGATGTTGACCACCAGGATCAGCACCGAGACGATCCCGATCAGGACCGCGGGCACCACCGGCGTCTTGCGCTTCGGGTCGATCTTCGCGAGCGCGGCGCCTGCGGGCAGCGCGTTGTCGCGGGCCATCGCGAACATCAGGCGGATGCCCGCCGTGTGCACGGCCAGCGCGCACACCGTGATCGCCACGACGATGCAGATGAGGAACACCTTGCCCAGCGGGCCGCCGAGGGCCTGCAGCACGATCAGCTGCAGCCCGCCGGAGGGCTTCCCCAGCTCCGGGTCGGCGAGGTTGGGCGCGGCCAGGATCCCGAACAGCAGGATCAGGCCACCGATGACGAACGACGCGATCACCGCGCGCAGGATCGCGGACGGCCCGGTCCGGCGCGGGTCGACCGTCTCCTCACCGAGCGAGCTCGCCGTGTCGAAGCCGTACATCACGTAGGCCGACGCGATGGCCGCGATGAGGAAGGCGCCGATGTAGCCGCCAGGACCGGTGCCGTACCCGGTGGTGTGGACGATGACGCTCGGCGGGTTGACGATGTTGACCGCGAGGATGACCACCAGCAGGCAGGCGGCGACGAGCTCGATGAAGACGCCGGTGCTGTTGATCCGCGCCATCAGCTTCACACCGAACGCATTGACGACGGTGGTGAAGACGACCAGGATCGCGCCCCAGATCACCGCGCTGACCGCGAAGCTCGCGCCCGTGCCGTCGCCGACGAGCTGGAAGCCGCTCCAGATCTGCGGCAGCGTCACCTGGTAGGCGAGCACCACCGCGGCCAGCGTCACCACCGACGCGGTGAACATCATCCAGCCTGCCAGCCACGAGACCGTGGGCCCGGCCAGCCGCTTGGACCAGTTGTAGACCGACCCGGCCACCGGGTAGCGCCCCGCCAGCTCGGCGAAGCACAACGCGACCATCAGCTGCCCGACGAACACCATGGGCCACGACCACCAGTAGCTGGGGCCACCGTTGCCGAAGCCGAGGTAGAACAGCTGGAAAGTGCCGGTCAGGATGGAGATGTAGCTGACGCCCGCCGCGAAGCTGGCGAACTTGCCGATGCTGCGTTCGAGCGACTGGCTGTAGCCGAACTCGGCCATCCCGTCGTCGCTGCTCGCATTCGTGCTGGGTTCCTCGGTCGTACTCAACGCCAACCTCCAGGGAACGATTAACCCGCGAACCACCGCATCGGCTCCGGCGCGGTGTTGTGCCAGACGTGCTTGTGTTCCTGGTACTCGGCCAGCCCCGTCGGGCCGAGCTCCCGCCCGTTGCCTGATCTCTTCATGCCGCCCCACTCGGCGGCAGGCACATACGGGTGGTAGTCGTTGATCCACACGGTGCCGTGGCGCAGCGCGCTCGCGACCCGGTGGGCTCGTGCCATATCGGCGGTCCAGACGGCGCCGGCGAGGCCGTACTCGGTGTCGTTGCCGAGCGCGATGGCCTCCTCCTCCGTGCGGAAGGTCTCGACCGTGAGGATCGGGCCGAAGGTCTCCTCGCGGATCACGCGCATGTCGCGGCGGATGTTCGTGAAGATCGTGGGCCGGTAGAAGAAGCCCTTCTGCAGCTCGGGATCCTCCGGCCGGTGCCCGCCCGTGACGAGCGTGGCGCCCTCGGCGATCGCCGACGCGACGAAATCCTCGATCTTGGCGCGGTGCGCGGCCGAGACCAGCGGGCCGGTCTCGCTCGTGTCGTCGAGGCCGTTGCCCTGCCGGATCCGGTCGGCACGGCGGGCGATCTCGGCCACCAGCTCGTCGTGCATCGACTCCTCGACGATGAGCCGTGCGCCCGCCGAGCAGACCTGGCCGGAGTGCAGGAAGACCGCCGTCATGGCCCAGTCTGCGGCCAGGTCGAGGTCGGTGTCGGCGAAGACGATGTTGGGGTTCTTGCCACCCAGCTCCACGGCGACGCGCTTCACGGTGGCCGCCGAGGCGCGGATGATCGCCTGCCCGGTGGCCAGCCCACCGGTGAAGCTGACCATGTCGACGTCGTCGTGCTCGGTGAGCGGAGCACCGACGGAACGGCCGTCGCCGAGCACGATGTTGACCACCCCCGCGGGCACCCCGGCCTCCTCGCAGAGGCGCACGAGCATGATGCTCGTCAGTGGGGTCACCTCGCTGGGCTTGATCACCATCGTGTTGCCCGCCGCGAGGGCGGGGGCGACCTTCCAGGACAGCTGCAGCAGCGGGTAGTTCCAGGGCGTGATCAGCGCGCAGACCCCGACGGGCTCGTGCACGACGCGGGACAGCACGTTCGCCATGCCGGTGTCGACGATGCGCCCGGCGTCCTTGTCGGCGAGATCGGCGTAGTAGCGGAACACCGCGGTGACGTCGTCGACGTCGATGCGGCTCTCCTTCAGCGTCTTGCCGGTGTCGAGCGTCTCGGTGCGGGCGATGTCCTCCTTGTCGCGCACCAGCAGCTCGGCGACGCGGCGCAGCAGCGCTCCGCGCTCGGGAGCCGACGTGGTGCGCCACGGCCCGGTGTCGAAGGCGACGCGGGCGGCGCTCACCGCGCGGTCGACGTCGTCGGGACCGGCCTGGGCGATCGTCTCGACCACGCTGGTGTCGAAGGGGTTGATGACCTCGGCCGTGCCGCCCGAACCCGCGGTCCACACGCCGTCGATAAAGAGGGAGAGCACGGCGCTGATAGTCCTCAACTTCTTGCTCACGTCAAGCACTGTGGCTCGTTTGGCGCATATAGTTCCGCCATGAGCAACAGCACCGGGACCAATGGGACATCGCGCGACGGTGGCGTCCAGTCCGTCGACCGGGCCATCAGTGTGCTCGAGATCCTGGCCCGACGCGGGGAGGCGGGCGTCAGCGAGGTCGCGTCGGAGATCGACGTGCACAAGTCCACCGCCTTCCGGTTGCTGGGCGCCCTGGAGGGGCGCGGGCTGGTCGAGCAGGCCACCGACCGCGGCAAGTACCGGCTCGGCTTCGGGCTGATCCCGCTCGCGGGCGCCGTCACCGACCGCCTCGACGTCACCCGGCAGGGGCGCGAGGTGTGCGAGCAGTTGGCCACCGAGCTGAGCGAGACGATCAACGTGGCGGTCCTGCAGGAGCACTACGCGGTGAACGTGGACCAGGCCCGCGGACCGTCCACTGTGGGCACGAACAACTGGATCGGCAGGCTCACCCCGCTGCACTCCACCTCCAGCGGCAAGGTGTTGCTGGCCCACCTCGAGCCGCGCCACCGCGCCGAGCTGCTCGCAGCGTCCGGGATGCCCCGGACGACCGCACGCACGATCACGGTCCCGACCACATTGGACGTCGAGCTCGCCCAGGTGCGCGATCGCGGCTACGCCTTGACCGTGGAGGAGTACGAGGTCGGGCTCAACGCGGTGGCCGCCCCGGTGCTGGACCGGGCCGGCGCCGTGATCGCCGCGGTGAGCGTGAGCGGCCCGAGCTACCGCCTGGACGCCGCGCAGCTCGACGCGTCGATCGCGCCGTTGCTGGCGGCCACGGCGGAGATCAGCAGGCGGATGGGGTGGCTCGGGGGGTGAGGGCGGCCGGCGGTACCTCGTTGCAGGAAAGCCACTTTCCTGCAACGACGTTGCGGCAAAGTGGCTTTCCTGCAAGGTGGGGTGCGCCAAAGTGGCTTTCCTGCAAGGTGGGGTGCGCCGCTCACTCCAACTTCTGCACCACCCAGTCGTGGAACGCCCCGATGTGGTGTTCGCTCGGCACCAGCACTCCTCCGTTCAGGTAGGCCCGGCTGCTCATCGCCGGCTGGGTGCGCTCGCAGGCGTCGAAGTCCTGCACGTTGACCCGGTGGAACAGCTCCACGGAGGCGTCGAGGTCCTTCCCGCTCGCCACCACCTCCGGGGCGAAGAGCCAGTCGCACTCGACGATCGTGCGGTCGGGAGCGAGCGGCGTCATCCGGTGCAGGATCACGTGGTCGGGAACCAGGTTGATGAACACCTGCGGCTTGATCGTGATGGCGTAGTAGCGCCGGTCCTGGTCATCACTGACCCCGGGCAGCCGTTCGGGGCCCGCGGTGCCGTCCACGGTGAACCCCTCGATGTCGGCGCCGAACTCCGCGCCGTGGCCCACGAAGAACTGGGCCGCGTACCCCTCGGCGAACTCCGGGAGCACCTCCGTGAGCTCCGGGTGGATCGTGGCGCAGTGGTAGCACTCCATGAAGTTCTCGATGATCAGCTTCCAGTTCGCGGCCACGTCGTAGGTGATCCGCCTGCCGAGAGCGAGCCCGTCGATGGCGTAGTGATCGATCAGGGCCACGTCACCGAGCCGGGCCGCCACCTCCCCCGCCACGTCGGCCTCGAACGACGGTGGGTCGTCACCGAGGCAGATCCAGACGTAGCCCAGCCACTCCCGCAGGTGCACGGGCAGCAGGCCGTACTCGACACGGTCGATGTCGGGCATCGACGTCAGGTTGGGTGCGGCGATGAGCTTGCCGGTGAAGTCGTAGGTCCACGCGTGGTACGGGCACTGCAGGTTGCGCCGCAGCTGCCCCGACTCCTCGGTGCACAGCTGCGCCCCGCGATGGCGGCACACGTTGAGGAACGCCCGGACGGCGCCCTCGCGGCCGCGCACGAGCACCACGCTCTCGCGGCCGACCGTCACCGTCCGGAACGCGCCGGGCGCGGCGAGGTCGGCCGCCAGCGCCACGCACGTCCAGGCCCGTTCGAAGATCCGGTCCTGCTCGGCGGCGAAGATCCCGGGATCGGTGTAGTACCGACCGGGCAACGTCGAGATCAGGCTGGGCTGCACGGCCGTCAAGGCCACCTCCGCTGGTCGTACGCGTGGGATGGGGATCAGGAAGCGGCTTCGACGGGGGTGCCGTCGGCAACCACGTCGGAGGACAGCACGACGTACACCGCATCGCCCTCGACGAGGACGCGGTGCGTGCGTACGGGTTCCCGGGCCAGCAGCCCGTCGGGTTCACCGGTGCGGAGATCGAAGATCGCCGCGTGCAGCGGGCACTCGATCTCGCATCCCTCGAGCCACCCGTCGGCGAGCGAGGCATCCTGGTGGGTGCAGGTGTCGTCGATGGCGTAGAGCTCGCCGTCGGACGTGTGGAAGACCGAGACCGGCGGTGCCAGCGGCAAGCGCCGGGCGGCACCACGGGGAAGATCGGCTAGCGCGCAGACATGGATCATGCTGATGAACTCCGGAGCGCAGTGCGGAACGGGATGCACAACGCGCAACAGAGTCCGGCCTCTGGCCGACGCTGTCAAGAGTCCGGGGAGTCGGCGATGCGACCCGTCGCTCAGTGGTCGGACGATGTGCCGGGAAGCGGCCGCGCTGCACCGGACACCAGTAGGCCCAGCACGAGCGCTCCCACCACCACGAGCAGCGCGTTCAGGATGCCGAGATGGCCCGCGAGCACGCCGATCAGCGGGGGGCCCGCGATGAATGCGGTGTAGGCCACGGAGCTCACGACCGACACCCGCACGGCCGCCTTCACCGGGTCGTCGGCGGCGGCGGACATCCCGACCGGGAAGCCCAGCGAGGCCCCGATGCCCCACAGCAGCGCACCGGCCAGCGCGACGAGTGTCGACCCGCCGAACAGCACCAGCAACAGCCCGACCAGCGCCAGCAGGGCGGTCACCCGCAGCACCGCGACCCGGCCGAACCGCGCCAGCATCGAACCGCCCAGCAGGCGCCCGATCGTCATCGCGACCACGAACATGCCGAACGCAACCGCGCCGACCACCTCGGCCTGGCCGTAGCCGTCGACCATGGCGATGGCGATCCAGTCGTTGGCGGAGCCCTCGGTGAAGGCGAACGCGAGCGTCATCAGCCCGACGAGCAGCGTGCGCGGTTCGCGCCAGGCGGCGAGCGCACCCGAGGAGCGGCCAGCCGACTCCGCAGTCCGCGGCTCCGGCGCCGAGAAGCGGCGGGTGATGATCGTGGTGACGATCGGCACGAACACGGCCATCGCGATGATCTGGGCCGGCAGCGGGACCCCGGTGGCGGCGCACACCGCCCCGATGCCGGCGCCCGCGACGGTGCCGAGGCTGAACGCCGCGTGCAGGCGGGGCATCAGGGACCGGCCGAGCCTGCGCTCGACGTCGGCACCCTCGACCGTTCATCGCGACGTCCCAGACGCCGTTGCCGAGCCCCGTGAACGCCAGCCCGATGCCTGCCGCGAGCACCGTGCCGGTGAGCAGGCCGGCCGCGAGCAGCACGAGCCCGAGCGTGAACGTGTAGGACGCCAGCAGCACGGCCCGGCCGGGTCCGACCCGGTGCACGATGGCGCCTGCCAGCGGCAGGCCCGCGATCGCGCCGCCGGACAGGCACAGCAGCAGCAGGCCGGTCTGCGGCGTCGAGAGCCCGAGCGTGTCGCGGACCGACGGGATCCGGGACAGGAACGAGGCGAACGCCAGCCCGATCACCGTGAAGGCGATGAACACGGCGGTGCGCGCGCGCAAGGTCTCGGCTGCGGGCTGCACCCGGCTGGTTGTCACGCTCGACTCCTGGTGATCATGAGTAATCGAATCGATTCGATCCCCGCTCGACGGTACCTGCTGCACCGCGCCGAACTCAACCCGGAATCGTCGGATTCCGGACGTCCGGACTACGGTCGGCGCCGTGACCACCCGCCCGACGCTCGCCGCGGTCGCCGCGCACGCCGGGGTCTCGCCGTCCACGGCGTCGCTGGTGTTCTCCGACAGCCCGCGGGTCACGCCCGCCACCCGCGCGCGCGTGCTGACCGCGGCGGCGGCGCTGGGCTACGCGGGTCCCGACCCGCTGGCCGCCTCGCTGCGCCGCGGCCGCAGTGGCGTGATCGGCGCGTTCGTCGGCGAGCGCCTGCTCTACGCGTTCCGCGATCCCGTCGCCGTCCAGCTCCTCGACGGGATCGCCGAGGTGCTCGGGCCGCACGGCGTCGGGCTGCTGATGCTCGCCGGGGAGTCCGGACGCCCGTCCACCGACCAGATCGGCCGCATCCCGCTCGATGCGGCGATCTTCGCCACCTGCGGCCTCGAGGACGACCCCGCGCTGGACCTGCTGCGTGCCCGTGGCGTGCCCGTCGTGGGCGTCGAGGGCCCGGTCGCCGACGGCGTCGTGCTCATCGACATCGACGACCGCGGCGGCACCCGCGAGCTCGCGCAGCACCTGCACGACGTCGGACACCGGCGCGTGGAGATGGTGGCGATGCCGCTGCGCCTCGACGGCACCCGTGGCCCGATCGGCGCAGCACGGCGGGCCCGCGCGATCTACCGCGACGTCCGCCACCGCATGGAGGGGCTCGAGGACGTGTTCGGGGCGGTGCCCATGTTCGAGACCGCCAGCAACGTCGTGCCGGAGGGCGTGACGGCCGGGCGCGCGCTACTGGACGTGCCCGCACACCGGCGCCCCACGGCCGTGCTCGCGCAGAGCGACGTGCTGGCCGCCGGCGTGCTGGAGGCCGCGCAGCAGCTGGGCCTGCGGGTGCCCGAGGACGTCTCGGTCGCCGGCTTCGACGGCGCCGACCTGCACTGGCTCGGCGCCACCGTGCTCACCACCGTGGTGCAACCCACCGACGAGAAGGGCCGCCGCGCGGCCCAGGCGGCCATGGCGCTGGTGGCCGGGGAGCCGGCACCGGACGTGATCCTCCCGGTGACGCTGCGCATCGGGACGACGAGCGGGCCGCCGCCGCGGCCCTCCTCCTGACCTCAGCAGGGCGTCCCTACTGACGTTGGACGTCAGGAAGGACGCCCTCCTGACGTGCGGGCTCCGGTGCCGGGGCCTCCGCGTGCGGCACCGGGCAGCCCCGCGGGAACGTGCCCAGCGCGGGGATGTCGTAGCCGTTCGGGTAGCTGCGGACGTTGGGCAACTGCCGCGCGAACTTGGGCTCGCGCCGCGGCGGCAGCATCCGCACGAACCGGCCGCGCAGCCACACCAGCCTGCGCGAGAAGGCCTGCTCCACCTTCGACAGCTTCGGATAGCGGAACGCCGCACGCAGCGGATCGTCCATGAGCCCGTAGGAGAAGCGCTTGATCAGCGCGGCGGGTGCGTAGTTGTTGGGCGGGAACGTGGTGAACAGCTGCAGCGTGCTGTCGGCGACGGCGCGCGCACCCGCGTCGAACGCGAAGTGCTCCGCCTCGTACGCGTCGAGGTAGGCGCCGAACTCCTGGTAGGTGGCCGGGATGTCCTTCATCCCCATGAGACGGCCGAGCTCGCGGTAGTAGTTCGTGGCGGCGACCTTCTCCTTCTCCACGAGCTTGCGCCAGCCGAACTGGTCGACCCACCGGATCGGCGTGACCACGAACGTCGACAGCACGTAGAGCATGTCGCCGTTGGAGATCGCGTAGGAGCCGTGCATCTGGTTCATGCGGCGCACGGCGTCGCGGCCCTGCGCGCTGCCCAGCCCGTGCTCGCTGACGGCGTCGAGGATCAGCGCCGTGTCGTCGTAGCGCTTCTGCACGCGCTCGGTGAACTCACCGGTGTCGGCGAGCAGTCGTCCGATGCTCGGCACGGCGTAGGTGCGGAACAGGGCGAACGACAGCGCCTGGTTGACGTCCCAGGGGAACTCGATCGTGCCCGTGATCCGGGCGATCTCCTCGTAGTCCACAGCCGGGTCGAGCTGTTCGATCCGTGCCAGCCAGTCGAATCGCCGCATACGTGCAGGGTAGGGACTCGAACACGAACCGGTCAATGATGACTGTTCTGCGGCGACTGGGTCTAACCTGTTCGAGTGAGCACCCCCGAACCGCGTGTCATGGGACGCCGCGAGGAACGCACGGCCACGAGCAAGGCTCGCATCCTCGACGCCGCCGTCGCCTGCCTCGTCGAGTCCGGGTACGCAGGCGCCACCACCCTGCGGATCCAGGCCCGCGCCGGCGTGTCGCGCGGCCGGCTGCTGCACCACTTCCCGTCGCGTGACCTGCTCCTCGTCGCGGCGTCACGACACCTCGCGATCGGCCGGATGACCGGCTCGAACAAGCGGATCTCCGAGCTCGGCGGGCTGCCTCCCGCCGAACGTCTCGACCGCGTCGTCGAGATGATGTGGGAGACGTTCTCCGAGCCGTACTTCTGGGCGGCCGTCGAGCTGTGGACCGCGGCGCGCACCAACCGCGAGCTGCGCGTCTCGCTGCTGCCCGAGGAGCGCGAGGTGGGCGCCGCCATCCGGCTGGGCCTCGACCGCAACTACGGGCCGGACCTGGTGGCGCACCCCCGTTACCCGCAGGTCCGGGACCTGATCTTCACCAGCATGCGCGGCGTCGGGTTGACCTACGCGCTCGAGCACCGCGACCCCCGCACCGACCCCCATCTCGTGATCTGGAAGGACATCGCCCGCACGCTGCTGGACGTGCAGTGAGCGCACCCCGCGAGCCGGGTTGATTTCGCCATCCCGACACGCCGATTTCGCGATCTCGGCACGCCGTCGGGGCGCACCCGACATGCCGTGGCCCCACGGCCCGTGTCGGATCGGCGAAATCAGCGTGTCCGATCGGCGAAATCGGCGGGGTGGATCGGCGAAATCGGCCGGGGTCGCTCCCTACGGTGGGGCCATGACCGGATCAACGCTCGCCGTCGCCGTGGTCCAGACCGGGTCGACCCTGTTCGACACCCCCGACACCCTCGCCCGGACGATCACCTGGATCCGGGAGGCCGCCGCCGACGGTACCCGGCTGATCGTGCTGCCGGAGGCCCTGCTGGGCGGCTACCCGAAGGGACTGGACTTCGGGGTGCGCGTCGGCTCCCGCAGCCCGGCGGGGCGGGTGGAGTACCAGCGCTACTGGGACGCGGCGATCGACGTCCCCGGCCCGGAGACCCGCGCACTGTCGACGCTGGCCGCCGAGCTGGGCGTCATGGTGGTGGCCGGCGCGATCGAGCGCCACCGCCGCACGCTCTACTGCGTGGCCCTGTTCTTCACCCCGGACGGTGCCGCGCCGCAGATCCACCGCAAGCTCATGCCGACGGCAGCGGAGCGCTTCATCTGGGGCAACGGTGACGGCTCGACGATGCCGGTGCTCGACCTCGACGGGGCCGGCGTCGGCGCGGCGATCTGCTGGGAGAACTACATGCCGCTGTTCCGCACGGCGATGTACGACAAGGGCGTCGATCTCTGGTGCGCCCCGACCGTCGACGACCGGGAGGTGTGGCTCTCCACGATGCGCCACATCGCCGTGGAGGGCCGCTGCTTCGTGCTCAGCGCGTGCCAGTACCTCGAGCGCGGCGCGCTGCCCGACGACGTCCATCCGATCCAGGGCGACGACACCGGCACCGTCCTGATCTCCGGCGGCAGCGTGATCGTCTCCCCGCTGGGTGACGTGCTCGCAGGGCCACTGCGCGACGCCGAGGGGGTGCTGCACGCGCGGCTCGACCTGGGCCTGCTCGCGCAGGGCCGGATGGATCTCGACGTCACCGGGCACTACGCGCGCCCCGACGTCTTCCGGCTCAGCGTCGACGAGCGCAGCTGCGTGGCCGTCGAGCATGATGGGCGGGAAGCGAAGCGATGAGGAGATGCGCATGAGTGCCCCGAACGGGATCGATCCGAGCGTCGCGCCGAGTGGCGCGGGCTGCGCCGACTGCGACGCCGCCGGGGGCTGGTGGGTGCACCTGCGCCGCTGCGCGCAGTGCGGGCACGTCGGCTGCTGCGACTCCTCCCCCGCGCAGCACGCCAGCGCGCACTTCGCCGCCACCGGGCATCCGATCGTGCAGAGCTACGAGCCGGGTGAGGAGTGGTTCTGGGACTACGCCCGTGGCGACGCGCTCGACGGCCCGCAGCTGGCGGAGCCGACGCACCGCCCGCTGGACCAGCCGGTGCCGGGTCCGCGGGGCCGGGTTCCTGCGGACTGGCAGGAGCACGTGCACTGAGGCTGCCCACCCCCCACCCCGGCCCCGCGTCCGCGGCGAGGAAGATTCGGGGGTGTCCTACCCGAACGTCGCGGAGCTCGTCGCCTCCGCAGCCGAGCGCCTGTCCGGTGTGGCCGTCCAGACCCCTCTGCAGCTGAGCGAGCGCCTGTCGGCCGCCACCGGCGCGCAGGTGTGGCTCAAGCGCGAGGATCTGCAGATCGGCCGCTCCTACAAGCTGCGCGGCGCCTTCAACCTGCTCGCCCAGCTCGACGCGGGTGAGCGCGCGGCCGGGGCGGTGTGCGCGAGCGCCGGCAACCACGGCCAGGGCGTGGCGTACGCGTGCCGGCAGCTCGGGATCCGCGGTCGCGTGCACGTGCCCAGCACCACGCCCCGGCAGAAGCGGGAACGCATCCTCGCGCTCGGCAACGGCGACGTGGAGCTGGTGGTCGGCGGCGACACCTACGACGAGGCCGCCGCCATGGCGGCCGAGCACGCGGCCAGCACGGGTGCCACCGTGGTGCCGGCGTTCGACGACATCCGCACGATCGCCGGGCAGGGCACCGTCGGTGTCGAGATCCTCGAGCAGCTCGGTGCCGTGCCGGACGTCGTGGTGCTGCCCGTCGGCGGTGGCGGGCTGCTCGCGGGCGTCGGCAGCTGGCTCGCGGCCACCCATCCCGGCATCCGGATCGTCGGGGTCGAGCCCGCCGGCGCCGCCAGCATGACGGCCGCGCTGGCCGCGGGCGGCCCGGTGGTGCTGCCCGAGCTCGACACGTTCGTCGACGGCGCCGCCGTGCGCCGCGCTGGCGACGTCACGTTCCCGCTGGTGCGCGACAGCGGTGCGGAGCTGGTGGCGGTGGCCGAGGGCCGCGTCTGCACCGAGATGCTCGACCTGTACCAGACCGACGGCATCATCGCCGAGCCCGCCGGAGCGCTCGCCGCGGCGGCCATGGGCGAGGAGGTGCTGGTGGAGCCGGGCGCCACCGTCGTATGCCTGCTCTCGGGCGGCAACAACGACGTGAGCCGCTACGGCGAGGTCGTGGAGCGCTCGCTGGTGCACCGCGGGCTCAAGCACTATTTCCTCGTCGAGTTCCCGCAGGAGCCCGGCGCGCTGCGCCGCTTCCTCGACGAGGTGCTCGGCCCCGACGACGACATCGTGCTGTTCGAGTACATCAAGCGCGACAACCGCGAGACCGGCGCCGCGTTGGTGGGCGTCGAGATCGCCGAGCGCGACGGCTACGAGCCGCTGTGGGCGCGGATGAAGGCCAGCCCGCTGCGCATCCAGCTGGTGGCGCCGGGCAGCGCGGCCTACCGGTTCCTGGTCTGACACCCGTACCGTTGGTGGTCACGGGTCTCGGAGGGGCGGATGGCGAGCTACAGCAGTGAGAAGGACGCGTACCTCAAACGGCTGCGCCGCATCGAGGGCCAGGTCCGCGGCCTGCAGCGGATGATCGAAGAGGACAAGTACTGCATCGACATCCTCACGCAGGTCTCGGCCGCGACGAAGGCGCTGCAGTCGTTCTCCCTCGAGCTCCTCGACGAGCACCTCGCCACCTGCGTGGTGCAGGCCGCGGCGGCCGGAGGCGAGGAGGCCGACCTGAAGGTGCGGGAGGCCTCGGACGCGATCGCGCGCCTGGTGCGCTCGTAGGAGCGCGCCCTACGGCTGTTCGGCACGCTCCGCCAGCGCGTGTGCCGCGCCGCGCGGCACCACGATCACCGGTACCGGCGAGTGCCGCACGATCCGCGAGGAGCGGGATCCGAGGAAGACGCGTTCGAGCGGGCCCTCCGAACTCGACCCGACCACCAGCACGTCGCCGTCGGCCCAGCCGATGTCCTCCAGCGCACCCGCCCAGTCGGTGCCCCGCCCGATGACGGTCGTGACCTCGGCAGGTGCGTGGGGCAGGTGGGCGATCGCCGCCTGCTGCGCGGTGTCGACGTCGGCGCTCCAGGAGTCGAGGACCGCATCCTCGGCCCGCGAGCCGATGCCGGCCGTGAGCGGCGTACGGGGCCGCACGCCGAACGACGCCACCCGCAGCGCCGCCCCGGCCCTGGCCGCGACCCCGGAGACGGCGACGACGAGTTCGTCGTCGCGCTCGGACGCGCCGTACGCGGTGGTCACCCGCGCGACCCGGGCTCCGGTCGCGCAGCGGTAGCCGCGGGGCCCGAGGCCCACCGGAACCGGCGAGGTGTGCAGCAGCCGCTCGGCGACGCTGCCGAACGCGACCCGGCCCAGCACACCCGCCGTGGACGACCCGAGCACCACCATCGCCGCATCGCGCTCGGCAGCTAGCTCGAGCAGCCCCGACGGTGTCGATCGCGCGTGCTTCACGAGGAACTCACCGGCGATGTCGGCGGGCAGCAGGTCGCGAGCTCGCTCCAACGCCTCGTGCGCGGCGCCGTCGAGGTAGCTCTGGAACTCCGCGTCGATCTTGCCCATGCCCGCGGGCCACGGCGCCGGCACCACCGTGCAGATCGCGAGGTCCTGCCCGAGCGAGCGCGCCAGCATCACGCCCATGTGCATGGCCGCGGTGGCCCGCTCGTCGCGCGGCAGCCCGACCACGAGCGTCATCGGTGACCCCCGAGCCGCGAGTGCCGGATGCCGTAGGTGAAGTACCAGACGAGCACGACGGCCACCCAGATCAGGAACACCAGTATCGTGATGAACCGCAGGTCCTTGATGATGTAGAGGCAGCCGAGGATCGACAGGATCGGCACCACGGGGTAGCCGGGCACCTTGAACCCGCGGGGCAGGTCGGGTGCCGTGCGCCGCAGGATGATCACCCCGACGGACACGACGAGGAACGCCACCAGCGTGCCGATGCTCGTCATCTCGGCGAGGAAGTTGATCGGCAGCAGGCCGGCCAGCAGTGCCACGAGCACGGCGACGACGAGCGTGTTGTTGACGGGGGTCTGCGTCTTCGCGTTCACCTTCTGGAAGAACTTCGGCAACATGCCGTCGCGCCCGATCGCGAACAGGATGCGGGTCTGCCCGTAGATCGTCACCAGCGTCACACTGAAGATCGAGATGATGGCGCCCACCGCGATGAGGGTGCCCGGCCACGACGAGCCGACCACCTTCTCCAGGATCGCCGAGAGCCCGGCCTCCTGGTCCTTGAAGTCGGCCTGGGGCTGCGCGGACACGGCCACCACGGCGACCGCCACGTAGACGATCGTGACGGTGACCAGCGCGATGAGGATCGCGAGCGGCATGTTGCGCCGCGGGTTCTTGACCTCCTCACCCGCGGTGGACACGGCATCGAGCCCGATGTAGGCGAAGAAGATGATGCCCGCGGCGCCGGTGATGCCGGTGATGCCGTACGGGGCGAAGTCGTTGAAGTTGTCGGCGTTCCAGCCCGTGATCCCGACGACGATGAACAGCGCCAGCACCGAGAGCTTGACCAGCACCATGATCGCGTTGACCCAGGTCGACTCGCTGGCGCCCCGGATGAGCAGCGCGGCGCAGAGTGCCACCAGCACCACGGCGGGGAGGTTGATGAACCCCCCGCCCTCCGGCGACTGGGAGAGCAAGTCGGGGATCTGGAAGCCGAACACGTTGCCCAGGAACTGATTGAGGTACTGCGACCAGCCGACCGCAACGGCGGCGGACGACACCCCGTACTCCAGCAGCAGGCACGCCGCCACGGCCATCGCGACGACCTCACCGAGCGTCGCGTAGGCGTAGGAGTACGACGACCCGGAGACCGGCACCGCACTGGCCAGCTCGGCGTAGCAGACCGCGGTGAGCCCGGCGACGACACCGGCGACCACGAACGACCAGATCACCGCGGGCCCGGCAACCGGGACGGCCTGGGAGAGCACGAAGAAGATGCCGGTGCCGATCGTCGAGCCGACACCGATCATCGTGAGCGGGAAGAGCCCGATCGAGCGCGCGAGTTGACCACCGCCCTTGCCGTCGGCACCGGATTCCGCGGTCATGTCGGTGACCGGCTTCCGCCGGAAGGCCTGCTGCAGGAGCGTCGCCATGTGATCTCCCTCTGCGTCGGGTCGGGCCAGGCTGCCCTGTTGATCCGCAATGGGCGAGCCACTGAATGGATTACCGGAGCTTTACCGTCCGATCACCCACGGCAGGGCGGGCTCGGCGAACTGGGCCACCAGCCGCGCCGGGCCCCGCTCGAACACGACGTTGCCCGTGGCGAGCGCACCGAGGTCAGGGACGACCGGGCCGCGGATCACGACCCGCTGCAGAGCGGGCCCGGCGCTGAAGCGCGCCCGGCCCGCCTCGATGACCGCGACGAACTGCTGCGTGAAGTCGGTCAGCGCCGCCGCGAGCAGCAGCAGCTGCGGCCCGTCCGGCACCTGGTAGGGCCGGAACCGCTCCCGTTCGGCGGCGGGAACCGGACCGCGCAGCACGACGCCGAACGGGCAGACCGCGCGGCCCGAAGCCCAGGCCGGTACCGGCCTCCACGTCGGGATCATCGATCCACAGCAGCTCGACGTAGGCCGTCGAGCCGAGCACCCGCCGGTTGCGAGTGCCCTGCCCGACGTGGCGCAGCCCCTGATCGACCACCGCGCCCGGCGGCACCAGCGCGTCGGCGTCGGCCGGTCCGGTGACGAACGCGATCGCGTGGTCCAGCTCGATCATCCGAGCAGCGTGGCACGCACCTCGGTCTTGAGCACCTTCCCGACCTTCGAGCGGGGCAGGTCCGGCCAGACCTCCACCTGCTTCGGGGCCTTCACGCTGCCGATGCGCGCCTTGACGAACGCCATGACGTCCTCGGGCACCACCGTCTCCCCCGGCCGCAGCTGCACCACGGCCGTGACGCGCTCGCCCCACTTGTCGTCGGGCAGCCCGATCACCGCGCAGTCCTGCACCGCCGGGTGCTGCATCAGCGCCTGCTCCACCTCAGCGGAATAGACGTTGAAGCCACCAGTGATGATCATGTCCTTGGCGCGGTCGACGACGAAGAGAAAACCATCGCCGTCCACGTAGCCGATGTCGCCGGTGTGATGCCATCCGAACTTCCCCGCCTCTGCTGTGGCCCCCGGGTTCTTGTAGTAGCCGGCCATCACCAGCGAGCTGCGGACGACGATCTCCCCCCGCTCCCCACCCGGCAGCAGCGTGCCCTCGCCGTCCATGATCGCGACCGTGACCAGCGGCGCGGGCCGGCCCGCCGACGAGAGGCGGTGCGTGGCGATCGTGCCGTCGGCGTTGAAGTGATCAGCGGGCGGCATCATCGAGATCATCATGGGCGCCTCGCTCTGCCCGAAGAGCTGCGCCATCACGGGACCGATCCGGGTGAGCGCCTCCTCCAGCTTGGCAGCCGACATGGGTGCGGCGCCGTACCAGAAGCACTGCAGCGACGAGAGGTCGGTGCTCTCGAGTGCCTCGTGCTGCAGCAGCATGTAGATCAACGTCGGCGGCATGAACGTGTGCGTCACGCGGCGGCTCTCGACGAGCGCCAGGAACTCCGTGAGGTCCGGTTTCGCCATCACGACGATCTGCCCGCCCTTGGCCATGACCGGGAAGCACAGCACGCCCGCCGCGTGGGTGAGCGGTGCGAGCGCGAGGTAGACCGGACGCCCCGGGAACGGGTAGCCCATCAGCGTCAGCGCCGACATCGTCTCGATGTTGCGGCCGGTGAGCACCACGCCCTTGGGCAGGCCGGTGGTGCCACCGGTACCGACGATCATGGCGACGTCATCGGGTGCGACGGCGTCGTCCAGATCCCCGCCCGTTCCCTGGATCCAGCGCTCCAGCGACGGGACCTCGGTGGAGTCCTCGTCGATGCAGACCAGCACGCGCAGCGCCGGCAGTCGAGGAGCGATCTTCTGCACCAACGGCGCGTAGGCCGCCTTGTAGATCACGCAGGTGCAGTCGAAGAGATCCAGCAGCTGCCGCGTCTCGTCCGCCTCGTTGCGGGGGTTGATCGGACACCAGATGGCACCGCGACGCGCGATGCCGAACACGCTCGCGAACGCGATGGGATCGTTGCTCGAGATGATCCCGACCTTGTCACCGGCCCGGATGCCGGAGCGCGCGAGCGCGCGGGCCACCGACCAGCTCAGGTCCTGCACGTCACCGTAGGTCAGCGTCGTCTCGCCTGCGACGAGGCAGGGAGCGTCGCGCCCGAGCGACGCCCCCTTGTCCAGGTAGTCGGTCAGCGCCATCGGTCAGCCGTGGATCGGGACGGCTGGCTGGTCGGCTGGTCCGCTCATGCTCACATCCCCATTCCGCCGTCGACCGGGAGGCCGACCCCGTTGACGAACCGGGATGCGTCGGAGGCGAGGAAGACCACGGCGTCGGCCATGTCGGCCACCTCGCCGAGCCGTCCGGACGGGGTGAGCCCGATGACCGCACCGACGGCGGCGTCGGGGCTCTCGAACAGGCCGAGGCCCGCCGTCTCGACGGCGAGCTTGATGCCCATGTCGGTGGCCACGAGGCCCGGGAAGATGCAGTTGACGCGCACGCCGTAGCCGAGCTGGCCCGACTCCATGGCGGCGACCTTGGTGAGGCGGTGGATCGCGGACTTGCTCGCCGAGTAGCCGGCGATGGCCGGGAACGCGATGGTGGCCGCGACGGAGGCGATGTTGATGATCGTGCCGCCGTTGCCGGCCGCACCGCCGGGACGCATGGCGCGCAGCCCGTACTTGACCCCCAGCATCGTGCCCACGACGTTGACGTCGAACATCTTGCGCATGTCGTCGGCGTCGGTGTCGACGAGCAGCTGCGTGATCTCGATGCCGGCGTTGTTCACGACGACATCGAGACCGCCGAACTCGGCGACGGTGTGCGCGATGGCGGCGTCCCAGTCGCTGTCGCTGGTGACGTCGAGCTGGACGAACCCGGCCTTGCCGCCGGTGCCGGTGATCGTGGCCGCCGTCTGCTCGCCCACGTCCTTGAGCACGTCGGCGATCATCACCGACGCCCCGGCCGCCGCGAGCGCCGTGGCCATCCCGGCACCCAGGCCGCGAGCCCCGCCCGTGACGAGCGCCCGCTTCCCCGTCAGCTCGAAAACACTCATCCGACCCGTCCCTCGTCTCATCGGCAGTGATGCGCACCACAACGTAGGGACGCTTTGGACACCTGTCAAGATTTTGCTGGGCAGGTGTCAAGAAGTACGCTGAGCTAGCATGACCACGGGTTCTGCCCGGAGGGAACCCATTCGCCGACGGAAGACACACCTCTATGACGGCCGCCGCCGAGAAGGTCGACCGGGTCTCCAGACGCCAGGTCGACAAGTTCGAGGAGCGCCGCCGCGAGCTCGCGGACGCGGCGCTGCAGACCCTGTCCGAGCTGGGGTACGCCCGCACCAGCCTGCGGGAGATCGCACAGAACTCGGCGTTCTCCCACGGGGTGCTGCACTACTACTTCCGCGACAAGATCGAACTGATCATGTTCTGCGTGCGGCAGTACAAGGCCGTCTGCGTCCTGCGCTACGACCAGATCGTCGCGGATGCGCACACCGCGGAGGAGCTGGCCGCCGGGTTCGCCGACGGGCTGGTGGCCACGCTGTGTGAAGACGGCACCATGCACCGCCTCTGGTACGACCTGCGGTCGCAGGCGCTGTTCGAGGAGTCCTTCCGCGAGGACGTCCTGGAGATCGACGCCACCCTGGAGCGGATGATCTGGCGCATCATCACCCGCTACGCCGAGCTCACCGGTCGCGCCGTCGTCACGCCCTCCTCGATGACGTACGCGATGTTCGACGGGCTGTTCCAGCAGGCGCTGCTGCGCCACCTCGCGGGGCAGCCCGGCGCCGCCGCCGAGCTGCACGCCGCCGTACTGCAACTGCTGCCGAAGGTCGTGCCCGCTTGATCACCCGTCAGAGGTAGGACACCAGCGTCCGCAGGATCAGCACCGCCACGAACACGACGGTGAAGGCGAGATCGAGCTGGACGTCGCCGATCCGCACCGGCTTGAGCACGCGTCGCACCGGCGCGAGCACCGGCTCGGTGACGCGGTGGGAGATGTCGCGGGCCTTCAGCGCCCACCCGCCGCCACCCGGTGCGAGCACGCCGGTCCAGTCGAGGATCGCCCGCACGACCAGGACGATCAGGAACACCAGCAGGACGAAACTCAGCAAAGCTCCGATGACGCTCACCTGGGCATCAACCCCTTTCCGGCTCCAGCATCCTCGCTCAGCCTGAGCGGGTGCTGAGACTTGCCAGGGGGCTTCACCCGTCCGGGAACAGCCGTTGCGGGTAGGCGGCCGGGACACAACGCCCGCGCCGGGCTCTCGTGTTGCAGGCCGCCTTCGCGCGGCGATGGCAGGAAAGCCACTTTCCTGCAACGAGGTTGCGGGAAAGTGGCTTTCCTGCAACGCGAAATCCTGCCGCGCCGGTGCCGCCGACCGGTCAGCGGTAGCGCGGGCGACCGCAGTACGAGGCGATGCGGGGGCGAGCCGAGGCGGGGGCGAGGCGATGCCGGGACGGCCCCGCACCTGCCCGGGGTGGCGCTACGACCGCGGAAGGCGTACGACAGGGCTCGAGGTGAGTGCCGTGGCAGCCGAGGAGTCCGATCCGGTCCTGATCACCGATGCCGCTCCGTCCTTCGCCGACGAGCAGCACCGGCGCATCCGGCTGTACACGATCCTGATGGTGATCCACATCGTCGGGTTCGCGGTGGCCGGGGTCCTCTACTACGTGGCCTGGTGGCTGGGCCTGGTGCTGATCATCCTCACCACCCCCGTCCCGTGGATCGCCGTGGTGCTGGCGAACTCGCCGTCCCGGCGCACCGGGCCGGCGCAGCGCGGGCTGCCGCCGCTACGGATCGAGGGCGGCGGAACCGCCGACACCTGATCGCCCTCCCCCTACAGTGGTTCCCATGGGTCTCGTGTTCGCCATGACGCTGCCGGGCCTGGCCTGCCTGCTCGTGGTGCTCGCCGCGCTCGAGCGGATCGGGGTCGTGCTCAGCGGGCGCAGCTGGGTGCCCTGGCGACGGCGCAAGCCGCGCGAGATGGTGTCGTCGACCGGATTCGACCAGGTCACCGCCCTGTTCTATGCCACGAAGCACTACGAGCTCGAGCACCGCAGCTCCGAGCTGATGCTGCGCGAGGACCCCGCCGACGGTGCACCGGGCCGGCTGCGCCTTGACCTCACGCGGCGCGCGGACTGACCCTTCGCCCTGGGCCGAATCGGTGGAGCGGCGACCGGCCCGTCGCGACGATCACGCCATGGACGGATTCGATCGCAACGCCTACGGCGACCGCTGGGCCGCCGACTACGACACGCTGCACGAGGGCAAGGTGGACGCGGACGCCACCGTCGCCGGGTTGAGCGAGCTCGCCGGCCCGGGCGGTTCGGTACTGGAGTACGGCGCGGGCACCGGCCGCATCGCCATCCCGCTGGCCGCGCGCGGCCACGACGTGGTGGGCGTGGAGATCAGCGAGGCGATGCTCGTCGAACTGCGCGCCAAACCCGGCTCCGACGCCGTGACGGCCGTGCTCGGCGACATGACCACCGTCGAGCTGGGCCGCACGTTCGACCTGGCCTGCGTCCCGTTCAACTCCATCTTCACGCTCCCCACCCAGGACGACCAGGTCGAGCTGTTCCGCAACGCCGCGATGCACCTGCGCCCGGGTGGCCGGTTCGCGCTGGAGTCGGTGATGACGGGTGACAAGCCGGGATCCGGGCCGGTGCCACGGCTGCGCGTGGCCGACGTCGGCGCGGACCGGATGGTGCTCGCCGGCGGCGTCCTCGACCCGATCACCCAGTTCTACCAGGGCACCTGGGCGGTGCTCGGCCCCAACGGCACCACGTTCTACCCGCTGCAGGGACGCCACGTCACCCACGCCGAGATGGACCTGATGGCGCGCATCGCCGGGTTGGAGCTGGAGCACCGGTTGGCCGACTGGACCAGGGCCGCGGTGACGCCGTGGTCGCGCCAGCACGTCTCGGTGTACCGCAGGCCGGGCTGATCTGAGACCCTGCTGCGCCGCCACAGGACGCTCGCGGCGACCCCGGAGACGACGAGGATCCCGACGCACCACGCGACGGCGGCCCACGGCGCGCCGCCGACGGGAGCCCCGAGCAGCAGACGCCCAGCACGCCCAGCCACTCGCCCGGACCCGCAGCGGGCCGGAAACCGATGAGCAACGCGGTGCCGACGACGAGTGCCACCGACACGAGGTTGCGCAGCACGCTCGCACCACGTGGCCGACGAGCACCGCGGAGGGCAGCTGTTCATCGTCAGGAAGCGCCTGGCGATGCCCTCCTGCATGTCGACGGTCACGCTCATCGCGGCGGCCGCTGCCCCGTAGCCGGCGCAGAGCAGGATCACGCCGGAACCCATGGCGCGGACCTCGCCTACGAGGCGGGACTGCGTGCACTGACCGGCCCCGACCGGCTGCCGTCGGTGCACGCACTCGTGACGACCGGCAGGCTCTTCGCCATCCCGGCGGCCGCCGGCACCGACGACGGCGACCGGTTCATGCTCGACTTCGGGCTCGAGCGCATCCTCGACGGCCTCGCGGCGCACATCGCCGGACGCCGCAGCGGGACCGCTACTTGAGGAAGCCCGCCACCGCGGGCACGACGATCTCGATCCTCCGCGTGACGTCCATGTGCGTGGCGGCGGGGATCACCGCGAGCTGCGCGTCGGGCAGCAGGGAGAACATCTCCGCCGCATGCTCGATCCGCACGAAGTCGGTGTCACCCACCAGCAGCAGCGTAGGGACCGCGACGCCGCGGAGCTCGTCGTCGGACCAGCCTCGGAACGCGCCTGCGGCCTGGGAGGTCTTCGCCATGAAGGCCCCGAAGTGGCTCGGGTCGGACGCCACGCTCTCGTAGGCCTCCTGCATCTCCTGGAAGTCCGCGGCCGTGGGCAGGCGCCTGGACCCGGCATCCGGGTCGGGGTTGAAGATCTCCTCGTAGTAGCCGTCCTGGCGGAAGTGCACCGATGCCGCCACCAGCCTGCCCACCCGGTCGGGGTGGCTGACGGCGACCTGCACGGCGGTGAGCCCGCCGAGGCTGAAGCCGAACAGGTCGGCCTTCTCGATGCCGAGGTGGTCGAGCAGCCCGACGACGTCGCTCGCCAGGTTCGGGATCGTCATCTCCCGGTCGGTGTCGGCCGTGCGGCCGTGGCCCTGCAGCTCGACCGCGATGACCTGGTGGGTGGCGCTCAGTGCCGGGATCAGCGAGCCGAAGGACAGATCGATCGTGAGCACCCCGCCGTGCAGCAGCACCAGCGGCCGGCCGGTGCCGTGGATCTCGTAGTACATCTGCAGCCCGTTGACCGGTGCGTAGCCCGTGGCCATCTGATGATCCCTTCGCATTCCGGCGTCGTCGAGGTGTGGACCGCCGCTGCGCCCGGAACTCATCGCCGTCTCACTCGAGGAGCAGCAGCACCTGCAACTCGCCGACGAGCGCGCCCAGGATGCCGCCGACCAGGATCAGCTTCCACTCGTCCTGCTGGAAGGCCGGACGCAGCACGCCCTCGTACTCGACGGGGGTCAGCGCGAGCATGGCGTCGACGATGGTGCGTTCCACGCCCATCGCGTCCTTCGCGTAGCCGATGGCGGCACCAGCGGTGAGCGGCACCTCGGCGAGCGTGCGCTGGGCGACGTCGCGGCGCAGCCGCTGGTAGGACTCGGTGCCCATCGTCAGCACGACGAGCGGCTTGGCCAGCCCGACGTTCTCGTCGACGACCTGCTCGATGTGCCGCTGCACCATCATGATCAGCCGATCGGAGCGCGGGCCGGTGAGCAGCGCCTCGAGCATCTTCGGTGCGGTGAGCACCTCCTCGGCGATCAGCCGCCCGTAGTCGGCGGCCACCTGCTTGCGCCGCTTCTGGAACATCCCCTGCCAGCGGAAGACGCCCAGCACGCGGCGCTCCACGCGCGGGTAGAAGATCATCTTCAGGGCGAGCCAGTCGGTGCTGAGCCCGACCAGGCCACCGAAGACCGGCATCACCCACGGCTGGTGGGTCAGCGCCCAGACCACGGCCTGCAGCAGCCCGAGCACGAAGCCGAAGTACAGGCCGCAGTGGGTGATGAACCGCATCTCCGGCCGGGAGATCTCGCGGATCAGCCGGTTGAGCACCGCCCGGTCGCGGACCAGGTTGTTGATGGCCATGTCGCGGACGTCGATGTAGCGGTCCACGTCCTTCTCGAAGTCGGCCATGATCTCGGCGACGACCTTGGGTGCCTGGGCGCGGACCTGGCGCAGCAGCAGGTCCTGCGCGCGGCGGGGCAGCATCTCCCACAGCGCGGGCTGGTAGGTCGACAGGATGTCGTTGCCGATCTCGGTCACCACCCGCCCCAGCGGCTCCTCGATCTCCGCGACCAGGCGCACCGGATCGAGCCTGCCGAGGATCTCCTTGGGGTCGATCAGGCGGTCCAGCAGCAGGTCCATCGCCACCGACGCCATGCGGCCCGCGTTGCGCGGGATGACGCCCTGCCAGCCCAGCAGCGGCGGCCTGCCGACGAAGTCGACCGGCTTGAACATCATCTCGACCGCGACGAGCTTGGTGACGTAGCCGATCGCCGCGGCGATCAGCGGCATGGTGGCGTAGATCAGCCAGTGATCGGCGAGATCCTGGAGGAAGGCGGTCACCGCAGCGTGTACTCCCGGGGCTCGACGGTCGGGCCCCGGTCCCACCGCATTGCAGGAAGGTCACCTTCCCGCAAGATTCTTGCGGGAAGGTGGCCTTCCTGCAACGGGGCGCGCGGGGGCCGCCTCGCGGCGGCGTGTGGCTTGCGTCGGGGTGGCCTTGCGGCGACCCGATCCTGAGACCAGGATCCCCTGGTGTCTTACGACTTCGCCGTGTGGGAGGGCGAGCGCCCGCGCGACGACGAGCACGCCCAGGACGTCCTCGCCGCTCTCCGCGCGCTCTACACCCACGACGACTCGGCGCCGACCGCGCTCATCGCGAAGTACGCCGCGGCGCTGCAGGTCCGCTGGCCCGCTACCACGCCCTGGACGACCGGCACGCTGATCGGGGGCGCGACCGGCCCGCTGCTGCAGTTCGGGCTGCCGGACGGGGAGGCCGCGAGCGTCGGGCCCGACGCGGCCTACGTCGCGAGGGCGCTGGGGCTCGTCTGCTTCGACGTGCGGCTCGGCAGGCTCGTCACGGGGCTCGTCGACTCCGGGCGGCCCGCGTGGGTGGCGGTGATCAGCGTCGATCCCGACTTCTTCGAGGCACACGGCTCCGACGGCTTCGACGGAGCGCTGCCGTCGGCTGCGGAGCGGCGGATCGAGCTCTCCGACTCGCGGACCCGGGTCGGGCGGTTCAGCCGCAAGCACGTCGTGAACCCGCAGATCGACCTGTCCGTCGCACCGGCCGATCCATGGGTGTCCCGCGCCCACGTCGACCTCGCCCACGACCCGGCCGGCAACCTGTGGGTGATCGACCTGGGCTCGGAGCACGGCGTCTGGGTCAACGACGCCCCGAAGCCGCTGACCTCCCGCAACGCCGCGGTGCTCGGCGCCGGGGACCGGTTGCACCTCGGCCGCTGGACCACGATCACGATCGCGGCGGCGGACTCGGCCTGAGCCCAGCGCCGACCCGCTCACCCTCCCGGATCGCAGCATGGTGGCCATCCTGCGATCCAACGCTGGGATGGCCACCATGCTGCAGTTCGGCGCCCACGATATTCGCTGGCTCGCCACACCCGTGCGTGCTCGACGGTGCGGTGCTGGTGATCTCCGCCGTCGAAGGTGTGCAGGCACAGACGCGCGTGATCATGCGGGCGCTGCAACGGTTGCGGATCCCCACGCTGATCTTCATCAACAAGATCGACCGGCGCGGCGCGGACGGTGCCCGGGTGCTCGCCGACATCGCCGCGAAGCTCACCCCGGACGTCGTCAGGTGCGCCCCACCGCGCCAACCCGTTGGCCACCGCGCCGACGGCCTGACATCGGCGCCGAGGCCACACCGTTGGCGCCGTCAGACCCCGGCACGCTCCACAGACGACAGCCTGCCGCCCCGATCACGACCGGGTGCTGCGGGCGAGCTTGCGCCAGACCCAGCTGCTGGGCACCCGGCGTCCCGTCCGCACGTACTCGCACGCGCCGTCGATCAGCATCGTCGTGTCGAGGCCCCGCCGTGCGGCCGGGTTGCCGGTCAGCAGCACCTCGTCGTCGGCGGCGAGCACGAAGTCGTCATCGGGTGCCATCACGCAGTCGGCCCCGTCCGCGGTGGCGCGCAGCACCATCAGCACCACCACGGCCAGCCGGTCCTCGCGGCCGTCCGGATCGCGCAGCATCGCGCCGATGGTCGCCTCCCCCGCCGCGAGCCACCCGGTCATCGCGGGAGCCTCCGCGCGGTTGAGCCGGATCTTCCACAGCGTCTCCAGCCGATGTCCGCAGTGGCCGGTCAGCCGCCCGACGAGGTCGGCGGCCCACGGGTTGCCCTGGCGCGGCACCTCCTGCATGAAGCGCCACAGCAGTGGCGTGCTGAGCTGCGCGAACACCTCGTGCGCCACCACCTCGGCCGGCACGAGCAGCGCGTCGGGATCCATCACCGCGAACAGCGGCGCGCTGGCCGCCCGGTTCTGCCGGGCCGCCACGAACAGGTCCGGGTTGAGCCGCCGGGCCGCCGCGACGAGCGAGAGGTTGCTGGTGTCGTTGTCCGTGCCGGCAACGAAACCGACCGCATCGAGGATCCCCGCCTCCTGCAGCATCCCCGGCTCGAAGCCGTCCCCGACGATGACGTCGTCGCCGCTGCCGGTGCCGGCAGGCGCGTTGCGGGTGGGTTCGACCACCGTGACCTCGAGGCCCTCGGCCCGCAGGTCGGCGGTGAACTCGCGGCCGAACCGGCCGTAGCCGCACACCACCCACCGGCCCTGGTCGGGCGGGGTGCCCAGCTTCGGCCGCTCGGTGCCCGGCCCGCCCTCCAGCCACCGCATGAGCTGGAAGGACGCGGGAGCGTGCATGGCGATGCGCAGGTGGTCACCGAACCGGTCGAACGGGTTGACCACGGTGGGGCTGCCGAACGCGTGCATCCGTTCGGCGACCGTGGGCGAGACGGTCCGGGCGATCACCGTGACGTCCGGGCGCAGCAGCGCCGCCGTCATCGTCACGGCCAGGTTGGCCTCGTCGTCGTCGGTGAGCGCGAGCACGGCCTCGCAGCGCGGGTTGCCCAGCCCGGCCACCCCGAGGTGCCCCGGGTCGCGCGCGTCGGCCACGAGCCCCGGTACGTCGGCGGTGTAGGAGCCCAGCTCGAGCGCGTCGATGCGGTCGCTGTTGATGTCGATCACGACGAAGCGGCGGCCGAGCGCGTCGAAGGAACGACCGAGCAGCTCTCCCGTGCGGCCGTGCCCGACGATCAGCAGGAACGGCTCGCGCAGCCGCTCCACCTGGCGGCTGAACCGCTGCAGGGCGAGCGCCTGGCGGAAGGCGCGGTCCTGCAGCAGCGCGAGCAGCGAGCCGATCGCGTACGCCCAGCCGATGACGGTCAGGTAGATCGCGGCCGTCACCCACAGCCGCTGCAGCGCGGTGAACGGCATGGGCAGCTCGCCGAACCCGATCGTCGAGGCGGTGTAGCTCATGAAGTAGAAGGCGTCGAAGATGCTCATCGGCACCCGGTCGGCGCCCGGGATCAGTGTCAGGCCGAGCACGCTGAGCGCGAAGATCGTGATCAGCACGATCAACGGCGTGCGCATGCGGCGCAGGATCAGGAAGATCGTGGCCTCGGCCTGCACCGCCGACGCCATCGGGATCCGCCTGCCCAGCCGCCGCGACGGGAGGGCGTCGTCGTCGGTCTGGCCCTGACCCAGCAGGCGCATCCAGAAGTCGAGCAACGGGTTGGACACGGCCGCTACCGGCGGTGGTAGGACACGGTCTCGACGACGAGCAGCACCACCGACACGATGTTGGCCAGCAGCGCCCCGCCCGAGAGCGACACCACCGCGGCCGTGGATGCCGCGGTGACGCCGTCGGCCGAGATGTGGGCGGCGTAGGTCCACGCGAGCGCCGCGGCGACGAGCTGCAGGTCGGCGACGAGGCTCGTGGCGAGGTGGACGGCACCGATCTGGGTGCGGTCGCCGAACTTCAGCACGGTCGCGATGAGGCTGATGACGACGGCGGCGAACAGCTCGTAGATGTTGTGCTGCACCGGATCGGCGAGGTCACCGATGAAGAAGCCGAAGTTGAGGGTCGCGGCCAGCAGCACGAAGAAACCGAAGACCACCTTCTCGAGGTTCATGCAGCTCCCACGCTCGTCCCGATCCCTGAGGGCGCCAGGATGGCACGGCCCGAGCCGGGTCCCGCGCTACCCGCCCCGGTGCGTCGTGATCATGACCGACAGCATCCATGCCTCGCGAGCATGGGACGTGAACCCATGATCGCCGGTCCGGCCGGCCGACGCCACCGCCGCGGCAGAGTTCCTCCGGTCCGCAAGGAACGGCACGGAACAGCACAGGAGCGACCATGAACCGCGAAGACCGCTACGAGTTCGGCATGAAGGTCCTCGAGCAGATCGACGGCGAGGCCGGGCAGCGGATCGTCAGCTCGCTCGCCGACACCTCCCCCGAGCTCGGCCGCCAGGTCGTCGCCTGGGCGTTCGGGGACATGTACTCCCGGCCCGAGCTGCCACCGCGCGACCGCCAGTTGGTGACGCTCGGGATCCTCGCCGCGCTCGGGGGCTGCGAGCCCGAGCTCGACGTCCACATCAACGCCGCCCTCAACGTCGGGCTCTCCGCCACGGAGATCTCCGAGGCGCTGCTGCACTCGGCCGTCTACTGCGGGATGCCGCGGGCGATCAACGCCACCCTGGTGGCGAAGAAGGTCTTCGGTGAGCGCGGGCTGCTGCCGATCACCAACGTCTAGACCTCCGGGTCTGCCAGGTGGCAGATGTTCCGGGGGCCGGACCCGGCCACGATGGCTGCACGGCGCCGCAGTGGCGCCCCGATGGAGGAGACCAGAGTGACCCAGAACGAAGCCCGCAAGGTCGTTGCGAACATCGCGCTGTCGCTGGACGGGCGGATCAACGGCCGCGGCGGCGACTACGACATGGGATGGATCGTTCCCCACGCCGTCTCGGGTGCGGCCCGCGATCACATGGTGGCGGTGACCGGCTCGGCCACGACCGCGTTGCTGGGCCGCAAGAACTACGAGGGTTTCGGCGGGTTCTGGCCGACGGTGGCCGGTGACGAGAACGCCGACCCGCGGGACCGGGCGTTCGCGCAGTGGCTGGACGGGGTGGAGAAGGTGGTGTTCTCCACGACGCTCACCGAGGCGCCGTGGAGCAACTCGCGCATCGCCGACGCGGACCCCGTGGCGGAGGTGAAGCGCCTGCGCGAGCAGGAGGGTGGCGACATCATCGTGCTGGCGAGCAGCAGCGTGATCAGGGCACTGCTGGCCGCGGGCGAGGTGGACCGCCTGAGCGTCACGCTGTGCCCGGAGCTGGTCGGCGGGGGTGCGCGGCTGTTCGAGGACGGCATCCCCGCGGCGTCGTGGTCGCTGACGACCACGACGCCCGGGGAGTCCGGCGCGCTCTGCCTGCGCTATGACCGCAGCACCGGCTGAGCCGCGCGCACCGTCGCCGTGAAGTGCTCGGCGAGCCGGCGGGTCCCGCCGAGCGGAGCGAGGAAGTCGCTGGTCAGGGCACGGGCGGCGAAGTCGGTGACCTCGCTGAGCCGCGGGTGCACCTGGCCCAGCAGCGCCGAACCGGCGAGCAGCGCCCGGGGCGGCAGGTGCAGGATCCGCGGCCGCCGACCCACCGCGGCGAACGCGAGGCGAACGATCTCCTCGCGGGTGAGGATCTCCGGCCCGCCCACCGGCACGTCGACGTCGCCGGGCCGGCCCAGCACGTCCACACAGGCCTGCGCGACCTCGTGCGGATGCACCGGGTTGGTGCGGGCGGTGCCGTCACCGGGGATCCAGGCGATGCCGCGCCGCGCCATCGTCAGGAACGGGTCGAAGATCGGGAACATGCCGGTCGGCCGGACGATGCCGTGCGACATCCCGGAGCCGCCCAGCGCGGACACCACGTCCTCGTGGGCGCGGACGTAGGCCGTGCCGGACCAGGCCGACCCGAGCAGCAGTGACACGTACACGAACCGGCGGACGCCGGATCGCCGGGCCGCGTCGACGAGGTTGAGGTTCGCGACCGTGTCGAGGTCGTGGAAGCTGCGCCGGTCACCCGTGCTGAACGCCATCGGGGCGCCGAGGCAGGACACGACCGCGTCGACACCGTCGAGCACGCCGTGCAGCGTCTCGGGGCGGGTGGCGTCGCCCAGCACGATCTCGTCGGCGACGCCGCGCAGGGCCTGCGCCCGGGACGGGTCGCGCGACAGGGTCTTGACGCGGTGGCCACCGTCGAGGAGCAGTTGCGCGACCTGGCGGCCGAGCATGCCGGTGGCACCCGCCACCAGAACCGTGTCGCTCATCGGGTTGCTCCGCTCTCGCTGCTGACGGGGACGGTGACGGGGACGGCGGAGCGGATCGAGCCGGCGCGGCGCAGCAGCCGCACCCAGCGCGACCAGCGCCGCGGCCGGGCGGGACCGGTCCCCAGCACGGTCTCGGCCCGGTCGAGCAGGTCCTCGACGCACGCGTTGTGCAGCCAGCACATGGCCAGCGGCCACACCGCCAGCATCGGCCCGTGGAGCCGCCCGGTGACGTCGTGGCGCAGGACGCACGCCTGCGGGCCGGTGGGCTCGACGGTCAGCGTGTGCGTGCCGCGCACGCCGACCCCGGCGGCGAAGGTGAACTCGATCTCGCGGCCCGGCAGGTAGCGGCTGACGTGGTAGCGGATCGGGCCGTGGTGGCCCTTGACCCCGACCGCGAGCGGGCCCTGCAGCACCATCGGCGACCAGTCGGGAGCGGGCCACAGCGGGTCGCCGGGGCGGCCCATCCGATCCAGCAGGGCCCCGACCCGCGCCGCCGGGACCGGCAGCGCGCGCTGATGGGCATTGTGGACACCGAGCGGCCCGGTCATGCCGACACCCCACGAAGCGCCGCGACGGTGGCCACGTGCTCGTTGCGCACACCGATGGCCACGAACCGGGAGAACAACCGCAGCAGCGGCGGGAACGCCGACAGCACCCGCAGCGGCCGGGGCAGGGTGACGGGGGCATCGGGATCACCGAGGCCCGACACCATCTGCTTCTGCACCAGCAACTGCACACGCTGGGTGAGCCGCGTCGGCAGCGACCGGCGACGCTGGACCTTCGCCAGGTCCCGGTCGGTCAGCTCGCCGCGCAGCAACGGTCCGGTGAGCAGGTTCGCCGCGGCGACGGCGTCCTGGATCGCCAGGTTGATACCGACCCCGGCGATCGGTGACATCGCGTGCGCCGCGTCGCCGATGCACAGCAGCCCGGGCCGGTACCAGCGCTGCAGCCGGTTGACGCGCACCTCGAGGAAACCGACGTCGTCCCAGGTCCGCAACGCTGCGTCGAAGCGCTCGGCGGGGAACGGCAGCCACCGGGCCAGATCGGCGCGCATCCTCTCGATGCCGGCGGCCTTGATGTCGGCGAACGTGCCCTTGGACATCGTGTAGGCGCCCTGCCAGTAGGTCCGGCGGTCGATCATCGGGAACAGCTTGCCGGGGGCGAGCCGGGCGAAGGAGCTCTCCGGGTCGCCGGGCCCCTTCGGGAGGCGGTACCAGAGCACGTCCAGCGGCGAGCCGAACTCGACCGGCACCATCCCCGCCGCGGCCCGCACGGCCGAGCCGCGCCCGTCGCAGGCGATGGTGAGGGTGGCACGCAGCTCACCGGGGCCGTCCGCGGTGTGGAAGTGGACCCCCCGCACGGTCTCGTCCTCCGAGAGCAGGCCCGTGACCTCGACGTTGCGGTGCAGCGCGAACGACGGGTACGTCTCGGCCTCACCGACGATGAACGCGAGGAAGTCCCACTGCGGCACCATCGACAGGTACTGGAAGTTGCCCGGCAGCTTCCGGAAGTCGCCCAGCGTCACCATCTCGTCGTCGGTCATCATCGCGATCGACCGGGTGGGCTGGTGCGGCAGCTCGTCGAAGCCCGCCATCAGGCCCAGCTCGGAGAGCACCTGCAACGTCGAGGCATGGATCGTGTCGCCGCGGAAGTCGCGGAGGAAGTCTCCGTGCTTCTCCAGCACCACGACGTCGACGCCGGCACGGGCGAGCATCAGGCCGAGCATCGCGCCGGCCGGGCCGCAGCCGGAGATGCAGACGGTGGTCTCGGCGGGAAGGGTGGAGGTGGTCATGGCGTGATCTCCTTGGCTGGCAGGGATGTCGATGGCAGGGATGTGACGAGCAGGACGTCCTGTCCGACGTCCCAGAGCAGGGTCAGCAGCGCCCGCAACGCGGGCTGGTCGGCGACGGCGAGATCGAGCTCGGTACCGCGGGGGTGGGCGTGGATCGTCACGTCGCCGAAGCGCGACCGGATCACCCCGGCGAGGGAGACGGGCAGCGGACCGGCCACGGTGAGCCGGTAGCGCGCCGTCATTTCCGGCCGGCCCGCAGCCACCGCGTCACCCGGTTCTGGGCGGCCACGACCAGTCCCCCGGCGCAGAGCACGGCCGGCACGGCCCATGCGGTGAGCTCGCGCAGCTGCGTGGCGCCGCCGAGCACGCCGACACCGACCACGCCGATCACGGCCGCGGTGATCCACGCCCAGTTCGCGGCGCGCTGCCACCACAGCAGCGATGCGGCGGTGATCACCGCGAACCCGGCGGCGACGCCGAGCACGAAGGCGCCCCCGATCACCTGCGGATCACCGCCGAGCAACGGTCCGGCCGCGAGCAGGACCCCAAGGCCCACCCCGCCGGTGAGGGCGCCGGTGACCAGCAGCGCGTCCGATCGGGCGACGTAGGCCCATACCAGCAGCTCGATCCCCAGCACCAACGCCGACGCGTCGCCCACGAGCGGCACCGCCCGCCCGGCGAGCAGCAGCGCACCGGCCGTGACGAGCAGCAGCGCGACGAAGCCGCGGGAACCGGCCGTGCGCTGGGTGACCGTGATCGTGGTGTTCATCGTGACCTCCGGGGTCCCGCGCCCCGGCGGGGCGACTGGGCAGAGGAGACGACCGATCGGTGTGGACGCGCACCACCCCGCCCCGGTACCACCCGGGGTGGTGCGGGGTCAGATCAGGCCGAGATCGCGACCGCGGCGGACGGCGTCGGCGCGGGTCACCACGTCGAGCTTGCGGTAGAGGCTCTTGGTGTAGCCCTTGACCGTGTTGATCGACAGGTACAGCTCGGCACCGATCTCGCGCGCCGACAGGGGTCCGCGCAGTGCCCGCAGCACGGCGAGCTCACGATCGGTCAGCTCCTCGACGGGCTCGCCGCGGTGTCGCGCCTGGTTGACCGCCCCACGGCCGAGCCGGGCCTCGAGCGCGTCGAGGTGCCCCGCCGCCACCGGCGACACCGGCTCGGCCGACATCGCCTCCCGGGCCCGATCGACGCTGATCCGGGCGCCTGCCCGGTCGCCGGTGGCCCACTGCGCGTCGGCGAGGCTCGTCAGCGCCCCCACCAGCACCGTCGGCCGGCCCCATCGCTGCGCCAGCTCCGCTGCCCGGTGCAGGACCGCCAGCGCCGCGGCGGGATCGTGCTGCGCCGCGAGCCGGGCCTCGGCCAGCCGCAGCATCGCGATCGCGGCGGCGGCACCGTCGCCCCATGCCCGCTCGGCCGCGGCGGCGACGTCGGCGACCTCGGTGAGGACGTCGCGGGCCGCGTCGTCGTGACCGAGCTCGACGAGTCCCAACGTGAGCAGGCCGGCGAACTGCAGCACCATCAGCGTCGGCAGTTCGCGGCGCGCGGGGCTGCGCCACGACCGTTGCAGGACCTCGGTGGCCTCGGTCACCCGGCCGGCGCCGAGCAGGGCACCCGCCAGGCTGTTGAGGGCGACGACATGGCCCCACTGCGCGGGATCGGACTCCAGGCCAACGGCGCGTTCGGCATAGCGCAGGGCGGCGGCGACGTCGCCCTGGGTCCCGTAGGTGGCCCAGGTGGTGTCGGCGGCGGCGCGCAGGCTGCTCCAGCCCAGGAACGGCTCGTCGTCATCGGCGATCAGGGGTTCGGCGGCAGCGAGCCAGACCACGCTGCGGCGGGCCTGCCCGGACAGGCCTGCGGCGAAGGCCAGCATCAGGTACAGGTGCGCGTCCGGGACGGCAGTGGCCACCCGCTCGCCCATGCGCAGGAGCGCCGCCATCGCACCGTGATCGAAGAACCAGCGGATGTTCTCGCGCATCAGCCGGCAGGCCCCGACGACGTCGCCGGCCGCCATGCGGTGCTCGACGGCCTGCTCGACGCTCCCGTTGGCGAGGAACCAGTCGGCGGCGCGGCCGAGCAGCTCCGACACCTCCTCCGGGGCGGTGGTGTCCAGCTCGCGGCGCAGCACGTCCCGGAAGAGCCGATGGCAGCGGTACCAGCGATCCCCGACCGGTGTCACGAACAGGTCCGCCCGGTCGAGCCGGTCGAGCACGGCCGCCGATCCGGTGCTGCCCAGCACCGCGTCGCAGAGCGGGCCCGACAGCCGTTCCAACACGGAGCTGCGCACCAGCAGGGCGCGCTGGTCGGCGTCGAGCGTGACCAGCACCTCGGCGGCGAAGTAGTCGAGGATGTGGCGCTGGTCGCCGCGGATCATGGCCGCGGATGCCGTCGGGTCGGCCGCACCCCGCAGCGTCAACGCCGCCAGCTGGAGCCCGGCGGGCCAGCCCTCGGTGCGCTCGACTAGCCCGCCGGCCGCGCCGGCGCCGATCTCCCCCACCGCGGCGACGAGCGCGGCGCCCTCGGCGGGTGTGCACCGCAGGTCGTCGACGCGGATCTCGGCCAGCGTGCCACGCGCCCGCATGCGTGCCAACGGCAGCGGCGGGTCGGCACGGCTCGCGATCACCAGGTGCAGCGCGGGTGGCAGGTAGGCGAGCAGGAACTCGACGCTCTCGTGGATCGCCGGTGCGGTGACCAGGTGGTAGTCGTCGAGGACGAGCACGTGGCCCGGCGGTTGGTCGGTGAGGGCGTTGAGCAGCGCGGCGAGCGCGACGTCGACCGGATCGAGACCGGGGGCACCGAGCGCGGCGAGCGCGGGTCCCGCCAGGTCGGGGGCGACGGCGCCCAGCGCGGCGAGCGCGTAGGTCCAGAAGCGCACCGGCTCGTCGTCGGCCTCGTCGATCGACAGCCAACCCACCGCACGACGCTCCTGCGGATCCTGGGCCCACGCGGACAGCAGG
Organism: Pseudonocardia sp. GCM10023141; assembly: GCF_042653605.1. Lineage (NCBI taxonomy): Bacteria > Bacillati > Actinomycetota > Actinomycetes > Pseudonocardiales > Pseudonocardiaceae > Pseudonocardia > Pseudonocardia sp. GCM10023141. The sequence goes on from NZ_JBHSIR010000007.1 coordinate 130,892, forward strand.
GTGGTCTTGCCCCAACCGGCCGGGGCGATGACGGTGGTGAGCCGCACGCCCGGCACCGGGCGCAACCGCTCGTGCAGCCGCGATCGCACCACACCACCGCGACGGGGCGGCGGCACGATCAGCTTCGCGGCCAGCAACGGCCGGGAGCCCGGGGGCGGCATCGGAGGAACGGTAGCGGTCAGCCTCCCCGCCCAGTACCCCCGATCCGGACGAATCGGCCCCTCAGGAGCCCAGGGGCACCTGCAGCTCCGTCACCCACCGGGCCGGATCGGCCGGCCGGTCCAGTGCGACCTCCCTGGCACCCTCCGGGCCGAAGCCGTGGCCGTTGGCGCCCAGCCACCGCGCCAGCGCCTGCACGGTGGGCAGCACGTCGTCGAGCGGTCCGTTGTGGACGATCGTGGCGGCGCGCTCGACGCCGGCCAGCTCGACGGTGCGGGCGCCCTCGACGTCACCGATCCCGACGGGCAGTCCCGCGTGGACCAGCACGGCGCCACTGCCCGCTACGTCGACGCCGCCCGGCACGTCGGCGTAGCGGGTGACGGCGGGTCCGATCACCGGCGCGCCTGCGGCCTCGAGCTGCCGGCGCAGCGCGGCGTAGAGGCCATCGACGACCGGTGCGAGCGTGCGCGGGTCGAAGTTCGGGCAGGTGCCGGTCAGCTCGGCCACCCGCACCGGTGGCAGGGACTTGATCACGATGTCGGGCACGGTGGTCTCGCTCTCGATCGTCCGGAGCCTCGCTTCGACCGCTGCCAGCCGGGCCCCCGTCTCCGCGAGCACCGCCTCGAGCTCGGCTCGGCGCAGCCGCAACATCCCGCGCAGCTGCGCACCGCTCACCCGCTCGTGCAGGATCTCCCCGACCTGCTGCAGGCCGAAGCCGAGTTCCTTGAGCGCGACGATGCGGTTGAGCGCGTCGAGCTGCTCGGCGCGGTAGTAGCGATAGCTCGTGGCCGGGTCGACGTGCGCGGGGCGCAGCAGCCCGATGGCGTCGTAGTGGCGCAGCATCCGGACCGACACCCGGCCGAGCGCGGCGAAGTCTCCGATGGTGAACATGACGGCTCCGAGTACAGGCCCTCACACGATGGCAGGGTCAAGACCCTGACATGACCGACCCGCGCTCGCACACCGGGCAGCGCCGTCTCTTTCTGAGACTTCCCCGCCGTTCCGCCGGTCCTCGACCAGGCTCTACGGTGCAGCACGGACACGGACAGGCGGGGGCGAAGATGGCACGCGATCGACGATCGACCGAGTCCGACAACACCCCGATGGTCGCCCGCTGGGGCACCGGTCACCCGTCGGCACCGCTGGTGGTGGCCCTGCACGGTAACGGCACCAGCGAGCACTCCATGATCGAGATCGCGCCCTGGCTGCCCCACGGACCCGTCGCCTACCTGGCCGTGCGCGCCCCCATCGAAGGCGACTCCGGCTTCATCTGGTTCGACGAGTCCGGCCCCGACGACCTGGCCGGCACCACCCGGTGGCTGCTCGACTGGCTCGAGACCGAGGGCGACCCCGACCGGCCGATCCTGCTGTTGGGCTTCCGCGACGGCGTCACCGTCGCGGGCGCGATGATGCTCGAAGCGCCCGACCGCTTCGCGGGTGCCGTCCTGCTCTACGGCGCGCTGCCCGACGGCCCCGCCACGTCGCTGGTGCGGGGACGGCTCGCGGGGATGCCGGTGTTCCTCGCCCACGGCACCGGCGACACGCGGACCCCCACCGACCGGCTGCTCAGCACGTGGAGCTGGCTCTCCACGCAGAGCGGCGCACCGCTGTGGGCCGAGCGCGGACCGGGTGGCGCGCAACTGGCGGGCGACGTCGTCGGGCACGCGGGCACCTGGCTCGGCGACCGGCTCGACCACCTGCGCGCGCACGGCGAGAACCCGCTGCCCGACGGCGACGAGCCGGACTGGCCGATCGGGCGGCTCCCGGAGCGGGTGGGGCCGCCGCCGAAGGTCACCACGGTGACCCCGCAGCACCAGGAGTCGCAGAACGCTCCGGCGCACCTGCAGGCCGAGCTGTGGAAGCGCGTCGTGGCGCTCGACGGCGTCTCGACGGCGCCGGCGACGGTGGGCGTGGCCGGTACCCGGTCGCTGCTGCTCGACCGGGAGCACGCCGAGGGCCCCGACGCGGCGTTCGTGCTGCCCGCCGAGGGCGAGTTCGCGCACCTGCACCCCGAGTCCGACGGCAGCCTCCACGTCGCGCTTCCCGACGCGCTGGCCTACGACGCGCTGGCCAAGGGCTGGGCGGTGGCCCACCCGCTGGCCGGGGTGCGGGTCAGCGCCGGCATGGTGCTGGTGCCCGGGCCGCGCGACGAGGGCGAGGTGGAGATCGTGGCGGGGATCGTCGCGGCATCACACCGGTTCGCGGCGGCCGGCTGAGCGCTCCGCACCCGCAGCGGAGCTGCCGGCTCCGGCCCGCCCCACCAGCCCCGCGATGCGATCGGCGATCTCCGGCCACAGCTCCCGGGGGATGTTGTGCCCCATGCCCTCGAACACCACCAGCTCGGCCCCGGGGATCGCCGCAGCGGTGGCCCGGCCGCCGCTGACGTCGACCATCGGGTCCGCGGCCCCGTGGACGACCAGCGCCGGCACGTCGAGCTGCTGCAGCAGCGGGGTCCGGTCGCCCGACGCGATCGTCGCGACCGCCTGCCGCATCATCCCGGCGTCGTCGGGAACGGCACGCTCGTAGATCCGCCCGGCTCGCTCCCGCACCTGTGCCTCGTCGAGGACGAACCCCGGAGACCCGGCGACGCGCAGCGTGGCGACCGCCCGGTCCATCGCCTGCCCCCGGTTCGTGGCGGGCGGCCCGGCGAGCCGCTCCCACGTGCCGGGCCAGGACTGCCCCACCGCCGGGTCGCCGCTCGTGGTGCTGATCGACGTCAGCGAGCGGACGCGGTCGGGGTGTTCGATCGCCATCGTCTGCGCGATCTGGCCGCCCATCGACACCCCGACGGCGTGCACGCCGTCGATCCCCAGCGCGTCGAGCAACCCGATCGCGTCGGCCGCCATGTCCGACAGCGTGTAGGCGGCCGAGGACAGGTCTCCCGCCAGCGCGGCCGGGAAGTCGGGGACGGGGGCATCCGACAGGTGGGTCGACCTGCCGATGTCGCGGTTGTCGAACCGGATCACCTGCACACCCCTGTCGACCAGCGCGGCGCAGAACCCTTCGTGCCAGCCGAGCATCTGGGCGCTCAACCCCTGTATCAGCAGGACCGCGGGCGCGCCCACGTCCCCGAAGCGCTCGTAGGCGATCCGGAGGGAACGGCCGATGTCGACAACCTGCTCGGGATCCGCCGGTGCGCTCACGGTGCGGCAGTGTGGACCCCCAGCCGGGACTTGCGGCAAGTCCACGGATCGGTTCCACTCTGAAGTGGGGCGAGACGCGCCGACCTGCATCGATACGCTGGGTCGTGGCCCCACCCCCCACGATTGGGGATGGGCCGGTCGCCTCGGCGCGCTATCGTGATCTCTCTCGATCGGCGTCGCGTCGCAGCACAACGCCACGGCGAAGGGAAGGTCGTGGCGCCCAGAGCTCACACGCAGGCCACTCACACGCAGGCCCGGGGCCGCGCCGGCGTCGGCGTTCGGAGCAGCCACCTCAACATCCCGGAGATGTACCTCCGGGTGATCTACGAGCTCGGCGAAGAAGGGATCGAGCCGCGTCAGATCAGGATCGCGGAACGCGCGGGCACGTCGGCTCCCACGGTGAACGAGACGACCGCCCGGATGGAACGCGACGGGCTGCTGAGCACCACCTCGGACAGGCCGCTCGCACTGACCCCGGTGGGGCAGGCCCGGGCCATCGCGGTGATGCGCAAGCACCGGGTCAGCGAGTGCTTCCTCCACCACACGGTGCACCTCGACTGGGAGGACCTGCACGTGGAGGCCTCCCGGTGGCAGCACGTGCTCAGCGACGTCGCGGAGCGCGCCATCCTGCAGGTGCTCGGGTTCCCGACAGTGTCACCGTTCGGCAACCCCATCCCCGGCATCGACGCGCTGATGGGGCGGGCCGACTCCGGGATCAGGCCGTGGCCCGACACAGCGCGCCACGGCACCCGGCTGCACGAGTTCGCGCGGCGCGGCGGTGGCCGGGCCACCGTCGTCCTGCTGCCGGAAGGCCTGCAGTCCGACCCGACCGGATTGGCCGAACTCCGCACGTCCGGGATCCGGCCGGGCCGGACGATCACCGTGTTACCGGCCCCGTCCGACGACTCCGCCGTCACCGTCGCCGGCGCACCGGCGCATGCGGCCATCGCACCGGCGGTCGCGCGCGCGATCGTCGTGCTGGCCGGGTAGATCTACCGATCCGGCGCCCGCCGGCACCGGAGATGACGAAGGTCGCCGACCGGGTGGTGGGCATCGAGGACGGGCGGCTCGTGCGGTAGGTGGCGCCACCGGGATCGGCCGAGCGCCCACTGGTTCCCTCTCGATCATGAGTAAGTAGGCGTTCGGCGGGCGGGCCCGCGGCGAGCGCCCACTGGTTCCGTCTCGATCATGAGCCAGTGGGCGTTCGGTCGGCGAGCAGGACGTGGGCGCCGCAGGACTGGATCACCAGCACCGTCCCGGAGCCGAGCCCCAGCCGCGCCTCCCGTAGCCCGACGTCGCGGGCGTCCAGCGACCGCAGGCGCGCCGCCAGCGTCACGCACACCGGCGCGAGGTCGGCCGCTGTGATCGTGTCGGGCAGGTCCGGCCACGGCGTGGACGCTGCATCACCGAGGCCGGCGGCACCGATCGGCGCGATCCGGCAGTGCTCGTTGAACGGCGCGGTTGCGGCCTGTGCAGCGACGTGGTGCAGGTGCGCGAGCGCCGCCGGCTCGTCGGCGGTGTCGATCGGGACGGCTGCGGCCGCGGGGTCGTCGACGAGGTCGTGCACCCAGTTCCGGTTCCCCGGTGCCCAGTCCGTGCCCGGGGCCGCGACGAGGGTGAGCGACCGGCGGTTGTCGGTGACCACCGGCTCGGGTGCGGAGCCGGTCGCGCCGACGTCGACGGCCGGCGCCTCACGGCCGTCGACGTCGGCCGCACGCACCAGCTCGTCGAGCGTCACCGCGAACCGGCGCGCCCCCGTCGGCAGGGCGACGTCCCACCCGCCGGCGCCGGGGCGCACCCGGATCCCGCGAACGGTCGAGAGCCGCTGCGCCGCGCTCGCGACGAGCGCGGCGCTGCGGGGTCCGGCCAGCCACGGCCACGTCCAGTCCTTGACCGACCGTCGCCCGCACGATCCGCACACGGGCTACTCCGCCACCTTGGCGAGCGCCTCGTCCTCGGCGCGGGTCGCGTTGGGCACGTCGACCCGGCACCCCATCATGAGCAGGCCCGACAGCGCCGTGCCGCCTGCGCCCACCACCAGCGCCGCGATCGTGATGTCGGTGCCTGCCGACAGCATGCTCGTGATGATCACGCCGCCGACCACGGCACCGATCTGGCCGAGGCTGTTGACGAAGGTCGTGCCGGTGGCGCGGGTCTTCGTGTCGAACGAGTCCGCCATGTAGTAGAGCAGCGCGCTGTAGGCGCCGATCTGGAAGAACAGCCCGATGCTCATGAACAGCACCACGGCCACCGCGCCCTGGGCGAGCGTCGTCATGACGGCGAACGAGATCCCGCCCAGCACCCACGCGATCGCGATCAGGTTGCGGCGGCTGAACCGGTCGCCCAGCCAGCCGTGGAACACGTAGCCCACGAACGCCACGAGGTTCGACAGGATCAGGATGATCAGCGCGTTGCCGAACGTCACGTGCTTGCCCTCGGTCAGCACCGTGGTGCCGAGGATGCTGAACGTGAGCGTGCCGAACCAGTTGAAGAAGAATGCCAGCGACAGGAACAGCGTGTTCTTGAACTTCCCGTCCGCGAAGATGGCGGCCAGCGGCACCCGCTGCGGGGTGATCTCCACGTGGTAGGTGGCGGCGAGCTCGGCGGCCTCGTCCGCCTTGCCCTCCTTCACGAACCGGCGGATCCGGTCGTGCACCTGGAACTGCGGCGTCTCCTTCATCCGCGCCCGCATGAAGATCAGCAGGATCGCCGGGAACGTCGCGATCAGGAAGCTGCCGCGCCACCCCACGAACGGCAGGAAGATCGCGACCAGCGCGGCCGAGAGCAGCACGCCGACGGGCCAGCCGCCCTGCACGATGCTGTAGAGGAAGCCGCGGTTGCGCTTGATGAACCGGTCGTCGGTGACGTCGTAGATCTCGTTGAGGTAGGTGGCGTTGATCGCCTGCTCGCTGTAGCCCAGCCCGGCGACGCTGCGCACCCCGATCAGGTACGCGGGGTTGAACGTGAGGGCCGTCGCCGCCGAGGCCACGGCGGTGCCGCCGATCGTCAGCATCATGCCGCGGCGGCGCCCGATGCGGTCGGCGATCACGCCGAGCAGGATCGCCACGACGAACGTGCCGACCGAGACCCACGTGTTGATCGCGGTGCTCTGCGCAGCGTCCCAGCCGAAGTCCTTCGCCATCTCCGGCAGCATCGTGCCGAAGAGCACGAAGTCGTAGACGGCGAAGATCCAGGCGAAGAAGGCCACCACGGTGGCGTAGCGCGCGTTGCGCGGCGTGATGACGTTCGGCTTCCAGGAACCTGCTGGCGTCGTCGTCATGACGCGTCCTCCGACCAGGGTTGGGTGGCGTCGAAGTCGTCGGCCATCTCGTCGAAGGTGGCCCAGCGGATCCCGTCGTGCGTGTTGATGTAGTCGATGAGCCGCTCGAGCATCAGGAGCACCTGCGGGCGACCGGAGACGTCCGGATGGATCGTGAAGGTGAACGTCGCCTTCTCGTTCTCCCGGTAGACCCAGTCGAACTGGTCGCGCCACATCTCCTCGAGGTGGCGCGGGTTCACGAAACCGTGGCTGTTGGGCGCGGTCTTGATGAACATCATCGGCGGCAGGTCGTCGAGGTACCAGTTGGCGGGGATCTCGATGAGCGGCGTCTCCTTGCCGCGCACCAGCGGCTTCATCCAGGTCTCGGCGGGCTGGGAGTAGTCGATCGGGGTCCACGAGTCGCCGACCCGCACGCGGTAGGGGTGGAAGTCGTCGTGCATGAGCGAGTGGTCGTACTTGATGCCCCGCTCGAGCAGCAGCTCGTTGGTGACGCGCGAGAACTCCCACCACGGCGCGACGTAGCCGGTGGGGCGGCGGTTCGTGACGTTCTCGATGAGCTCGATGCAGCGGTCGAGGACGGCCGTCTCCTGCTCGCGGCTCATCGCGATCGGGTTCTCGTGGCTGTAGCCGTGGATGCCGACCTCGTGGCCCTCGTCGACGATCCGCCGGAACTGCTCGGGGAACGTCTCGATGGAGTGGCCCGGCACGAACCAGGTGGTGGTCAGATCGTAGCGGCGGAACAGGTCCAGCAGCCGCGGCACTCCCACCTCGCCCGCGAACATCCCGCGCGAGATGTCGTCGGGCGAATCCTGCCCGCCATAGGAACCGAGCCATCCGGCCACCGCGTCGACGTCGACGCCGAAGCCGACCAGAATGTCCTTCGTCATGATCATCATCTCCCGTTCATCGAAGCGTGTGCGAGATGGGCCGCCACGGCCAGCCGCGCGGCGTCGTCGGAGTCGGTGGTGCCCAGCGCGGCGATGAGCAGGATCCGCAGCTGCGGCGCGCGGTAGGTGCCGCCGAGCAGCGCGCCGGCCGCGACCAGGTCGGCGCCACCGCCACCGCCGTAGATCGCAGCGGTCGGCCCGTCGGCGACGCGCGTGCTGAGCACCACCGGCATGCCGTCGCGCAGCAGGGCGACCAGCGCCGTGGTCAGGCGCTGCCCCGCGTTGCCGACCCCGGTGCCCTCGACGACGACGCCCCGGCACTTCGCGGCGACGACGGCGTCGAGCGCCACGGTGTCGACGCCGGGGTAGGCCGCGACGATGTCGACCCGGACGTCGTCGGCGGCGAAGCGGTCGAGGTCGAACCGCGACGGGTGCACCGGGCGCCGCTCCACGCGGACGCCGCCCGCCACGATCGTGCCGAGCGGCCCGGCCGGGGCCGAGAAGGCCGCGCTGGCCAGCGTCTGGGTCTTGCGGGTGCCCGGCGCCGCCCAGACCCGGCCGTCGAACACGATGACGACGCCCAGCCCGGCGGCCCCGACATCGGCGGCGACCGTGATCGCGTCCTGCAGGTTGCGGGCCCCGTCGCCGTCCTCGGCATCGGCCGTGCGCTGGGCCCCGGTGAGGACGACGGGCTTGCCGGAGTCGAGGAACAGGTCGAGGAACAGCCCCGTCTCCTCCATGGTGTCGGTGCCGTGGGTGATCACGACGCCGCGCACGGCGGGGTCGGCCAGCAGCTCCCGCGTGCGGGCCGCGCACTGCGCCAGCTGCGCGATCGTGAGGTTGAAGCTGTTGACCTGCAGGAACTGCTCGACCTCGAGCCGCACTCCCACCGGCGGGTCGATGCTCGCGAGCAACTGCTCGCCGGGAACCTCGGCAACGGCCCCACCGACCCCGGCACCGCGGCTGGCGATCGTGCCACCGGTCGCGAGGACCACCACTCTCTGCACCGAAGGCCTCCTCGTCCGGGCCGGAGAAGCTCTGGCGACCGCCATCAGCCAAACGTTTGGCTTGCCGCGGGCCAGGCTAAGCGCAATCGTTTGGCGATGTCAATGCCCGACGGCCGACGCCGACGTCGGGGTGCGGCATCATGGGCACGACAGTGGGGGTGGGCATGACCGGTCCGAGCGACGGACCTGCGAACGGGCCGGACGGCCGGGTGACGCTGCGGACCGTCGCCGACGCGGCGGGCGTCCACACCTCCACCGTCTCGCGGATCCTCAACAAGCAGCTCGGCGCATCGAGCCACACGGCGTCACCGGCAACCGTCTCCCGCGTGCTCGCCGTCGCGAAGGAGCTCGGCTACACCCCGAACCCGAACGCGAAGAGCCTGCGCACCCGGCAGACCAAGCACATCGGTGTGCTCGTGCCGACGCTCTCGGACCTGGTGCTCGCCACCATCTACGAGGGCATCGAGGACGCGGCGGAGCGCCACGGCTACTCCACCTACGTCACCAACTCGCTCGACGACCCGGAGCGTCGCGAGCGCCAGACCGAGACCATGCTCGCGCGCCACCCCGACGCGATGATCTTCGGCGACGCCGAGCACCACAGCGACTTCCTGCAGCGCCAGCAGGACCGCGGCATCCGGTTCTGCCTCGTCTCGCGGCGGGTCGAGGGATTCCTGTCCAGCACCACCGACGACTACCTCGGCGGCTGCCTCGCCGCCCGTCACCTGCTCGAACTCGGCTTCACCGACGTGGCGGTGCTGGCCGGCCAGCCCTACGCGAGCACCGCGATCGACCGCACGGCGGGGTTCACCGACACCTACCGCAGCGCGGGCCACCCCGTCCCGCACGACCACGTGGCGTGGGGCCCGTTCGACACCGCGGGCGGGCGCTCGGCCATGCAGACGGTGCTGGCCACCGGCGCCACACCCGACGCGGTGTTCGCCACGAACGACTTCGCCGCCATCGGCGCGATCGGCGGGCTGCGCGACGTCGGGCTGGTCGCCGGCGTCGACGTGGCGCTCGTCGGCTACAACGACGTACCCCTGGCCGAGGCCCTCCCCACCCCGCTGACCACCATCCACTCCCCCCGCCACGAGATGGGTCGCACGGCGGTGGAGCTGATCGTGCAGCTGCTGCGGGGAGAGCAGCCGGAGTCGGTGCGGCTCACGCCGGAGCTGCGGGTGCGGGAGTCGACGCTCGCCGCCCGCCCCCGCAGCCGGGCCTGAGTCGACCACGCGCGGTTGATCGCGTGTCCGAACCGTCGCCGACCGTAACGGCACCCCGACTTCGCCCGAGTGATGCCCAACGCCGCGAAAAGCACACCGATGAGGCGTGCGGACGAGCTCAGTGGAACCGTCATCGCCGGGTCCCTGCGGCTCGATCTCACACGCACCTACGGGGGCCGGGCGTCGTACTCGATCACCATTGCCGGCGCGCCTTATGCAGGGCGGGGCGCCCTCACCCCGGACCTGTCGTGCGTCGTCGTCACCGGCAGCCACGACGCCAGCCGGGCGATGCCGCACCACCTCACCTGCTGGCGCCCCCTCGACCCCCTCGTCCTCTCGGTCCGGATCCCCGAGGGCGACGACGGCAACCGGTTCATGACGTTCGGCGTGGCCGTCGACGACGAGGGTTGTCACGCAGTGGGCGCCGGCTCCGACGGCCGCGCCCACATCTGGGATCTGCATTCCGGGGGCCCTGACCACGATCGACGCCGATCCGGTGCAGCTCACCAGCGCTGTCGGGCGGCCCGGCCACCGGGCTGTCGTCGGCGGGCTCTCCGGTGAGCTGCTCGTCCTGGACCTCACCACCGCCACCGTCGGCGCCCGGGCCGCGCTCGACTGCAAGATCACCGCGCTGGCCTGCGACGGTCAGATCGTCGCCGTCGGGGACGGAGCCGGCAACACGCACGTCGTGGCGCTGCGCGAGGACGTACCGCCACCCGCGCCTCCTGGACCGCCTGCTCGGCCGCTGAGCCGCCACCGGAGCTCAGCGGGTCAGGCGGTCCAGGAACGCGATCAGCAGCGCCTCCCGCAGGCGGGGTGGTGCGGCGTCGAGCAGGGCGTTCACCGGCGCCATGCGCTTCGGGACCGACACCGTCCCGCTCTCACCGGCCAGCCCGGCGACCGCCAGCAGGCCGTCGAACGCGGCGTCGTCCAGCGCTGCGGGGTCCAGTGCCGCCGCGGCGGCGCGCAGCTCGGGCGCCACCACCACCGGTCCGGAGGCGACGGCCGCGGCGACCGACTCGCGCAGCGCCACCACGAAGTCATCGACGCTGCTCGCCGTCGCGGCGCACACCGTGAGGTGCAGCGTGGCGGGCAGTCCCCGGAACGCCATCTGCGGCTGCACGAACCAGCCCCGCTCGCCCATCTCGTCGCTGAGGGTGAACACGTCGAGGGCCTCGTCGGTGGCCACGGCCAGCAGCGAAGCGTCGGGCTCGGCGGCCAGGCGCAGGTGCTCGGTGGCGCGCACGGCATCGGCGAGCGCCCGCGTGGCGTCGAGCGTGGTGCGGACGAGCGCGCGGTAGCCGTCGACGCCGATGTGCTGCGTCACGGCCCACGCGGCGGCGAGCGGACCGCCCGAGCGCGTGGACTGCATCGTCGCGTTCAGCATCGTGTAGCCGGGCCAGTCGGCGCTCGCGAAGAACTGCGGGCGGCGCAACCCCGGATCGCGGTGCAGCAGCAGCGACACACCCTTGGGCGTGTACCCGTACTTGTGCAGGTCGGCCGACAGGCTGGTGACGCCCGGCACGGCGAAGTCCCACGGTGCTGCGACGTCCGCCCACGGCAGCACCCACCCGCCGATGCACGCGTCGACATGACAGCGCACACCCCGCTCGGCCGCCGCCGCGGCGATCGGCGCGACCGGGTCGATCACCCCGTGCGCGTAGGACGGCGTCGAGACCGCCACCAGCACCAGCCGGTCCGCATGCGCGTCCATCGCCGCCACCATCGCCGCGGGCACCGCGCGCATCGTGGTCGGGTCGACGTCGACGGCCACGAGCTCGACGCCGAAGTAGTGCGCCGCCTTGTGGAACGCGCCGTGCGCGGTCGCCGGAACCACCATCGCCGGCCGCTGGACGTCGGGGTGCGCGTCCCGGGCCGTCTGCACGGCCAGCAGGATCGACTCCGTCCCGCCCGAGGTGACGGTGCCGACGGCGCCCTCGGGCGCGTGGAACAGGTGCCGCGCCAAGGCCACGAGGTCGCGCTCCATCGCCGCCAGGCTGGGGAACGCCGTCGGATCGAGGCCGTTGGTGGCGCCGAAGCTCGCGAGCGCCGCCCGACCGACCGCGTCGGCGTCGGCCAGCCCGGAGTCGTAGACGTAGGCGAGCGTGCGGCCGCCGTGGGTGGGCAGATCGCCTGCGCGCAGCGCCTCCAGGCGGGCCAGCACGGGTGAGTCGAGCTCAGGCACGCGTCGTCCTCTCGTCGAGTGCGTAGCCGCGCAGCGGCCAGAGGCTCAGTGCGATCAGCACCGCCGGGACGAGCGTGAACCCGACGGCGATCGCGGTCAGCGCGCCGGGGGACTGCACGGTCGCCCCCGCGGAGCCCGTTGTGGACGCCGCGTACCCGCCGATGCTCAACACCAGCCCGTACAGACCGGGGCCGAGCGCGAGCCCGAGCGTCTCCCCCGCCGTCCACAGCCCGGTGAAGACACCGGTGCGGTTCACGCCGGTGGCGCGGGTGGCCGCAGCGGCCACATCCGGCAGCATGGCGAGCGGGCACACCTGCGTGCCCGCGTAACCGATGCCGGCGATCCCCGCGGCGACGTAGGCGAGCCACCCGACGTCGCTGCGCACCGACCAGAGCGCCAGCACGCCGACGACCAGTACCACCGTCGAGGCCAGGTAACCCGCCTTCTTGCCCCGGTGCGCCGTCCAGCGCTCCCACAGCGGGCTGACCAGCAGCGCAGGCCCGACGAACGCCGCGAACAGCACCGACGACGACGCCGGGTCGGCGAGCAGGTACCGGGCCACGTACGCGACCGCGGCGAGCAGCGCCCCCACCCCGAGGGCCTGCGCGACGAACGCGACCAGCAGCCGCCGGAAGTCCGGCACGGACAAGACGATCCGCAACTGCTCGCGCAGCGGCCCCGCCGACGCCTCCGTCGGCTCCTCGACGACCCCGCTCGTCGCGAGGTACGCCCCCATCGTGCCGAGGAGCAGCAGCACCCCGACGTAGATCCCCATCGCCGGGTAGCCCAGGCCCGAGACGACGAGCGGCGCCGTGGCCCCGGACAGCAGGATCGCCACCGCGATCGCGGCGACCCGCCACGTCATCATCCGGGTGCGCTCGGCGGCGTCCTGGGTGATCTCGGCCGGCATGGCGTTGAACGGCACCTGGAAGAACGCGTAGGCCGTGGCGCATGCGAGGAAGGCGATCACCACCCACGTCGCGGCGAGCGGCGGTGGCGCCGCCGGTCCGGCGAAGATCAGGGCGAAGGTGATCGCCAGCGCGATGCCCGACCACAGCAGGAACGGCCGGCGCCGCCCGCGCGACGAGCTGCTGCGGTCGCTGATGCGGCCCGCGATCGGGTTGAGCACCACGTCCCATGCCTTGGGCACGAAGACGATCAGCCCCGCCACCGCGGCCGCCACCCCGAGCGTGTCGGTCAGGTAGGGCAGCAGGAGCAGCCCCGGCACCGTGCCGAAGGTGCCCGTCGCGATGCTGCCCAGCGCGTACCCGCGACGCACGCGGGTGGGAAGGACCATGGGCGAGACGCTATCGATCTCGGACCCGCAGTGGACAGGTGTCAACGGTGCAATGCGGTCTCCTGTTGCGTGCGCGAGAGCTTCTCGGGGTTGCGCACGACGTAGAGCCCGGTGATGAGGCCGTTGTCGATCCGCACCGCCACCACGTTGTCGATCTCCCCGTCGATCCGGACGATCAGCGCCGGGGACCCGTTGACCTGCACGGACTCGAGCGTCACCACGCCCTTGACCCGGGGCAGGCCGGCGGCCAGCACCCGGGCCACCCGATCCGCTCCGACGACGGGTCGCAGCAACGCCTGCTTGACCCCGCCGCCGTCGCCCAGCATGACGACGTCCGGGGCGAGCAGGTCGACCAGGCTCTGCAGCTCACCCGTCTCGACCGCGCGGCGGAACGCCTCGAGCGCCCCGCGGGACTCGGCGGCCGTGACCGCCACGCGCGGCCGGCGGGCGGCGACGTGCGCCCTGGCCCGATGCGCGATCTGGCGAACGGCCGGCGGGCTCTTGTCGACGGCTTCCGCGATCTCGTCGTACTCCACGCCGAACACCTCGTGCAGCACGAACACCGCGCGTTCGGTGGGCGCGAGCGTCTCCAGCACCAGCAGCATCGCCATCGAGACGCTGTCGGCCAGCTCGACGTCCTCGGCGACGTCGGGCGTGGTCAGCAGCGGCTCGGGCAGCCATGGGCCGACGTAGGACTCCTTGCGCCTGCCGAGCGTGCGCAGCCGGGTCAGTGCCTGCCGCGTCGTGATCCGGACCAGGTACGCGCGCTGCTCCCGCACGGTGTCGAGGTCGACACCCACCCACCGCAGCCAGGTCTCCTGCAGGACGTCCTCGGCGTCGGCGGCCGACCCGAGCATCTCGTAGGCGACGGTGAACAGCAGGTTGCGGTGGGCGAGGAACGCCGCGGTGGCGGGGTCCGGGCTGTCGGGCGGCATGCCGACCATGGTGTCTCCTCTTCGCGCGCGACGGTCACCCATGGGACGCCGCGCTCCCCCGTGCTGTGACACCGGGGCGGTGTAACCCACGTCACGCCGATGCGCCGTCACGCGCGGCGGCCGAGCGGCATCTGGTGTTCGTCCACGCAGTTCCGCACCACCCACGAATGAGGACGACACCATGGAATCCCGTCTCGACCTGTTCACCACCGAGATCGGCGGCAAGATCGCCAAGCGGATCGCGAACGTCGGCATGCTGATCGCCCAGTCGACGCTGCCGACGTCCACCCAGGAACTGGTGCAGCTGCGCGTGAGCCAGATCAACGGCTGTGCGTTCTGCGTCGACATGCACACGAAGGAGGCCACGGCCGCCGGTGAGACCACGACCCGGCTCCACCTGGTCGCCGTGTGGCGCGAGGCCACCGTCTTCACCGAGGCCGAGCGGGCGGCCCTCGCGTTCGCCGAGGAGGGGACGCGGCTCGCCGACGCCCACCACGGCGTCTCCGACGAGACGTGGGACCAGGTGCGCAAGCACTACGACGACGAGCAGACAGCCGCTCTGGTCGCCGTGGTCGGGATGATCAACGCGGCCAACCGGTTCAACGTGATCGTGCGCATGCCTGCGGGGTCCTACGAGCCGGGCATGTTCGCCAGCATGCTCAGCTGATCGGCGGGGCGGGCGGGGCGGATCGCGGTGGGGCGGGCGGAATCTGTAACTCTTCGAGGTCGCCCAACGACCCAGGGTGTCGTGGCTCACGATCTTCTGTCCAAGGGTGCGAACGTCTCGCTGGTACATCGCTCGTCCGTCGAGGAGAGCCGGGTGCACGCGGTGGTCAGGTGGTCGGATCCCGATGGTGCGGCCGACGTCGACGTGTCGGCGCTGCTACTGGGCGTGGACGGCCGCGTACGCGGCGACGAGGACTTCATCTTCTTCAACGCGCCGACCAGCGTCGACGGCGCTGTTCGGCTGTTGGGGAAGCGCTCCGCCGACGATCGAGCGGAGGACCGCATCGCGGTCGATCTCGAAGCACTTCCCGGCGAGGTCAGCACCGTGGTCATCGCGGCGAGCCTCGATGCTGCGGAGGGCATCGGCTTCGGCGACGTCGGTGACCTCTCGGTCGAGATCCTCGATGTCGGCGGTGCCACGCGCGCCCGGTTCGACGTGCACGGTGCCGGCCCGGAGACCGCCATGGTGCTGGGCGAGCTCTACCTGCGCGGCGACGAGTGGAAGTTCCGCGCTGTCGGTCAGGGCTGGGACTCGGGGCTGGCCGGGCTCGCCACCGATCACGGCATCACCGTGGACGAGGCAGCAGACCCCGGGACCGACCCGGCCACCGACACCGCGGCTCCAGCGGTGGTGGTCGATCCGCTCGTCCACGCGGAGAGCGGCGATGACGACGACCACGTGGATGCCCTGCAGGAGATCATCTCGACCGCGGGTGACGACACCGGTCTCGTGGAACTGCCGCCGAGCGTCGACGCCGATGAAGTCTCCGAGGCCGTTGCCGTCGAAGGCGGCGCCGTGGCGACCCCCGCCGCGGAGGCAACGGCACCCCCCGCGCGCGCCGGTGTGCGAACCCGCAAGAAGCGGACCACCTCGGCGATGCTGCCCGCCTTGACGCTGGCGGTCGATCCGAGCTGGCAGCCGGCCCGGCTGTTCTCGGTGGTCGGGCAGGGCAGCGCCGAGGAGAAGGAGCGACGCGCCACCTCGACCCTGCTGTCGACCATGATGGCGGTCCGCGACTTCGGCCGCGCTCTCGTCGCCCGGTTCGGCGGTCCGGCCGGATCTGTCGAGGCGTACCTCGAGGTGCCCTTCAAGCTCGACGAGCGCACCGTGATTCCGGACGGCGTGATCCGCGTGGCGCGTGCCGGCCGGATCTGGACCGCGCTGCTGGAGGTCAAGACCGGCGTCGCAGCGCTGCGCAACGAGCAGATCGAACGCTACCTGGACCTGGCCCGCCAGCAGGGCTACGACGCCGTCGTCACCCTGTCCAACGATCTCGCTCCGGTCGGTGATCTGCATCCCCTCCGGATCGACGGCCGCAAGCTGCGCAAGGTCGCCCTGCATCACATCTCCTGGTCGGAGGTGCTGCACGAGGCGCAGATGCAACTCGCGCACCGCGGCCTGGACGACCGCCTCCAGGCGTGGGTCCTCGCCGAGCTGATCCGCTACCTGCAGCACCCCGCCTCGGGTGCGGCCGGATTCGACGACATGGGCGCCGCATGGGTGCCGGTCCGCGATGCCGTCGCGGCCAGCACCCTCCGTCCCTCCGACAGCAAGATCGGGACTGTGGTCTCGTCCTGGGAGAAGCTGATCCGACACGTCTCCCTCACCATGACCAGCACGCTCGGCGTCGCGGTCACTCCCGTGCAGCCACGCAAGCTCGCCCGCGACCACGGTGCTCGCTCGCAGGCGGCCGCCGCCGAACTGTCCGGCTCGGGCACCCTGTCAGCCACACTCCGGATCCCGGGGGCAGCCGGTCCGATAGCGGTGGTCGCCGACGTGCGCACGGCCCAGATCCGCACGTCGATCCTCGTCGACGCTCCGCGCGACGGCGGCGCGCAGCGACGCATCAACTGGATCCTGCGACAACTCACCGAAGCCCCGGACACCCTCACGATCGAAGTTCTCTTCGCTCGCCGCGAGCAGACTGCCTGCGAGTTGCTGCGTGACGTCCGAACCGACCCCACTGCACTGCTCCCCGACGCCGCGGCCGAGATCCGTGCCTTCCGGCTCACCGCCTCGGCGGCGATGGGCACCAAGCGCAACGGGCTGCGCAAGGCGTTCGTCCCCAGCGTCAACGACGCGGTCGACGCCTTCTACGCGCGCGTCGTGCAGGGCCTCAAGCCCTCTCCCCCACGGCTGCCCGTCGATGTCGCTGCCGACGCGATCACCGCCGTCGACGCCGCCACCGGCCGCTGACCCCGACCCCGATCGGACCGCGCGCGCCCATGACACGTTCGACGACCGACTCCGTCGCACAGGAGCTGCAGTTCCACGCCGACGAAGCGTTGATCCTCACCACCTTCCAACAGGTCATGATCGGACGTGACCTGATTGCCGAGAAGACCCCCGCCCGGCAGCGGGTCAAGCTCCGCTACCGCGACGATGTCGCGCGTACTGCCGGCGAGACCTACTGGTCTCGCAGCGACAGCCTCCCGCTGTGGGCCCGAGCCGATGCCGAGGCGCTCGCAGCGAAGGTCCCGGCCCACCAGCGTGCGCTGATCGAGTCCGCCGCCGTCACGTGCGGAGCGCAGGTCACGTCCCGCTCGCGGGCGATGCTGATGATGATCGAGCTGTGCGCCTACCAACCGTGGGGTGAGGACGCGGCGTGGGTCGCCCGGGCGCGACGTGACGCGCTCACCACGATCAGCGGGCACCTCTCCGCGCTCCGGCCGGGCGATCTCCAGGCGGTGACCGAGGAGTTCGCGTCGGTGTCGCGCGCGGTGTCGCGCCGCAACGTGCGGTGGGGCAGGCTCGTGGCGGCGTCGGCGGCCGGGCTCGTCCTCGGGGTGGCCACGATGGGCGTCGCCGCTCCCCTGATCGGCGCCGCCGTCGGCGGAGCGCTGGGCATGAGCGGAGCGGCGGCGACGTCAGCCGGCCTCGCCTTCCTCGGCGGGGGATCCCTTGCCGCTGGCGGACTCGGCATGGCCGGTGGCACCGCGCTCCTGACCGGCGTCGGGGCCATCGGTGGTGCCGGCGCGGTGGCTGCCGGTGCCAGGTGGAGTGGATGGAGCGCCGGCCAGATCGTGATAGAGGCGATCAAGCTCGACGTCGTCACCCGGCTGGTGATCCTCGACGCCGAGGGTGACGACGAGAAGGCTCGCCGCGTCGTCGAGGGCCTGCAGGCGCGTCTGGACGAGGTCACCACCAAGATCGGCCTCCTTTCCGAGCGGCTCAGCGGACTCCGCGCCGAGAACCGCCTGCTCACCGCGGAGAACGAGCGGCTCCGCACGCAGCTGGAAGCGGAGCGGGACGACGCCGCCATGGCCGAGGCTGCTCTCCAGGTCGTCATCGACAGGTTCCCCGTCCATGGCTGAGATCGACGACGCGATCCGGCGGAACCTCGACTCCCAGCACCGCAGGCTCGCCGCGATCGAGGAGCACCTCGATCAGCTGCTGGCGGGCGAGACGACCCCAGCGGATCTGGCCGTCCCGCCCGCACGGCCCGAGACCTACGAGTCCCTCACCGCCACCAACGACGCCCTCCGCGCCGAGCACGGCTGGGGCCGGATCGATCTCGACGACGCGCTCACCGATCAGGCACTCGCCGAGTTCGAGCTGTGGCGCCGGCGCCGCCGGACCCGCTGGCAGCTCGACGACATTCTCGCGGTGGCGGTCGCCGGCGCGGTCGGGATCGCTGCCACCTGGTTCGACACGTCCATCGACGCCGTCGTTCGGGACCGGCTCAAGGCGCTGAGCGACTCACCCTTGATCAGGCGGTGGGAGAGGGATGCCAAGGGCCTGCCCATCGACTTCACGGGCAAGGGTTTCGGCGGCCCCCTCCACCGCGTCCGGTCGGCGGGCCACGACATCGGCCGCCCGTTCGAAGCGCTCCGCCAGATCCGTGAGGGCAGATTTCACGGCTTCACCTGGGATCACGGCGAGCGGACGGAGTTCATCACCGACAATCTCCGCGGACATCGATACGAGCCGGTGACGAACCTGCCCGAGGCCCTGACGCTGTGGGGAAAGCACCTGGTCGCCGACTTCGTCACCGTCACCAGCCTGCCGCTCCCCGGCTGGACCAGGCTCTACGAGCAGGACAACCGCATGCTGCGCACGTTCGCCCATCAGGCGTACGGCAGTGGCGCCAACCTTCGCTCCTTCAGCGTCAGCACGCTGCCCGTCATGACCACCGAGATCACGGTGCGCACCCACGTCCACGGACGCGCCATGCTCGCCAGGGGCTCGGCGGTACTGCGCCCGTCCGAAACCGCGCTCCGCGCCGAACTGCTCCTCGCCGGCCACGCCCTCGTCGGAGCCACGTCCCTCGGCAAGACCCTCACGACGAGCATCGCCGCAACACCGGCAAGCGGGTTCCGGCACATCAACTGGCCGGTGCTGATGAGGGCAGCGACGACGTCACTCGACGTCGTCCGCGATGCCCGCGCACGTCGCTCCACCGCCGCGGGTTGGGACGACCTGCTGGGCGGCCTCGCAGAGCCATGGCAGCTCGATGAGGCGACCGCGGCCGAAGAGGCCTTCGACGCGAAGCAGGATGTCGAGTAGTCGTGCGCGGCGCGGCGGCTGGCACGATGATCACGTGGCCAGCCTCCCTGCCGACACGTCACTGCGGGATCGGGCATGAGCGAGAGCCGGCCCGCCGTCGATCTCCTCGCCGACATCGATCCGGCGCAATGGTGGGACGACTCGGACTACGCGCTGCGGACCTACGTCTCCCCGGCGCCGGCCGATGAGCTCGTCATGCTGGTGGAGGAGGAGCTGGGCTACCGGCTTCCGGCGTCCTATGTGGCGATGATGCGTCGGCACAACGGCGGCATACCCCGCCTGACCTGCTCCCCCGCCCCGTCGCCGACGAGCTGGGCAAGCGATCACGTGGAGCTGTCGGGCATCTTCGGCATCGGTCGCAGCCTGCGCTACTCGTTGTGTGGTGCGATCGGCGGCCGGTTCATGGTCGAGGAGTGGGGCTATCCCGAGCTGGGGATCTACGTCGCCAACTGCCCGTCCGCCGGTCACGACATGATCGCCATGGACTACCGCGACGTCGGTGCGGCAGGTGAGCCGCGGATCGTGCATGTCGACCAGGAACGGGACTACGCGGTGACCGAGCTGGCGCCGACCTTCGCCCAGTTCGTTCGCGGCCTGCGCGACGCGCGCGACTTCCCCGACAGCTGAGCGTTGCGGCGGCCCGTCCCTCGCGTCTGCCCGCACCGCGTCCTGATGCAACCCGGCGGCCGTCCGGTACGTCCTGTTGAGGTCGGTTCTCACCAGGGGGAGATCTCATGAAGAAGATCGTCGGCGTTCTCACTGCCGCACTGCTGGCCTCGTTGTTGAGCGGGGCGACCGCTATCGCGGCGCCCGGCTCGTGCGACACCGCGTGGGGCAGCGACCTCAGGAGCGTCCTGGCCGGGGCCACCGCCGAGGTGCAGCAGGTCCGCGCCGGCACCGACACCTGCTGGGATCGTGTCGTGATCGACCTGGCCGGACCGGCGTCGGGCTACCACGTCCAGTACGTCGACGAGGTGACCCGCGAGGGCTCCGGTGCCGTGGTGCCGGTGCCCGGTGCCGCCAAGCTGCAGATCAACCTGAACAACCCGGTCCCGTCGACCTTCGACGTGAACGTGGCGGTCGACGGCTACCCGACGCTGCGGTCGGTGGTCTACGCCGGCGGCTTCGAGGGACTCGCACTGGGCGTCGGGGTGCGGGCGCGGCTGCCGTTCCGGGTGTTCACGCTGACGGGACCGGATCGGATCGTCGTCGACATCGCGCACCGCTGGAGCTGACCGCTCCATCGCGGCGTCGTAGCCCATCGACCTGGGGCACGGAATCCGCTTGATCGCAACCCTGCCGAAGGCATGAGATCCGCCAAATCGCAAATCTCACCGAGGGCACACAATTGGCCGTTCGGCAAATCTGCCAGAGGGCATACGGGCCACTCGAATCGCAACATTCTTGACAATAAACACGAAGCTTGACAGTGCCGCGACACCTTCTTATCGTTCAGTCGCTCAAGCCCTCGACGATCGATATCCGAAGGTGTTCATGACCACTCCTGCCATGTTGCCGAAGCTCAGGCAGCAGTTGATCCTCACCGTTCTCATGTTGTGCTCGCTGCTGATCTGGCTGGACAACACCATCCTGAGTGCCACGCTGGAGACCCTCGCCGACCCGGTCCGTGGGCTGGGGGCCGATCCCGGTCAGCTGCAATGGGCGACCGGTTCGTACACGCTGGCCTTCGCCACGTTGATGTTCACCGCCGGCGCATTGGGTGACCGCTTCGGTCATCGGACCGTGTTCGCCGGCGGGTTGGTGATCTTCGCCGGGTCCTCGCTGTGGGCGGCGTACGCAAGCGACGCCGGCCAGCTGATCGCGGCTCGAGGCGCAATGGGGGTGGGCAGCGCGCTGATCACACCCGCCATGCTGGCCATCCTCATGTGGACCTTCACCGGGCCCGCGCGGGCCGCCGCGATCGGCATCTTCTCGACGTCGGCCGGTGTCGGAATGGCTGCCGGTCCGGTGCTGGCGGGGTTCCTGCTCGATCATTTCTGGTGGGGCTCGGTCTTCCTCATCAATGTCCCGGTCGCGGCATTGGCGTTGGTCGGGCTCGCCCTGCTGGTTCCGAACTTCCGCAGCCCCACCCGGCGGCCGCTGGACCCCGCCGGAATGCTGCTGTCGATCTGTGGGCTCGTGGCGCTGGCCTACGGGTTGATCCGGGCGGGACAGGTGACCGAGTGGAGCCGCCCCGACGTCTGGGCGCCGATCGTTCTGGGCCTTGTTCTGCTGGCCGGTTTCGTCCTCGCCGAACTGCGCGCCAAGTCGCCCGGCTTCGATCCGCGACTGCTCGCGCAACGCGCCTTCGGTGGCGGCAACGTGGCGCTCGGACTGCTGCTCTTCGGGGTGGCCGCCGTTACCTTCTACAACGCGTTCTACCTGCAGGGCGCGCTCGGGTTCTCGCCGATGCAGGCGGGGCTGGCCAACATCCCGACCGCCGCCGGCGCGCTCGTGGGGGCACCGCTGGGCACCCGCCTGGTTCGCCGCCTGTCGCTGCGCCCCGTCGCCCTGCCGGCGCTCGCCGTGGCTGCGCTGACCATGGGCGGGTACGGATTCCTGGGACTGCAGACCCCGCTCGCCTGGATCGAGCTCCTGTTGCTGGTGCAGGGTCTCTCGATCGGCATGGTGATCGGCCCCGTCACGGCCGCATTGATCAGCAACCTGCCGCTGGAACAGGCCGGTGCCGGATCGGCCGTCACCAACACCGTGCGACAGACCGGCAGCGTGATCGGGATCGCCGTGGGCGGCTCGATCATGTCGATCGGGTACCGCCGCGCGATCGAACCCTCGCTCGCGGGCGTACCGGGTCCGGTGCAGGATCAGGCGCGAGTCTCGGCCGAACAGGCCCGCCACGTGGCCACCGCCATCCACCGGCCCGATCTAGCTCAGGCCGCTGACAATGCCTTCATCCACGCCATGCACGTGGGCGCGGGCTGGATCGCGGTCATCGCACTACTCGGAGCAGCCGTGCTGCTGATCACCCTGCCTGCCGCCGGAGAGCGGGTGCGTCGGCGCGAACCTGCATCGGCGGCTGAGGCAGTCAGGCGTAGATGACCAGTCGACATACCCACCGCGAACGACGGCCATCACGGGATCGGTCAGCGCCGCTGAGCGGCCGCGGAGCGACTACACCGCCTACGACCCGTGTGTTCACGTGGACAAAGCGGCGGACCCCGACGCCGTCGGTGAGGATCTTGATGCGTACCCCCGTCAAGCCTCTGACCTGGGGATGTTGCTCCTCCGACTGGACTCGAACCAGTAACCCTGCGATTAAAGATATCCGCACTAGCGAGACTCGTCATCGTTCAGCATCGATCGCCTGTATTGCCCTCTGACCTGGCGACGAATTCCTGATAGAGATCAAGAATCTGACGTTCGGTCTTCGTCACTTGTCGAGGTTCGTCAGCCATAGCCAGGAATAAACCAGGAATGACGTAGTGTCAGGCCGGAGAGGTACCCAAGTGAGAGGCGGGACTGTGGGTCGCCCAGCACTGGACATCGGAACACACGGCAAGGTCCGCACCTACGCGGCAGGAGACGTGTTCCGGTCCCGCTGCTACGTCAGAGACTTCGACGGCGTCGTGCGCGAGTGCGAGCGGACGGGGAGATCCCGAGCTGCGGCCGAGCGGGCCCTCTCCACAGCTCTGCGGGATCGGGCTCGGATCGACGCACACGCCGAAGTCACGGCCGACACGAAGTTCGCGGCCGTCGCGGAGTTGTGGTTTGCCGACTTCCAGCGGAAGGACCGCTCCCCCAACACCCTGCAGGCCTACCGGGATCGCCTCGACAAACAGATCCTCCCGGCACTGGGCAGCGTCAGGGTCCGCGAACTGTCCGTGGGGCTCGTCGATCGCCATCTGCGCGCCGTGGAGGCCAAACACGGAGCCGGCCTCGCCAAGCAGACCAAGACCGTCCTGGGGCAGGTCTGCGGGCTCGCCGTCCGCCACGACGCGTTGACCGGCAACCCGGTCCGGGACACCTCGCCCATCTCCACCAAACCGAAGAAGGCACCACGGGCGTTCACCGAGGAACAGGGCCTGCAACTGCTCGCCTTCCTCACCTACGACGACCAAGCTATCGCTCGCGACATCCCGGCCTTCGTCGCAACGATGCTCGCGACCGGCATGCGGATCGGAGAAGCCTGTGGGGTGTTGTGGCGCTCCGTCGACCTCGACGCCGGCAAACTGACCGTCGAAGCCACCGTCATCCGACTCAAGGGTCAAGGCCTCTGGCGTAAACCCGAACCGAAGACGGCCTCGAGCAACCGCACGCTGAAGCTGCCGGACTGGTGCGTTGCGATGCTGAGCCTGCGTCGCGACACGTTCGAGGCGACGCCCGAACGACCGGTGTTCCCGTCACCGAGGGGCATGCTGCGGGACCCTTCCAACACGGCTGCCGATCTCAAGGACGCATTCCAACTCGCCGGCTTCGAATGGGCCACCAGCCACGTTCTGCGCAAGACAGTCGCCAGCCTCCTGGACGCCAGTGGCCGCAGTGCCCGCGACATCGCCGATCAGCTCGGCCACGCCCGCCCCTCGATCACCATGGACCGCTACATGGGCCGGAAGACCGTGACCAGCCACAATGCCAAGGTCTTGGAGGCCTTCGGTTGAAGACCCCGATCTCGAGCCCAGGACCTAGAATCCCATCGTTGGAGCTCTCTGCCCGGCGAGGGGTACTTGGTCGACCGTCTACTCGTCGAAAGATCGAGTTCGGTTGCGGGCGAGTCCCGAAAACCGCTCGTCAGGGCTTCGTGACCTGCGCCAATGCGTTGCGTCACCGCCCGCCGTCTCTTGTCGTGACAGGCCTGTCCGCATAGAAGGTCATGCATAGATAACATCGTCCACAATGGATGAAAGCCGTCGAACGATCACGGCGGACTACGTCATTGGCTCGCCGGCCGGCGCAGCCAGCTGCGCGTGATCGGAGCATCGGCGATGGCGGCAGCCCGACGCTGGGCGGTGCGCTCATTCCCGACCGGTTCGGCCTCCCACCGACCGGCTGACAACTGCATCCTTGCCCGACTGGGCTACGTGCGATTACGCCTACCGTTCGTGTCAGCTTACGGAGATGCGGGGTTGGGTCTGCTCGGTGACCCGACCCGTCGTGCCATCTTCGAGCTGCTCGCCCGCGGTCCGCGGTCGGTTCAGCAGCTCGCCGACCAGTTGCCGATCAGCCGTCCCGCGGTGTCCCAACACCTGCGGGTACTCAAGGACGGCGGGCTGGTCGTCAGCCACGCCGAAGGCAATCGCCGGATCTACCGCCCCAATCCCGAAGGCGTCACGGCGCTGCGGACCTGGCTGGACGGGGTCTGGAGCGACGCCCTGACCGGTTTCCACAAGGTCACCGAGACAGCGACGCCCCCCGATCCCGGACAGGACATGCCATGACCACTTCTGCGCCGATTCCCCCGATCACCGGCACGGTCACCGTCGCGGTACCGATCGATCAGGCCTTCGAGGTGTTCACCGGCTCGATCAACTCGTGGCGGCCACACCAGTTCCACATCGGAGCGGCCGACGTCGCCGAGGTGGTCCTGGAACCCGGCGTGGGGGGCCGCTGGTTCGAGCGCGGTGTCGACGGCACCGAGTGCGACTGGGGCCGCGTGCTGCTCTGGGAACCGCCGCACCACCTGGTGTTCACCTGGCAGATCAACGGCACGTGGCAGTTCGACCCCGACCCCGGGCACGCCAGCGAGATCGACGTCTGAGAATGACAACCCCATCTGGCCCCACTGTGATGGTCTGATCTGGCCCCACCCTGGCTCGTGCGGGG